>JANRLS010000237.1:0-2753 GCA_033762315.1 Pirellulaceae bacterium
TTTCCGATGGGTTTTACGACGTCTTCAGCATGGGGCTGCAGCAGACGACGGTCGGCGCCATCGTCAGCCGGCCCGAATATGGCAATGTGTATGTCGGCTACCGCACCACCCAAGGCCCCATCAGCAGCGACATCGTCACCGGCTCGTTCAGCTATCGAATGAGCGAGAAGTGGATCGCCACCGGCGGGGCGACGTTCGACCTCGGCCCGACTGGCAACATCGGGCAGAACTTCGCCTTCACGCGGGTCGGCGAATCGTTCCTCATCAAGCTCGGCTTCAACTTCGACGCCAGCCGCGACAACCTGGGCTTCACCTTCGGCATCGAGCCCCGGTTCCTTCCCAGCGGCCGCCTGGGCCGCGTGGGCGGCGTGCAAATTCCGCCCGCGGGAGCGATGGGGCTGGAGTAGGCGCGAAAGTGATATCCTCACGTAGCTTACGCTTCAGCATCATACTTTTGCGCGGATATTGGTTGCGCCTCGACGCAGCATCATGTGAGTATCGACATTGCTATGCTAAAGCGGAGCCTACTAACTCCAAGACATTCAGCCGGCGAGACGGAGTGTCTGGCAGGTTTCCACTCGAATTCCAGAAAATCGACCGAAAATCGTCGCTAACTCCCTGCAGAATAACGACTTGCGCATGGTTTCCACGATTCTCACCCCCGTGGAAACCTGCGCTCGCGGCGGGCACCCTTTCGTCCACCTCCATCCCTACTCGACCGCTCGCCACAACCCGTTTTTTACCAACGCTTTGCGACAATTCCCCGGCAGCGTTCGCGCCCCCCTCCTCGGGGCCAGAATCAGCCAATTGGTTTCCATTTGGGCCAAGCATGGGGGTTTCTGGAAACCTGGTAGAAAGATCACCCGAAAGAGGTGCCCACACCGCGGAATTTGGAACGTGCATGGACTGGCGTTTGGCGGCGGATGCACGAGGCATGGCGATACTCCTGGCGGGACGCAATGTGGCATCTGAACAGAACTGCCGTAGTTATCTGAAAGAAACATCCGCGCGTCAAGAAACTCGCGCGCGGATTTTCGCCGCCACCGAGACTTACGTCGCGACCCCTTTTCGCAGCCTCTTGCCGCAGGCCAACTTGCGACGTTGCCCGTCGCCCTAAGTCGCGCCAAAAAAAGTTGGTCGCCGTGACTAGTCTGGTCACGAATTCGTAGGGTGGGCTTCGCCCACCACAGGCATTGGTGGGCACAGCCCACCCGACTCGATTTCACGCTCCGTTTTTCCTGGCCGGGACCCAGTTTTGTCCCGGCTATTGGATGGTATCGATGGTACTACGCACTGGGTTATGGGTACAAAACCCAGGCGCCCACGGTAATTCGCCCGGCCTACTGCAAAACCTGAAACAGATTGTGGTAGCGGTCGGTCCAGAGGGGAACGTCGCGCTGCTTGCGGAACGATTCGGGAAGTTCGGCGATCGTTTCTGGCGTGGCCAGGAGGAACGATTCGTCGTTTGTCAGCAGCACGAAATAGGTGCGATAGGTCAGCCCGCCGCTGCCGGGGGAAAAGACGCGGGTGTGCTTCAGGCCGTGCTTTTCAGCCAGCTTTTTGACGACCGGGTACAGATCGAGATAGGTGTTGGTGATGTTGACCACGATGATCCCATCGTCGGCGAGGTGCTGCTTATAAAGGGCAAAGGCTTCGTCGGTCAGCAAATGGGTGGGGACCGCATCGCCGCTGAAGGCGTCGAGGCAAAGGACATCGAACTGGTGGGAACCGGTGTCGCGCAGCTCGCGCTCCAGTTGCAGGCGGGCATCGCCGAGCACGATATCCTGCTTGGCGGGGCAATCGGCGAGGAAATGAAAGTACTGTTTCGCGATCGCCACCACTTCGGGATTGATTTCGTACATCCGAACGTAATCATCCGGCTTGGCGAACCCGGCCAGCGTGCCGATCCCCAGCCCCACGATGCCGATGCGACAGCCCGGGCGCTTGGCGACGTGCTCCATCGCCTTCCGCGAGCCGGTGCCCGGCCCCCAATAGGCGATGTTGGTGTCGTTGCGGCGGGCGGGATCGGCATATTGGCGGCCGTGGATGATGTGGCCGCTGCGGAAGGCGAAGTTCGTGTATTCCGGCTCGTTTCGCGAGCGATGCTCGACGCTGACGAGGCCATAGAAGTTCCGCGCCCGATGGAGCACGATGCGGTCGGCCTGGGGATCATTGCCTTGCGGCAGGCCGATTTGTCCATAGGCCACCAAAAGCAGCGCGGCCGCGCCCGCGACGGCAACGACCGGCATCGCGCCCGGCCAGCGCCACTGCCGCGCCGCCATCAATAGGAACACGAAGGCGACGGCGACGGCCGCCAAAATGGCGAGCGGCAGCTCGAAAAAGGTCACGAAAATGTACGGAGCCACCAAATTGCAGAAAATGCCACCCAGCGCCCCGCCGGCCGACATCGTGAGGAAGAAGGCCGTCAGATGCCGCGGGGGCGGCTTGAGGGCGGCCAATTCGCAGTGACAGACGAGGCACACCAAAAACAGCCCCGCGAAAGCGACGATGCAATAGAGGGGCATGCTGCGCCACAGCTTGAACGCTTCGTCCCCCGAATAGCCGCCAAGGAAATTGAGCGCGGTGCTGAGGTGATCCAAAGAGTCTTCGTAATTGGCCACGAGCAGCAGCACGAGGACCGTCGCCACGCAGTGGAAGGTGCGCGAATACCACCGCGGATGGTCGAACGCCACGATGAACGAGACCAAATAGAGACTCAGCGGAATAATCCACAAGAGCGGCACCGTCGCGAC
>JANRLS010000238.1:0-84453 GCA_033762315.1 Pirellulaceae bacterium
CGGGCCGTGCGTCAGCACCGCACCCTTCACGATGATGTAGCTCCGGTCCACGATGTCGAGCGTTTCGCGCCACTGGTGGTCGGTAATTAGGATCGAGATGCCGCGAGTTTTCAGCTCGCGGATGATCCCCTGAATGCTCTCGATGGTGACCGGGTCGATGCCGGTGAAGGGTTCGTCCAGGAGAATGATCGCAGGGTCGCTAATCAGGCAGCGGGCGATTTCGAGCCGCCGCCGCTCGCCGCCGGAGAGCGATCCCGCCGTGCTTTTGCGAATGTGCGTAATCTTGAATTGCTCCAGCAGTTCGTCGCAGCGGTTGCGCCGCTTCGTCCGGTCAAAGCCAAGCAATTCCATCACGCCGAGCAGGTTTTGCTCGACCGACAGCTTGCGAAACACGCTCGCTTCCTGGGCCAGATAGCCCATCCCTTCCTTGGCCCGGCGATACATGGGCCAGTTCGTCACATCGACGCCGCTGAGCGTGACCAGCCCCTTGTCGGGCTCCACGAGGCCGCACGTCATGCGAAAGCTGGTCGTTTTTCCCGCGCCGTTGGGCCCCAGCAGGCCGACAATCTCGGCATAATCGACGTTGAAGCCGACCCCATCCACCACGCGGCGGCGGCCGTAGGTTTTGACGAGACCTTCCGCTTCGAGAATTGGCATCGCGTCCTCCGTGACTCGTGGGGCAGGTGTCTCGGCTGCCTTATGGTTATCGAATCCGTCCCATCTTGCTGAAGTTCGGCTGATAGGGAATCGGCCGGTTCCAGGTGTGCGGCCAATAGATCACCAGCGCCTTGCCGATGAGTAGGTCGCGCTCGACGTAGTGGTGGCCCTGCCAAAACCGGCCGTCGGAACTAAACGGGCTGTTATCGCCGAGCGGCAAGAATTGATTATCCAGCAGCACGAATTCGATATGTCGCCGCGAGCCGTCGTCGAAAATGCCCCGCTCGCCGGTTGGTCCGCTGGCCGAATCGCCGGGATACCACAGATCAGGATTGGCGAAGATCGCTCGCAACTGCAGCGGAGTGACCGCGATTTCGTAGTCGTTGTTGCTGTGCATCGTGGCGATGTAATACTTATCGCGATATACCCGCAAGCTGCTCAGCTTCACCGCCGCTCCGTGTGAACCAATCCCGGCGGGGGCCAAGTCGCCAGGCTCCTCGGGCACCCAGTCGGGGCTGACGACTTCCGTCGATTCGTACCGTGTCGGCCCGTCGAATTTGACGACCGAGCCATTCACCCAGAGCAGCATTTCGTGATCGCAATTCGACAGCCGCAGGCGATAGTTGCCCGGGCCTTTCACGGTGGTCTGAGCTTTGGGACCGAATGTCTTTCGCTCACCCTCCACGAACTCCACCGGCTGGCCGGCGTTATCGATCATGCCGAGCGTCGCCGTGCCGGTGGCAAGGTCGATCCGGCACTGGTGGTGAGTTCCCGCGCGGATCAGCTCCAGCAGCAATTCCCCGCCGGAAGAAGTCACATCGGCGAGGCATTCCACGGCGAGGTCGTCCACCCAATGCATTCCGAAGGCTTCCGGCGCGGGGGGCGCGCCGGGGCCGGGAACGGTGGGATCGTATTGGTCCGGATCGTAGGTTCCCGGCTTCAGGGGATCGGTCGCGAAGGGCCCCTTCCTGTAGTCGTACCCTTCGGGGGGAATCTGTTCGATCCAGTGCTCCGAGTTATAGGCGTAAAAATCGGTAATGAGCTGTCCTTTGCGTTGCGGCACGTCGCTCGGCAATTGGTTCGAGAGTTCGATCAAGGCCCAGTCCTCGTGCGAAGGAACCAGGTGCCGGTATCGCAGCCAGGCGTCACGATTCTGCGTGCCATCGCAGACAAACGCCCGGCCGCCGTTTTCGACTTTCCAAGCGGGCTGCACGCCGCTCGTTAGGCCAAACTCTTGCCAGCGGCTCGGCCAACCGACCTTGGTGAGCAGTTCGGGGATGTAGTCGGTGTCGTCCACCAGTTGCAGGAGCGCGTCAAGCTTTGATGGGTCTTTACGGGCAATTCGGAGGGCCGTATCAGGAAGCTCGCGCGGGGCGACATGGATATTGCCACCGACGATTCGCACCCGCTCATTCGGCAGGCCAATCAGCCGCTTGATGTAGTTCTGCGTCGCGCCGCCAGGATACTTGAAGACGATGACATCCCACCGCCGCGGTTCGGCCAGATCGTAGGCGAATTTGCCGACAATGATCCGGTCGCCGCTGAACGAGCCGTCGTTCGGCTTATTGAAGAGGTCGAGCGTCTGGGTATAGCGGCAAATTGGGCAGGTGGTGGTCGTCACGTGCCGGCCGGTCAGGCGATTGTCGGGGGTCCGCTCGTCGCTCGCGCTCGTTTGATACCAGAAGGTGCACTGGGGACACTTCACGTCCTTATGCCGCCCTTGCAGGGTGGGGGCCATCGACCCGGTCGGAATGACAAACGCCTCCGCCACGAACCCGCGAAAGAGCAGCGCCAGCACCACCGCCATCGCGATTGATTCAACCGTTTCCCGCCAGCCTCCATCGGCCGGCTTTTTCTCGTCTTTGGTTTTTGCCATTTTCCTGCTGTCAATTTCGCGATGATTCCTGGCCCACGCGGCAGCGGACACCACCCCGCAGGCCACCCAGGTGCTGCAGAGGAAATATAGAGGAACGCCCCCCGGACGGAAACTTGAAACAGGGGGACTACAGGCTTGGACCGCGAATTTGCGGGTGGTGAAGTTTCCGAGCTTGACAACTACTGGCCGACCAGTACAATCCCGCGTGGAATTACTGGTCGCCTAGTAGGAGCTATCTCTCGTGCCCCCCACTCCCCCCTCTCAGCGAGAATTGCAGGCCCTCAAGGTCTTGTGGCACTTGGGCCAGGCCAGCGTTCGCGACGTTTGCGATGGGATCAACCGCGAAGGGGCCGAACTGGCCTACACCACGGTTTTGAGCCTACTGCAGGTGATGGAACGCAAAGGGCTGATCGGCCACGTCGCCCAGGGAAAGACCTACGCCTACTTCGCCAAAGTGGATCGCGAAGCCACCCTGCGCGACCTGGCCCAGGGCTTTTTGGCGACGGTTTTCGACGGGGCGCTCGACGAATACCTCGTCCACGCGATTCAAGGCCGCCCCCCTTCGGCCGGCGAACTCGATCGCCTCGAACAGCAAATCGCTGCCGCCCGCGAGCGGCTTGGCTCGGAAAAGGGAGAAACCCCATGAATTGGCCTCTGATGCAACTCGGCGGCTGGCTGGTGGATTACCTGATTGGAGCCACGGTCGTCCTTTCGACGCTGGCCACCGCCCGCCTGATCGCCCGCCGACCGCAAACGCGCGTCGCCCTGGCTTGGGGAGCGTGGCTGGGCCTAGCCCTGTTGGCCGTGGCGAGCCTGATTCCGGGGCGGCCCCGAATATTCGCTTCGCCGCTTGCTGCCGAGACACGCAGCCGGCCGACGGTTTTCGCGCGGCCGAGCATTCCGCGGGAATCCACCCGCGAGGTTGAGCCGTCGCCGCAACGGTCGGAGGCCGCTCCATTCCAGCCTGTGGCGAAACACCCCACGCCTATCGCTGAAAAAATTGATTGGCTCCGCGAATTGCCCCCGCTCTTGACCTTACTCTGGCTCTTTGCCGCCCTGGCTTCCGCCGGCTGGATGCTGCTAGGTTGGTTGCGCGCTTGCCGCTTGGTGGCCCATTCGCACGAACCGCCGACTTGGGCCCGACAGGAGCTGGCGCGGCTGGTCGCGAATTGCCCGGAGCCGGGCTTGCGCACGAGCGACCAAATCGCGACCGCCGTGGCGCTCGGCGCGGCGCGGCCACGAATTTTGCTGCCGGTCGAAGCGACTCGCGAAAGCAACCGCCCGGCCATTCGGGCCGCTCTGGCGCACGAATGGGCTCACATTCGCCGCGGCGATTTGTGGCTTTTATCGCTCGAACGCCTGCTCTTGCCGCTCTTGGCCCTGCATCCGCTCTTTTGGTGGCTGCGCCGCGGCGTGCGCCACGATCAGGAATTCCTCGCCGATGCCGAGGCGGCTGGCGAGGCTCCTCTCGACTATGCCGCCGCCCTCGTGGCTTGGGCCCGCGATGCCGGCCCGGCCCAGGCGGGCGGCGCGACTCTCGCCATTTGGGAACCTTCCAGTCCTTTAGCCCGGAGAATTCAGATGTTGCTCCAAACTCGCGCTAGATCGCCCCAGGAATCGAGTCGTCTCCTTTGGGGACTCGCCCTCGTCCCCTTCGCCCTAGCCGTGGGACTATCGCTCGTCACCTGGCGGCCGACGACTGCGCAGTCCGCCCCGCCCGCGTCCGCCGCCAAGACGACCGCGGCACCGCTGCCCGAAGCCGCCGCGATTCCCGCTACGAACGAACCGCAAGTCTTGCTGGACGTGCGCGTGTTCAGCCTCGATCGGCGGGCGATTTTCGGATCGGGAACGACACTCCGGGAACTGGTGATTCAAACTACCGACGGCATCCAGCCGATCGGCGAGGAAAAGCTCGTCTTTGCGGAAATTCCCGCCGAGAAAGTCGATCAGGTCCGCGACCGACTCGGCAAGCTGAAGGGGGTGAGCGTGCTCGCCGCGCCGCAAGTGCTGACGGTGAGCGGTCGCGAGGCATCGATTCGCGTCGGCAACGAAGAGCCCGTGCTGCTCTCGTCGGAGTCGGTCAACGGGGTTCGCGCGGAGGCCGTGGTCACGCGGCTGGCGGGAACGGAGCTCGTGCTCCGACCCACGGTGTTCGACGAGAGCATCTCGATCCGCATCGCGGCCGAGCAATCGAGCGTGGGCCGGGGGGAAGGAAAAAACCCCTTGCCGAGCGTCGATTCGCGGAAGCTGCGGTGGAGCGCGACGATCGCGGCCGGCGGCGCGCTGCTCTTCGCCGAAGCAATGGACGACAAGGACGAACGGCCGCAACCGCTGTTCGTGATTCAGGCGAGAATTGCCCCTGCCGCGACGGGTGCCGATGCGATCGCCACCCCTCCCCCGGCTGGTAAGCCCGCCGATGAAAGCAATACGGCAGACAAAATTCGCGAGCTGGAGCGGCTGGTGGCGCAGTTGCGGCTGGAACTGGGAGCGACCAAGTCGGCCAGTTGCCTCAAATGCCATGCTGCCGGTCGGCGACCCGCCGAGGCCGAGCTTTCATGCCCCGCCATGCCCCCGAAAGAGGCAGCGGCCCCCGCGGTGGGCATCGTTCCTACGCGCACCGTGACCACCGATAAGCCCCCAGCAACCGTTGCAGCCGCGCCCAAACGCCTCATCAGCCGCGATCTCAAAATTCTTGACATCCGCGCGGCGGAGTCGGAGTTTCAAGCGGCTCGCGAAGAATTCGACGAAGCCCAAAAAATGCACCAGAGTGCCACCATTTCGGCAGCCGAACTGCGGGTTAAGCGTTTGGCCGTCGAGCGGGCGCAGATTGCTTTGGAGCGGGCCAAGCTGGAGCTCGAGCAATTCGACGAAGGCTTGAAGGCTCAGCCTTAGCTGGCAGTGGTTTTCCGCCCGGAACTTCCGACCAGCCCCAGCAGCGGGCCGGTCGCCACTGTCGTCGCAATCGCCATGACCACCATCATGGCGAAGAGACGCGGGGTGATGATGCCGAGATCGAGGCCAACGTTCAGCACAATCAGCTCCATCAGGCCGCGGGTGTTCATCAGGATGCCCAGGCCGGCCGAATCGCGCCAGGTCTGGCCGACCAGGCGGGCGGCGACCAGCGTGCCGCCGAATTTGCCGAGCGTCGCCACCAAGATGATGATCGCGCACAGCAGCCAATCCCCCCAGCCGCTGACGAGGGCAATTTCGGTCCGCATGCCGGTGAAGGCAAAGAACGCGGGCAAGAGCAGCACGACGACCACGCTTTCGATGTGTTTGCCCAATTGCTCGGCGAGGGGGCTATCGTGCGGAATAACCGCGCCGAGGATAAACGCCCCAAAAATGGCGTGGATGCCGATCCATTCGGTGGCCAAGGCCGAGGCGAGCAGGGCCAGAATCACCAGGGCGATTTGCCCCGACGAAATGGTCCGCTCGGACGAAGTTGCGAGCCAGCGGCCGATTAGCGAGCGGACGACGAAGAACATGACGATCAAGTAGCCGATCGTCCAAAGCACCACCAGCAGCGCTCCGCCAACCTGCGCCTGGGCCACGCCGCTGACAAAGGCCAGCAGGCACCAGGCGGTGACATCGTCCGTCGCCGCGCAGGCCAGGGCCAAAACTCCGAGTGGTGTGCGGGCCAGCCCGCGGTCGGTGAGAATGCGGGCCAGCACGGGAAACGCCGTGATCGACATCGCCACCCCCAGAAACAGGGCAAACACCGTGAACGGCACCTCGCGTGCAGCGACCTGGGGGTAGATGCCCAGGGCCAGCAGCGCTCCGAGGCTAAATGGGGCCACAATACTGGCGTGCGAAATGGCCAGGGCGGCATGGCCGTAGCCGCGCAGGCGGCCCGTGTCGAGCTCCAGTCCGACCGCGAACATATACAGAATCACTCCCAGCTGCGCGATGATCCCCAAATGCGGCGCAACGCTGGGGGGCAGCAGATATTCGTAACCCGCCGGCCAAAAGTGCCCCAAAAGCGAAGGCCCCAGGGCGATCCCCGCCAGCACTTCGCCAATGACGGGGGGCTGGCCAATCAGGGGAAAAAGCCGACCTAGCACCTGCCCAACGGCAATCACGGCGGCGAGGGCCAGCAGCACATGCCAGAGTGCGTGCCCCCCCGCAGCTTTGGCCTTCGCCGGGTTGGCCGCCGTGCTGGGGACCGCTAGTGCGGTGACAGTGTCGGACGATTCCGCCGGAGCTAGATTGCGGCCGAGTTGGGCAATCACCAAAAAGCCGCCGATTGTGCTGGCGATCATCAGGGCATAGAACAGCCACAGCCAAGGACCGGAGCGAACCGAGGTTTGAGCGGCAGCCGACATGCCTGGCTCTTCCGCGACCTTGAACTTGGAACCTTGAACGTTGAACTAATGTCTTAAGTCGCCGCCAGCGCCGGCTCTTCAAAGGCTCCCTGCTCGGCTTTCATTTCGTCCATCAGCTCAAAAACTTCGTCGAGCTCGTCGCGAAAGAGATCGCCAATGAGCAAATCGGTGATCGCCCCCTTCTTGTGCGGATGACGCTTGACGAACCGGCCGAAACTGAAGCCCTCGTAGTATTCGCACACCAAGCGACGCATGCGGTCCATGCCGCGGACGTAGCCCGCTTCCCAGGCACCAAGCTGCGCGGCGGAGGTATCTCCCTTGGCCAGCCCCTCGACCACCGCGTCGGCCGCGAGTTGCCCCGATTTGAGCGCTAGCAGAACGCCGGAGGAATAGAGCGGATCGAGAAAGCCAAAGGCGTCTCCGACCAGCACCCAGCCGTCGCCGGCGGCCCGCTTGCTGCGGTAGGAGTATTCTTTCTGGGCGAAGAACTGCGAGTAGCGCTTGGCGGGGGCGATTCGCCGGGCAACTTCGGGACAGCGGGCGACTTCCTCGAAGTAAATCGTCTCGTAGTCGGTGCTGGCCCGGTTTTTGAACAGGTAATCATAGGCCGCCACGATGCCCACGCTGAGGATGTTATCGTGCAGCGGGATATACCAGAACCAGCCGTTTTTGCCTTGCGTTTGCAGGACCATCGTGGCCCCTTCATCGCGCCCAGTATCGCGATAAGCCCCTTCCCAATAGGTCCAAATCGCTGCCTTTTTGAGGACCGGATCCCACTCTCGCAGATTGAGCCGGCTCATGATCATGGAGCTTTGGCCGCTGGCATCGACGATGACATCGGCCCGCACTTCCCCCACGCTGCCATCTTCGTCCTGAACCTTGACGCCCACGGCCCGTTCCCCTTCCCAGAGGATTTCGAGCACGCGAACCCCTTCGAATACCTTTACGCCGTGATCGCGGGCGTTTTCCAGCATCAGATGGTCGAACTCACTGCGGCGGACCTGCCAGGTTTGGCTGCATTCGTGGGGCTTGTTATCGAAGAAATAGAACGGCTCGCTGAGCCGGCCATGCTGGTTGACGAACTGCACGCTGTGTTTGTTGACGAAATGACTCCGCTTCATTTTGGGAAGCATGTCGAGCCGCTCCAGCACCCAATAGGTTTCCGGAATCAGCGACTCGCCAATGTGAAACCGGGGGAAGTGCTCGCGCTCAAAGAGTTGCACCTCTTGGCCCCCCTTAGCGATCAGCGTGGCCGCCGTCGAACCTGCCGGCCCCCCCCCAATGACAATGACCGGGCTGTGCTTGGCGAAACGCATGGTCAAACTCCGCGCGCGGGGAAAGGGATGCTTTTAGCTAGCCTTACTATAGGGATCGGTCAAATAGATGTCAAGACAATAGTTGTTCAAACAATCATCTCCCTGAACTCCCCTGGTTTGCTCCCGCTTGGCTCAGCCACTACGCTGGCGGCCGCGAACTAAATCCGGGCCGGCGTGTCACTTCCGACAATTCCGGCTTTCCAGGTCCCGCACTCTTAGCCATGCCATGCACCAGCTCATCCCCACCGGCGAAGCGACCGCCATTTTGCCCACGGGGACCAGCACCAAGCCGATCACGGTCATCGGCACCGAGGCGATTCGGAGCACGTTCGACGAGCTGTGTCTCCAGCAGGCGGTGAACTCGCGTCTGGGGCCGGGAGTGTCGGAACTGGTCCTCAATCCCGACGGCCACTGCGGCTACGGCGCGCCGGTGGGATGCGTGTTGGTTTCGCCGACGCACGTTTATCCCGGCCCGGTGGGGGTCGATATCAAGTGCTCGATGAGCCTCTTGCAGCTCGACCTGCCGGCCGAGCTGATCGCCGACCGGCCGACCCGCCGGGCGCTGATTGAGGCGGTTTGCGACCGGCTCCCCACCGGCGCGGGGCGCGGCCAGCGGAGCGTCAAGCAGGGGCGCGTGGTCGCAGAGAACCTGGGCCGGCAACTGCTCGTTGAGGGAGCGACGGAGTCGGTCTGCACGCAGCTTGGTATTCCCCCCCACTGGGCCGAGCGCTGCGAAGATTGGCGGCATTTGGGACACGACGACACCCCCGATTCACTCGGCGAGCGGCTCGACCGGCATTTGGCGGCGGGAACCTTCCGCAAGTTCGCCGACAAGGTGAGCCAGCTCGGCTCGTATGGCGGCGGCAATCACTTTGGCGAGTGCGAGGTAGTGCAGGTCGAGGACAACGACCGCGCCCGCCGCGCGGCCGAAGTGTTTGGCCTGGCCGACGGCAAAGTCGCCTTCCTCTCGCACTGCGGTTCGCGCGGCATCGGCCACAACCTGGCCAGTGGGCAGTTCCGCGCGCTGCAGGAAAAGTTCGACCGCTGGAACATTCCCCTGCCGGGCCAGGATCGCGAGCTCGTTTATGCTCCGCTGGGCACGGCCGAAGCCGACGCGTATCTCGACGACATGGCCCTCGGTGCGAACTTCGCGACGCTCAACCACCTGCTCATCAACGCGCTGGTGCTGGAGGCGTTTCAGGCCGTGCTGCCGGGAGTGACCGGCGAGCTGGTCTATTTCATCAGCCACAACATCGCCCGCAAGGAGATCGTCGGCAGCCGGCCCGCCTGGGTGCATCGCAAGGGAGCGACGCGGGCCTTCCCCGCCGGGCACCACGCGCTGAAGGGAACGATTTACGAGTCGGTCGGCCATCCGATCCTTCTGCCGGGCAATCCGCAGGCGGGATCGAGCGTGATGGTGGCCGACGCCGGAGCGACGCTAAGCTGCTACAGCGTGAACCACGGCGCCGGCCGCGTGCTGGGGCGCAAGCGGGCGATTCGCGAACTCGACCAGGCAGCGATCGACCAGTCGTTCGAGCAGCACGACATCCTCACCAATTGTCGGCAGTATCCCAAGGACGAAGCGCCGGCGGCCTACAAGGATTTCGAAGAGGTGCTGCGGAGCGTCAAGTCGGCCGGTCTGGCCAGCGAAGTGGCCCGGCTCAAGGCGCGGTTTGTCATCAAGGATGGGGACAAAGCGGACGATTGAACCGCCGTGGAGGTCCGCTTCACGAGTGCAAAGCCGGCGCAGCCGCCAAATGAATTCGGCGGCCGACCTGCAGCGATTTGCGAATGAGCATTTGCTGGGCAGGGTCGATTTCGGCGAAGGTTTCGATCCGCCCGGCAATTTTGGCCGCCACGCACCTTCCCTGGTGCACGACGAGGGCGTTCTTGTGCATGGCCGGAATCCGCGGGCCACTAGCCAGGACGCTCGTCAGATTGAGGGGATCGGCTGCCGAGAGGAGGGCCCAGCTGGAACCGGAGGGGGCATCGCGCAGGTCGCGAAGTCGCGAAACGGCCGATTCGAGGGCAAACTGCTCGCCGCCGACCCCCGCCACGAACCTTCCTCCCCGAATTTCGCCTCGCAATTCGAGCCGCCGCAGCACGCGGACCAGCTCCCACCACGGCGGCGCGCTCGCCTCGCGGGCCAGCAAATCGCGAAACAGCACGCCGTAACGCAGCAGCAATTGTCGGCACCAGCGGTCGAGCTGCGCGGCGCGATCGGGGGGCTCGATCGTGCCGGGAAACAGCGACCAGCGGCCAATCGGCGACGCGGCCCGATGGACGCGGGTTTTCAGCTGGCGGTGATAAGGGGTGCGCGTCTTGTTTGCTCCAGCGTCGATGGCACGGACGGCGGCGAAGGTGTCGGACGAAACCAACCCCAGCGCGGCCAGCTCGCGGAGGGCGTCTTCCAGTTGCGAAGGCAAGAGGCCGGTCAGACCCTTCAGATCCTGAAAAAAGAGCGCCCCGCGACAGCGCAGAGCATTCAGCACCTCTTGCGCCGCGCTGCTGGCGGCGGCCGCGGTGTCCGGCCGCTCTTCGGGCAAGAGCCAGGGCAAATCCTCGCGGCGAACGAGCGAAATCGGGGCCACGCGGGTCATCGCCGCCATGCCAGGGCCCTCATCGGCATCGCGGCGCGGCGGACGGAGTCGGCCCCAAACGAGTTCGCCGGAGAGGAACAGGTCGTCGAGTTGCTGCGGGCTGTAATCGGCGACGCGGGGAGCGAGCACCTTGCTCTCCCAAACTCCTGCCGGCAGCTCGAAGCCTTGCAGCTGCGCGATGGCCTCCGACAGGCCGAGTTCCCCTTGCCGCTGCCTGTCGCCGAGCAGGCAATGATGCGCAAGCAGATACTGCCAAAAGACTTCCGGCGGCACCGGCTGGATGCGGCGGCGGAGACCATCGAGCGTTTGCCGGTGGATGCGGGCCAAGAGTCGCCGCTCGCACCACTGCACTTCGCCGCCGATGGACTCGCGAAATTTCCCCCGCATGGCGATGCCCGAACCTTCGAGCGATTCGAGCGCCGCAAACACGGCCGATTCCGGCAAATGCAGCAATTCGCCCAATTCGGCCGCCGTGTGCGGACCCCGGCATTGCAGATGTCCACGAACAATCTCCACCTTGCCATCGGCCGCGGCCCACTCTTTGTTGAGCGCGGGGGGGAGTTCAACGGGCGGGCGCAGCGTCAACTCGCCATAGACGGCCCGCACCAGCGGCAGCCTTTCCGCGGCGGACCAGAACTGCGAACCATCGGCCAGCGTCGCCACCGTGGCCCGGCCGGCGCGCGCCAATTCGCCCAGCCACTTTTCCCAGTCGCGCCCCTCCGCGGCGGGCAAAACAACAAAGTTCATCAGGGCATCGTGCAGCTCGTCGGCATCGCGGACGACGGGCCACGCCTCGGACGCGACATTGGCGATAGCCGTCGGGTCGAGCTTCGCCAGATCGCGCACGTCGTCGATGGCGAGCGAACGGCGGGTGGTGACGGCTCGGGTGCGGCGCTCTTCGAGCGGGGCATCGTCCAAAAAGGCATACGGATTGGCGTTCAGCAGTTGATGGCTGAAGGGGGAGGGCTCGCGCGTATCGATCGGCACCAGCTTCACGCCGCCAGATTTGATTTCGCCCAAAAGGCCGAGCCAGCGGTCGAGGTCGAGCGCTTCGTGCAGGCAATCGTGCATCGTCTGCCGAACCAGCGGGTGGCTCGGAATTTCGACATCCCCGTGATGATTCTCCAGGCAGCCGACCGTTTCGGGAAACGCCGCCGCGAGCAGGTCGTTGCTGCGATACTTCTGCAAGAACGGCGGCACCCGCTTGCCGCCTTGCGTGCGGAGCACGGCCAGTGCCCGGGTGACATTCCAGCGCCAGCGGACCTGAAACATCGGTGCCGCCAGCAGGGCCTGCTCCAAGAGGTGTTGCCCATTCTGCGGGCTGAGCATGCTGAACAGGCTGTCGATGGGAAAGCTGTGCTGCGGGCCGAGCGAAAGCAGCACGCCGTTGTCGTCGGCCGCGGCCTGCAATTCGAAATCGAAGCTCCGACAGAACCGCTTGCGCAGGGCCAATCCCCACGCCTTATTGATCCGGCTGCCGAGCGGAGCATGGATCACCAGCTGCATGCCGCCGGATTCGTCGAAGAATCGCTCGAAGAGGATTTGGTCGCCGGTTGGCACGAGGCCCACCGCCGCTTGCTGCGCCGCGACATAGCGGAGCGCCTGCTCGGCGGCCCAGAGATCGGCACCGCAGTCGGATTGCAGCCAGGAGAGGGGATCGGGGTTCGGGAGTCGGTGGTCAGAGGTCAGGGTTCGGGGTTCAGAAGTTTCCAGCTCGATGTCTTGGTTACTAAATCCTGAATCCTGAACCCGAGAATCCTGAATCCCACCCGCCAAATCGCGGCGCAGACCGGAGACTTCCCGCGACAGCTCGATGGTCCGGCCGGGGGCCTCGCCAAACCAGAAGGGAACGGTCGGGGGCGCGCCGTGGGCATCGACGACAATCATTTCGTCGCCGCGCACCGCTCGCACCATCCACGAGGTATTGCCCAGCAGAAAGACATCGCCCGCACTGCTGTCGATGGCGAAGTCCTCGTCCACCTTGCCGACGAAGGTGTTTTCTCCTTCGGTGACCACCCGATATTCGGCCGCTTCGGGGATCGCGCCGCCGCTGGTCAGTGCCGCGAGGCGAGCGTTGCGGCGGGCCCGCAGGCGGCCGCCGATCTGGTCGCGATGCAGGTAGGCACCCGCCTTGGTGCCGGGCTTCACGCCGTCGGCCAGCATTTGCACGATGACGTCGAAATCGTCCCGCGCCAAATCGCGATAGGGATAGGCGCGGCGGCAGAGGCGGAACAACTCCGTTTCGTCCCATTCGTCGCTGGCGACGGCGGCGACGATTTGCTGCGCGAGAATATCGAGCGGCGCAACGGGGATTTCGATCTGGTCGAGAATGCCGCGGCGGACGGCCCGCACCAGGGCCAGCGATTCGAGCAGCTCGTCGCGCGTCAGCGGAAAAAGCCGCCCCTTGGGGAGCGCTCCGACGGCATGCCCCGACCGGCCGACGCGCTGCAAGAAGGTCGAAATGACCCGCGGCGAGCCGATCTGGCAGACGAGGTCGATGTAGCCGATGTCGATCCCCATTTCCAGCGAGGCGGTGGCGACGATCGCCTTCAGCTCGCCCGCTTTCAGTCGCTGCTCGGCATTCAGGCGGAGTTCGCGCGAGAGGCTGCCGTGATGGCTGGCGACGGCATCTTCGCCGAGTTGCTCGCGCAGGCGAAACGCGACCCGCTCGGCGAGCCGGCGGGTGTTGACGAACACCAGCGTGCTGCGATGCGTTTGGATCAGCTCCGTCAGCCGAGCATAGACTTCATCCCATTGTTCGTGCGAGCACACCGCGGCGAGTTCCGACGGCGGCACCTCCAGGGCCAGGTCGAGATCGCGGGCGTGGCCGATGTTGACGATCTCGCACCGGTTCAAGGTTCCAGGTTCAAGGTTCAAAGTTGGCGAACCTGGAACTTGCTCTCCGGTGAGAAACGCGGCGATTTCCTCGATCGGCTTCTGCGTGGCGGAGAGGCCGATGCGGGTGGGGGGAGCATCGCAGAGCGCGGCGAGACGCTCGAGAGTGAGGGCCAGATGCGAGCCGCGCTTATCGCGGGCCAGGGCGTGGATTTCGTCCACGATGATCGTGTTCACGCCGCGCAGCGTTTCGCGGCTTTTGCCGGAAGTGAGGAGCAGGTAGAGCGACTCAGGGGTAGTCACGAGAATGTGCGGCGGGCGCTTGAGCATCGCCTGACGTTCGCTGGCCGGCGTATCCCCCGTGCGGACGGCGGTGCGAATCGGCAGCTCCCCCAGGCCGGATGTTTGGGCTAGCTGGGAAATTTCGGCAAGTGGCGATTGCAGGTTGCGTTGAATATCGTTGCTCAACGCCTTGAGCGGCGAGACAAAGACCACCTGGGTGCCGTCGGGCAGATTTCCCGCCGCCCACTGGCGAAATAGGCGATCCAAGCAAACCAGGAAAGCCGACAACGTTTTGCCCGACCCGGTGGGAGCGGCAATGAGGGTATGGCAGCCGGCGGCGATGTGCGGCCAGCCCTGGGCCTGCGGTTCGGTGGGCTGACCGAAGCGGCCAGCAAACCACTGGCGTATCAGCGGATGAAAAAGGTCGAGCGGCATACGTCCGTGCGCGAGCAGAGCATCGTCGAATTCGAGACTTATGACGATTTGGGTAGTTTGGCAATGGTCTGCCGAAATCGCCGAATTAGCGCCGTGTCGCCGTCATGAGCGTAAGTTTCGAGAAAGCTCTCGGCAAGCGCAAACGGGAATCCCTCGAGGGCATCGCTGGGAACCTGTTGAACATACTTGTTCCCTCGTAGCTGCAGCACTTCGATCAGACCGGACCGCCAGCGCCAAACCTCTGGCACGCCCAAAGCTTGATAGATTGGCAATTTGGGAATCGACGAGCGAGTAATATCGACTTCGAGCGCCAAATCCGGCGGCGGGTCAATGGACAGGTCGATCTCGTCTTTGCCGCGAACCGCCGCTTGATTGGCGATCCAGTAGCAATGATCGGCTTCAAGCCCCTTTTCCAAATCGGCGCGGCTGAAGGTTGTGTTGCGGCCGGCTTCGATTTCGATATCGTGGAGCATCGTCCATTCGTCAATCATGCGGCCGATCAGAATGGCGATTTTTTCATGGCGTCGTGAGGGGGACATGATTTCCAGCACTCCACGGTCATACGTCATTCGCAAGCAGCCGCTGGGGTTGTCCTCGCGGAGTTTCTGGTAGGTCTCCCACGAGACACCGCGCAGCACGTGGCGCGATTCGTGCTCCACGGGGGGGCGAGAGATTGGCTCGGGTGCGATGCTCATCGGGAGCTCCACCGATGATCGGAGCAGGGAAAACAAACTATACAGAATTGTACCCAGCCGCCCAGCGCGGGCCAACAGGCCGAGTTCCGGTCCCCAGCCGTCGCACTCCGCGACTTATTCCCCCAGCGGCAGCGTGAGGATGATTTCCGCGCCCACCGTGCTGGGGCCGACTTCGATGGTTCCGCCGTGGGCTTCGATCCACCGCTGGGCGATGGCCATCCCCAGTCCGGTTCCCTTGGGCTTGGTGGTGTAAAACGGCTCGAAGATTCGCCGCCGCTGATCGGGCGATAAGCCGGGGCCATTATCGGCCACCGAAATGCACACTCCGCGCCGCTGGCCCAGAGTTGCCGGCCGGCAGTGGATGGTGATTTCGAGCGGCAATTCCCCAGCGGCGAGCGAATTCTCCAGAATGTTGCGAAACACCTGCACCAGGCGAAAGCGGTCCACCATCGCTTCCCAATCGGCCGCGCCGGGAAATTCGCGCACCTCCGCCGCACGCTGCCGCCGCTGGGGGGCGAGCAGCTCCCAAGCCTCGCGCCAGAGGGTCGCCAGACGACACGGCGAACGATCGAGCTGCACCGGGGCCGCATAACCCCGCACGTCGTCAAAGAGTTGTTGCAAGTGAGCCTGGGCGTGCTCGATCCGGCGGACATATTCGAGCGCCGCGGCCTGCCCATGAACCTCCAATTCCAGCATTTCGGCAGCCGCTTGAATGCGCTGCAGGGCGTTGCGCGCTTCGTGCGCGAGGCCAGCGGCCATTTGGCCGATCGCCGCCAGCCGCTCGGCCTGCAGGGCGCGTTGTTGGGCGGCCTCCATGTCGGTAATGTCGTGTCCGATCAGGAGCAGGGCGAAAGGACTGCCCGCCGCGTCGCGGAGCGCGGTGCTGGTCCACCGCACGCTGCGGCGCGGATGATCGTCGGCCCGCAAGCCGGTGCTGGCGATTCCCGGCCGCGTCGGATTACCGAGCAGGTTTTCGTGCAGCTCGCGCCGCGCGCGAGGACGATCCTCGGACGGAATCATCAGCGTTAGCCAGTCGCCGCCGATCGCTTCGGCATTCGACACGCCGGAGATTTTTTCGACATACGGATTGACCCGCACGATCCGTCCTTGCAGATCGAGCACCAGGACGATGGTCTGGGCGTGGGACAGCAGCCCCTCGGAAAACTCGCGCTGCTGATGCAACACCCCTTCGAGCTTGGTCCGCACCTGATCTTGCTCGCGGCGGACATGCTCGTGCTCATAGACAGCGGTGATCACCGCCAGGTCGAGATCGAGCAGCTTATCGAGCGAGAGCAGCACGGCCAGCAGGTCCGCCGGCGAGCCCGACCAGGCGCGCGCGATCGCCGACAGCATCCCAATCCGCAAGCGGCCGAGCGCCATGTTGGTATAAACCTGCGCGAGGCCAATCTCGACATGCCGCAAACCAACCCCGGCCCGCCGCCGGACATAATCACCGTCATAGGGGCCGGCCAGCAGTTCGCTAATCCAGCGGCGAAGCGTTCCCTTGAGGCGTTCCACTTGCTCTGCCCCATCCACCATGACCGCCGCCGCCGGTGGATGACGCTGGATTTCCGCATAGAAATCGTCGATCAGCTCGGGGATCAGCGGAGTAAGCAGGGGCCGCGCCTGGGCCACGCGGTCGGCATCGGCGGCGGTCCAGCCGATGTATCGCTGCAGTTGCTCATAGCGGAAATTGGGCTGCCAGTGGTTCATCGGCGCTCGGCGGCGAGGCGAGAAGCGGCGCGGCGAATCCGACTAAGTCGCCGCCGGCTCCGGAGGGGCCGGCGAGTGATGATTCCCATTGCCGGCCAGGCGGAATAGCTCGACATCGGTGATCGTATATTTTTCCAAGAGGCGATACAGCTTGCGGCGATCGATTCCGAGGGCCTTGGCCGCTCGCGATTTATTGCAGGCTTCGCGGCGCAGCACCTCGATAATCTTGTGGCGCTGCATCGTCGCCAGGTCGTCGGACGAGCTGGCGGCCTGGTCGTTCGTGGCCTTCGCGTGGGCCACCTCCTTGGGCAAATCGGCGAGGCGAATCAGGTTTCCCTCGGCCATGATCTTGGCCCGTTCTATGGCGTTCATCAACTGGCGGACATTCCCCGGCCAGGGAAATTTCGCCAGGTGCTCGGCCGCGGCGGGCTCCAGTTGCCACTGCGAACCGAGGAATTTTTCAAGCAGCAGGGGAATGTCCCCCGCGCGCTCGCGCAGCGGGGGCAACTCCAGCGACATGACATTGATGCGGTAATAGAGATCCTCGCGAAAGCGGCCAGCGGCAACCTCGTTGGCCAGGTCGCGATTTGTCGCCGCCAAAAGCCGCACGTTGACTTTACGCTCTTGAATCGACCCAATGCGCCGCAGCGAGCCATCCTCCAGCACCCGGAGCAGCTTGGCTTGCAGCGAGCCGGGCATTTCGCCGATTTCGTCAATGAACAGAGTTCCTCCATCGGCCACCTCGAAAAGGCCGGGCTTGGCGGCATGGGCACCAGTGAAGGCCCCTTTTTCGTGACCGAAAAGCTCGCTTTCGAGCAGCGTCTCGGGGAGCGCCGCGCAGTTGATCACGACGAGGGGCTTGTCGGCCCGCAGGCTGCAGCGGTGCAGCGCCCGGGCGACTAATTCCTTGCCGGTGCCGCTTTCTCCTTGAATGAGGATCGCCTTGTCACTGGGGCCGGCCCGCTGGATCAGGCGAAACACTTCGCGCATCGCCGGCGACTGACCGATCATGTCGGCTGCCGGCTGGCTGCGGGCGAGCAAGGCCCGCAGGCGTTCGTTTTCCTTGCGCAGCTGCCCGCGCTCGAAGGCCTTTTCGATCTGCGTCTCCAAATCGCGGAGGGGAAACGGCTTGGTGAGGTAGTGAAACGCCCCCGATTGCATCGCCTCGACCGCCGTCTCGATGGTCCCTTGCCCGGTGAGCAGGATGACTTCGCTCTCCGGATAGAGCTCTTTGAGCTTCTTGAGCAGTTCCAGCCCCGAAATCCCGGGGAGCATCATGTCGAGCACGGCGACATCGAAGTGGCGGCGCTGGGCCAGGTCGAGCGCCTCTTCGCTGCTGGCGGCACCGCGGACGGCGAACCCGCTCAGCTCGAAACGGCGGACCAGGGTCTCGCGCAGCTCCGCATCGTCGTCCACCACGAGCAGGTCGATCTCTTGGGGTTTGGTCATGGTCCGCCTGAAGAGCGAAAGGAGGCCGATTGCCCACGGTCGATCGTTGCAAAGTCCGTGCCTTTGGCTCGCTGTCGGCCAATGTCGGCAAAATGGTGAGAAAAGCAAGCGCCGGCGGCGACCGCGCGCGCGAAAAGTGCGCAAACTGTGCGATTCCGCACGCTTTCAATCGCTCCGACTTCGGAACCTGGCGACCGCAGCGACCGATATCTGGAAATCACTCGAGGTTAACACCGCAATTTGCCCCGATTCCTTGGGGCAGGCTGGCAAATCGTCGAAATCGCCGAAATGGACGGCGCAATTGGCACTCCCCTTGCATCGAGTATCGATGGTGAAAGTCAGGAGTCGGCAGCCAGGAGTGGCTCTTCGATGCCGACTCCGCGAGGAGGACCAGCCATGAACCTGCAACGCATTTTGTTTCCGACCGATTTGTCGGACACGGATTACCACGCCCTGGAAATGGCCACTGCCTTGGCTCGCGACAGCGGGGGGACGCTGGTGGTGATTCATGTAGAAGAGCCGCCGATGGCTTACGGCGGCGGCGAGCTCTACTACGCAGTGCAGGAGCCCGATCGCGAGGCGATGCGGCGGGCCCTGGCCGAGATTGTTCCGACCGACCCGGCAGTGCCGGTCGTTCACAAGCTGCTGGTGGGGGATCCGGCGGAGGCGATCGTCCGGACGGCCGAGGAGGAACATGCCGACCTGATCGTCATGGCGACTCACGGACGGAAGGGGCTGACACGGATGCTGATGGGAAGCGTGGCTGAGGCGGTGGTGCGGCGGGCCGGTTGCCCCGTGCTGACCGTCAAGCAGCCGGCCGCCGTGAAGGCCGGCACATAGCTGGGCCATGTCGTCGCGGCTGAGCGAGCTTTTTCGTTCTGCCGAGTGGCTGGTCCAGGCGGAGGATAAGACGATGAAAAACGGCGAAACCACTTTCGTTTATGTCGATCACTTACTGGCCGAGCATCGCCGGCTGGATGGGCTGATTCGGCGAACCCTGGCGACCTTTCCCAAATGGGAAGAGGCCGATTCGACCGCTTGGCTGCCGCGATTGCTGGTGGGGCTCGAATCGATCCGCGACGAGCTCGCCCACCACTTTCGGGAGGAGGAGCAAGGGGGCTGCCTGGAGGAGGCGGTCGCCCATTGCCCGGCCCTCTCGGCCGAAGTGCAGCAGATTGAGGGTGAGCATCAACTGCTCTTGGGCGAGATCGACGGGCTGATCCACCGTTGCCGGTCGGCCACTCCTCAGAACTTCGCCGAAATGCAGGCGATCGAGACCGAAATGCGGCGGCTAGTGCGGCAATTGCGTTCGCACGAGGCCCGTGAAAATGCCGTGCTCCAGCGGGGGTTTGGAGTGTGCCTCGATGGGGAAGACATGGCCAATGGCCGGTCCCAGGTCCCGCGCTGAGGCCCCCCTGGCAGGCTTCCCCTCGCCCAATCGCTCGCCTTGGCCGGCATTGTCAGGGCCGGCGTTTGCCGTCAGAATTGGCGACAGACGCTGGCTCTCTTTTTTGCAGATGGACCAACTCGATGAGCGACTCCGATTCGCATGGCAAGCACGACATTTGGGTTCACATGACCCCGGAAGTTCGCACGGAGCTGAGGGCGGAGGATGCCGATGCCTGGAAGCATGTCGTCGGCGTTTTGCTGGCGATTGTGTCGGTGGGCCTGTTGCTGGCGGTGATTACGGTGATTATCTCGGCCTAGCTGTCGACGATTCGGCTGGCCTTATCAGCCGATAAGCGGCCGCGCGGCTATTTGGCTGGCGCGGCCGTGGCAGCGGCCATTTCGCGGGCTCGCTTAATGAGCGGATTGCCGGCATCGAGCTTGGCCGCCTCTTCCAAGAGTTTGCGGGCTTCGGCCAGTTCCTCGCGCTCTTGCAATCGCCGGGCCAGCTGAAACAGATGCTCGGCGAGGCGCACATTCAGCTCTTTTTGCAGCACCACGGGGTCGGTGGCGGATTGAGCCAATTCGAAAATCGGCGGGAGAAAGACGTAGAGCTCCTCTTGAGCCAACCGAGCGACCGCCGGCCAAAAGACTTTGGCCAGGCCGGGGTTGTTCTCCGACCACGCCACCCACGCCTGCCGATCGGCATGGTCCTTGGCGTCCAGATAACGCACGAGAATATCGGCGTCTCCCACCTGCGGCAGGCGGTTTCCGCGGGCGGCGAGCACGATATGCCAGACATCGGGCGCCGATTTGGCCGTGGCCAGATAGCTATTCGACCCCAGAAAGCTCTCAGTGCGGTTGGCGATGTCCTCGCGACGAACCCCGCGCACCTGAATGCGGATGAGAGGGATTTCGTAAAGCGAATACGACCGGCGAGCGAACGAGTAAGGATTGAGCTCGACTCCATGCACCGCCCCGAACTGGAGCGTCAGAAAGGCGACCAGCGCGACCAGGGCCAGCGTCCCCAACAGCGACCAGCCGAGCCAACCTAGCCAGCGGGGCCATTTGTGGCCGGCGGATCGCGCGGTGCTTGTCGCTTGACTCATCGGGCGTCCTTTGCTGCGGATGGACGCTCTATTGTTGTCGGCCAGTCGCCGCCAGACAACCATTCCGCCGCCGGCTTCCCGCGATTGTCGGGCAGCCGGCAAACCGCCGCCGCATCTAGTGCTTTGTCACTTTCGAGAATTGGGATGGAAGACGCTGCCTTGCATCGTGCAGAACGGTAGTTGCAAGGAATAATTTGGTCGAAGCAAGGCTTCGACCTACGCCAAAATCCAATGGTGACAAAGCACTAGGCCGCCTTCTCTTCGGCCGGGGTGGTACACCCCTCTTCCGTCACGATGGGGAAGGTTTGCAGCTCGTCGCGCAGAACCAGCACATTCGGGGGGGCCTGAATCCCCAGGCGAACCTTGTCCCCGGACACCCGGACCACCGTGATGACAATCGAGTCTCCGAGTCGAATTCGCTCGGCTTCCTTGCGAGATAGGACCAGCATGTGAACCTCCGTGTGGTTATGATCTTCTGTATCAGTATGATATTCTGTATAAAAACGTCTGTCTGTCAACCTGTTGCCCCGGCCCGAGCCGGGCAAAACGCTGCAAGCTGTTTTCTGGTTTGGGTTTGCGGTGTTTCGTGGACTTGATTTTTCGATCGCGAGGCGGATCTCGGTTGCGGCGTGTCGGTGGGTGTTGTCGTCCTAAGTGCTTGCCGCAACGAGACTTGGAGCGCCGACCAGTTGCACCTTGAGTGTGCGCTCGCCAGCCGAGCCATAAAACAGGATGCAGTTCCGGTCGGTTTCCCAAATTGCCGTCAGTCGAACACTACGCGGCCCCTGGACGCAGAAGAAGACGCCACAGGGGCGCTTGCCGCGGATCAGGATTCGGGAGGTGACTTCGAAGACGGTGGGTTCGAGATGGTTTTGGTCGCAAATGGTTTGGTGGACGTAACTTCGGAGGTCGTTCAAGTTCTGAAGATGGAGAGGTTGGACCGCCATGACTGCGCAGACTCCTCGGGGAAGGATCGCGGTGGGGAGGAAAGGTCTGCCGGTGGGGTAGATGTGGCAGACTGGGGAAGGTGTCAGCGTTAGTAGCTATCGGCAAGCTGCGCGGCCTGATTTGAGCGGGACGCTATCATTGGCCAAGAAGTTGGCGTCATTCGCGCGCGGATTTGCGGGCCGTTCGGTTGGAGACTTGTCGTGATTGGCACTAGGTTTCCTGCAAACTGTCGATAAGATGGGGTAGCATATTCGCTGGGCTGCCGATCGTTGCCTGCCGGTTCATGGATAGGCTCGACGTTCAACGCTTCGCAGAATCCAGGCTATTTCCTCGCGACCGGCCCCCGCGCCGGACTGGATGACTGGATGTCCGCTGAAGTTCCCAGTTGGATCAGCACGGCCCGCGCCACCTTGCAGAATTCGAGCGTCGATTTTTTTCGGGTCCAGCCGCTGCGCTACTGGGCCGATTTCCTGCTGAGCATCGTGCTCGCCTACACGGCCGCTTCCATCTATATGGAGGCACCGGCGTTTTCAGCCATCCAGGTGGTGGCCTTTCTCGTCGCCATTTTCTGGCTCTATCGCCTCGGGTCACTCGTTCACGAGGTCTGCCATCTTGGCCATCGCGAAATGCGGACGTTCAAGGTGGTCTGGAACCTCGCCGTCGGCGTCATCACCCTCGCCCCCTCCCCTTTTTACACGCGCCACCATCGCGACCATCATAGCCAACGCCTGTATGGCACGGTGTACGATCCGGAATATGTGATCAACGTGTTTCGTCCCGGTAGCGTGCTGAGCTTGCTGGGCTATGCGGTGCTGATTGCCGCCTATCCGCTGATCGTGTGGCTGCGTTTTGCCTTGGCTCCGCTCACCTTTCTGCACCCCAAACTGCGGGAGTGGGCCCTCACGCGGGCCTCGTCGCTAACGATGAATTGGCGGTACGAGCGCAGGCTCAATGCCTTCGACCGCTGGGCGGTGACGACCATCGAGCTGCTCTGCTGCTTGCGGGCGATTGCGATCCTCGCCTTTGTTCTCGCCGGCGTCACCCACTGGAGCCGCATCCCGCTGATGTATTCGCTCGCTTTGGGGGTGCTCGTGCTCAACCAGATGCGGCAATTGGCCGATCATCACTTTGTGAGCGATGGCGGCCAGATGAACCTGCCCGACCACATTCGCGATTCGTGCAACTACACCAGCCGCGATTTTTTCACCTGGCTGTTCTTCCCGTTTTCGATTCGCTACCACGCCCTGCATCACCTGTTTCCTACGCTCCCCTATCACAACCTCAAGGCGGCCCACAACTATCTGGTAGAGCATCTGCCGGCCGATTCCCCCTACCGCCAACTCGATCAGCCCAGCTGGTGGTCGGTCGCCCGCCGCACGCTGTGGTCCACACCGTCACTCGCTGCCGTCGCGGGTCCCGCGGTCGCGGAGCCGACGCCGGCGAGTACCCCCTCCACGTAAATCGCCGGTCGGCCCTACTTTTTGATCGCTTCGACCGCCAGCCGCTGGAATTCGCGGCGCAGCTCGCTGCCGTCGGCGTTGGCCAGGCCCGTCCGTTGAATCAGCAGAATCACGAACAGCCCCTGCTTCGGGTCGATCCACCCCTGGGTGCCAAACGCACCACCGTGCCCAAACGTGCCTGCGGAAAGCATCGCATGGACCCCTTGCGGCTCGCGGATTACCGCCCAGCCATATCCAAACCCCATGCCGGGCGTGAAACCGGTGAGCAGCTCGCCGGTTTGCACCCGCGTCATCTCGCGGACGCTCTTCTCGGAGAGGATGCGAACGTCACCCAATTTGCCACCATTCAGCATCGCCTGATACAGCCGGGCGATGTCCGCGCCCGTGGAATACAGTCCGCCGGCCGGAATAGGATGCCTGGCCCCCTTCGCCGGCCCGAGCAGCACATACTCTTGAAACGCGAGCTGGCCCTCTTTTTGGCCATACAGCCCCGCCAGGCGCGCGAGTTGCTTGTCGTCGGGATAAAAGGTCGTATCGACCATGCCGAGCGGCTGGAAGATTCGCGCTGCGAGGAAATCTTCAAACGCTTCCCCGCCGACGACCTCGATGATGCGGCCGAGCGCGTCGATACCCGCGTTGCAATAGGCCCACTTGCTCCCCGGCTCGAACTCGAGCGGCCGCTGCGACTGAATCATCGTCGCCTCGGCGAGCGAATAGTTGCGGCGGAAATACAGATCGGCGAGCCCCGGCGGAAAGCCCCCCGGCAGGCCGGAAGTATGCGTCGCCAGATCGGCAATCGTGATCGGCCGTGGCGGCTTCGTCAGGGTCAGGCGATCGCCGTCGCGCCGCTCGATGAGCAGCTGCCCCCGGAATTCGGGTAAATGCTTCTCGACCGGGTCGGCCACCGACAACTTCCCCTCTTCCTGCAAAATCATGATGCCCATCGCCGTGATCGGCTTCGTCATCGAAGCAATGCGAAACAGCGCATCCTTGCCGAGTGGCTGCTTCGCCTCGATGTTCTGCCAGCCGACCACTTCGTGATGAGCCACTCCGCCGGCGTTGCCGACGACGGTTACCGCGCCGGCGATTTCCCCCTCTTCGACGAACTGCCGCATCCGCGCGTTAATCGCGGCGAGCTTCGCCGCGTCAAAATCGGCGGCGAGAACGAATCCAGGCAAGAAGATCGCGATCAACAGCGCGGCCCGGCCCCACATCTTCATGGCTGCATTCCCTATTTTTGTCGGCTATTCCTTCGTGAACTTGCCAAACGCCTCGGCAATCTTCCCTTGCTGCTCGTCCCCCTTGTGGAAAATCACCCGATAACGCAGCGATAAGGTTTCGCCCTGCATGAGCGTGTGCTCGCCGTGCTCTTTCCCCTTGGTGAAATCGGCCCAGCCCCACGGATTGGCGGCAAACAGGCCATAAGTGCGGACGTGCCAGGTGGTGGGATAGCGGAAGCTGCTGGGGTGGTTCAGGATCGCGATGCCGAGCGTTTCGCCTTGCACGGGTCCGTGATAATCGACCCACTTGGCCGCTTTGCCCCAAGCGTCGGCATCGGTCAGCCCTTCGCTGGTGATGATCTTGCCGCCGAGCTTGCGGTCGGTTCGCATCGTCTCGGCAATCCGCACGCCAAAGGAGCCTTCCTTGGTGTCGCCAAATTCCACCTTGTCGGCGGCGGCAGTGAGGGCAATGTCAAAATCGATCCAGCGGGTCTCCTTGTCGGCCCCGAACCGGAGCGTTCGCACGTCGGTCAAAATCTTCTCCCCCTTGGGACCGAGCCACTCGTTGCGTGTAATAATCGTCGCCGGGTCGCCACTTTCGGCTTTGACCAGTTCCTTATGCTCGATCCGCCCCTGCACCTCGGGCTTGGCGGTTTCAGCCCAGAAGTCGATGCCGTTGATGTTGCCGTGGGTGAACCAGAACGACCGCTGGTGGACGTGGTCGGTCTTTTCGTCGGGGTTCCCTTCGCGCATCGGCCAGGCCCGGGTCATTTCCTTGCCCGTCGGCCCCACCACCGGCCACAAAATCGGCTTGAGGCCCGACTTGAAGACGTAGTTAGTGAAGGGCTGCCCGCCGACCGTGACCGTCACGCCGGCGTCCGTTTTTTGAACTTCCACCTGCTCGGCACGGACGATGCCAACCAGCGAGAGCACGGCGAGCGTGGACCAAACGAAGCGGCGCATGGCGAGTTTCCTGAAGAGGAGGGAATGGTGGGTGGATGTGAGAGGGAGGACAAGATGCCGATTGCAAAGTGCAAAATTCAAATTGCGAATTGCAAACTGAAAGCGAATTCAATGGTGCGAATTCGTACTTCCTGCTTCGCAATCATCTATTTGCAATCGTCATCGCTGGTCCGATGGTACCTGCTGGCCAGGGCGATCGCCACCCTGCAACCGCCCTGCCTTCCACCCATCCACCAGCACTTCACCGCGCACGCCACATTCAAACTTCAGCGGCGCTTCGGGGCCAATCGGTCGATCGGTTTTGGCGGCGGCAAACCGGTCGGCATCCTGGACGTTGATTAGCCGGTTGTTTTCGACCGTCGCGCCGTAGCTCGCCGCGTTGCGAAAGAGGGGGCGGGACGTTCCTTCGCATTCGATCAAGTTGTCGCGGATGCGGATCGTGCCAAAGTCGCACTGCGAATTGAAGCCGAATAGGCCCTCGGTGCGCGGCGTCACCGTGGTGCGGGCGATGATGTGGTTATTCCGCACATCCAGCTGATTGAACACCTCGTTGATCCAGATCACTCCCCGCCCCGGATTGCTGACGAGGTTGTTATGAAAGCTCGCCGGCCCCTGCGCTTCGGCCTTGCCAAAGCCGGAGATCAAATTGCCGTGGTCGCGGCTCGGGTCGAAGTCGAACAGGTTGTGGTCGATTTCCACTCCGTTCCGCACGAATTCGATGCTGTAGCTGTCGCGAAACCAATTGTGATGAATATGAAACGTTTTCCCGCTGGTGGGAACCGGTCCGCCGGCATGTTTGGGAATGGAAATCGTCCCGTGGCAAACATTGTGATCCAGCGCGTTGTCCTCGTCGTTCTCGAACGGAAATTCCATCGAGAAATTCACTTCGATGGTGTTGTGATGCACCCGGCATCGTTTCGCTTGCCGCACCTTGATGCCATAGAACTCGTGCTCTTTGGCCTGCCGCGTGCGGACGAAGCGGTTGTCGAAAATATCGCATTCGCTCATCCAGATCGCGAAAATCCCCCCGCCGGTGATTCCCCCTTTGACGCCTGGTTCTCCCTTTTCCCACCGTCCGCCGGCATCGAGGAACTCGCAGTCGTGGATTTTGGCTCGCTTCATGCCGAAGGTGCGCAGGCCGCTCCAGCGGGTTTCCTTGATCCGCAACCGCGCGAGATGCAGGTCGGTGTGATACCAACTGAAAATGGCCCCATGCAATTGCGGGGCGTGGAGCGTCAGGTCGGAAATCGTCACGCCCGCGGTGTCGCGCGCGAGGCGAATCAGGTAGGCGTCGGTATCGAGCCCTTGCAGCCGCATTTCGGGGTCGGGGAGCGACTTCGTTGCCGGGTTCCACGAAGCCGTGTGCGTGAGCGTGGTCTTGTCGATGCCAGCCCCGCGGAGCGTCATTTTTCCCTTCAGTTCGAGCGTCGCCGGCAGCTCGAACTTTCCCTCGCCAAGCTCGATCGTATCCCCCTCGCTGCCGCTGGTCACGGCGGCGATGAGCTGCTCGACCGTCGTTATCGGGGCGGCACTGGCCTCGCTGGGGAAGGAACCGAGAACCACGCCAACAGCCAAAAATCCAAACCACCGCATGACAGCGCTCCGCTGGTGTCCGAAAACAAAAACTCACCCCTCGGCCAGATACGCATCATAACCCCGTCCGCCGCCCGCGAACCTGCAATTGCCGCCAGTGTCTCTCCGCCTATACTTGAGGTCCGCCTGCCGGGATTTCGGCATCCTTTGTACCGATGCCCCCCGCCGGCCCTCCCTCTTCTTTCAGCACCCATGCTCAAGGTCATTCTGCCCGACGGCAGCAGCAAGGAATTTTCCGGTCAGGTCACTTTGCGGCAAGTCGCCGAGGCCATCGGCCCGCGGCTCGCCAAGGCGGCCATCGCCGGCGAGGTGGATGGCAAAACGGTCGGACTCGATTTTCACTTGCCGGCCGAGGGCGAAGCTAAAGTCCGCATCTTCACGGCGAAAGACCCCGAAGCCCTCGGCGTCATGCGGCATTCGGCCGCGCACATCATGGCCCGGGCCGTGATGCGGCTGAAAAAGGGGGTGCAGCTCGCCTTCGGCCCGACCGTCGAAGGAGGCTTTTACTACGACTTTCAGCTTCCCGAGCCGCTCCGCGAAGAGGATTTTCCGGCCATCGAAGCCGAGATGAAAAAGATCATCGACCTCGACGAGCCGTTCGAGCGGATTGAGGTTCCCCGCGGCGAGGCGCTCGCCATTTGCGAGGGGATCGACCAGAAGTACAAGGTCGAGCACATCAACACCGGCCTGGCCGACCATCCGACCATGTCGTTCTATCGCCAGGGGGAATTCATCGACCTCTGCCGCGGCCCGCACGTCGTCAGCCCCAAAGCGATCGGGGCTTATAAGCTGCTCTCCATCGCCGGGGCCTATTGGAAAGGGGACGCGAACAACGCGCAGCTGCAACGGCTGTATGCGACCGCGTTCTTCACCCCAGAACAGCTCGACGAGCACCTGAAAAAGATCGAAGAGGCCAAACGCCGCGATCACCGGGCGCTCGGCAAGGCGCTGGGCCTGTTTGCGATCAGCAACGACGTGGGGCCGGGCCTCTGCCTCTGGCTCCCCAAGGGGGCGATGATCCGCGCCCAACTCGAAGACTTCATCAAAGCCGAGCTGACTCGCCGGGCTTATCTCCCCGTCTATACCCCGCACATCGGCCGCATCCAGCTTTATCAGACCAGCGGGCACTTTCCGTACTACATGGACGCCCAGTTCCCGCCGTTCTATCTCGACCCGTTCATGCAGAGCGTGGCGCAGCTCTTCTATCTGCTGTTTCAAGAGAAAGTGAGCGCGAACAAATTCGTCGGCATGTTTGAAGAAGCCCTGAAAAACAACGACGACGGCCTGGTCCCCTGTTCGTTCCCTGGCTTCGGGACCGCGAAAACCGACGAGGAGAAGCTGCACGCCATTCGCGCCTGGTACAACGAGCAGGAGGCGTACCTGCTCAAGCCGATGAACTGCCCGCACCATATTCAGATTTATCAGGCCGAGCGGCGCAGCTATAAGGAGCTGCCGCTGCGGCTGGCGGAGTTCGGCTCGGTTTATCGCTTCGAAAAGACCGGCCAGCTCAACGGCATGACCCGCGTCCGGGGCTTCACGCAGGACGACGCCCACCTCTTCTGCATGGACGAGCAGGTGCCGGCCGAGTTCAGCGGCTGCATCGAGATGACCCAGTTCGTGCTGAATTGCCTGGGCCTCGAAAACTATCGCGTGCGGCTCGGATTTCGCGATCCGGCCAGCGAGAAGTACGTCGGCGGGGCAGACGTTTGGAACCGGGCTCAGAACGCCCTGGAAGACGTGTGTACCCGCCTCGGCATCTCGTACACCGCAGAGCCGGGCGAAGCGGCGTTCTACGGCCCCAAAGCCGACTTCGTCGTCACCGACTGCATCGGCCGCGAGTGGCAACTCGGCACCGTGCAGCTCGACTACAACCTGCCGACGCGTTTCCAGTTGGAATATGTCGGCAGCGACAACCACATGCACCGCCCCGTGATGATCCACCGAGCCCCGCTCGGCAGCATGGAGCGGTTCATCGGCGTCTTGATCGAGCACTTTGCCGGGGCCTTTCCGCTGTGGCTGGCCCCCGAACAGGCCCGCGTCATCACCGTCAGCGAGAAGAGCGAAGCCTACGGCCGCGAGATCGAAACCAAGCTCCGCGCCGCCGGCCTGCGCGTGAAGGGAGACTATCGCCCCGAAAAGCTCGGCGCCAAAATCCGCGACGGCCAACTCGAACTCATTCCCTACATGCTCGTCGTCGGCCCCCGCGACGCCGAAGCCGGCACCGTCAGCCTCCGCGACCGGATCGACGGCGACTTAGGCGCCATGCCCCTCCCCGCCGCGATCAACCGCCTGCAAGACGAAATCGCCGCCCGCAAAGTGCGAAAAACCTTCAGCGGGAGTGCGAATGTGGAAGGGAAGGCGACGGGGAATGAGTATTGATGATGGGCGTGACTCGCAGTGAAGGTGAGCCTTGAATGGGAAATTGTTGAATTCAGAAGGAGGTAAGATCACACTGCCAACTCCAATGTGAGGTAACGGATGCGAGTGTTTATCAGTTGGTCAAAGCAAGTCAGTCGAGAAGTGGCAGAGGCGCTCTATGATTGGCTTCCGTTCGTTATTCAGGACGTAGATCCTTGGATGTCGAAGGCCGACCTTGAAGCCGGAGTGCGATGGGGCCAAGAACTCAGCTCTCAACTACAGTCCAATGACTTCGGGATTATCTGCCTGACAGCCCAAAACCGACTTGAACCCTGGATACATTTTGAAGCGGGGGCACTGTCAAAACAGGTTGCGACGGCACGAGTCATTCCGTTGTTGTTTCGCATGGACCTCACTACCGTTCCATCCCCGCTTCAACAATTTCAGGCAGTGACTGCGGATCAAACAGGCACGTGGAGCATCGTGCGGTCTCTTTATTCTGGATTGCCCAAGTCAACCTTATCATTTTCTTCGCTCGAAAGAACATTCGCGAAATGGTGGCCTGAGCTCGAGGCCAAATGGACTTCCATTACTGTCCCTGAAGGTGCACCCGAAGTGCCGCCGTTCAATCAAGAGGCCGAAATGCAGGAAGTTCTTCTGACAATTCGGGAACTTTCGCGAGGCAATACTCGATTGGCGTCCGCAATCGGCGTGTCCCTAGAGCCACAGACTCGCGACTTGATGTTTAACATCACGAATTCCGCCGGTGTTCAAGTCCAATTTGGTGGAGTTGCCGCGGTTCTCGCAAAGCTCGCGAACGACTATATGCGATCGCATTCAATCCCGTGGAGTCAAGCCTTGGCGAAGAAGATGGAAATCTCGCGAGCACTATGGCAGGCGCCGAATGTTTGTGGACTGTTTCTCACCCAAGACAAACTGCACGACGCGGTAGTCAACGTGCTCAAGCGTTTTGAGGCAGCTAGCTCTGGGTCCGACAAAGGCGCGGTGGTAGGGATTTCGGCTCCAGAACTTGCGTAGTCCGCGACCGCGCCGGTCGCGGACTACCTCAAAGCTTCGATTCCCGCCCCGACGTCGGCTTCTTCGCAAGCGGGAATTCGGCGCGGGCCAAGCCCAGAGGGCCGGGAGGAAATAGCCTCGACCGTCAGGCAGAGGTGGGACATCGGGAATGCGCTGGAGGAAGTCCGGAGGACCGGCACGGATTCAGGCATGCGGCGTGTCCCCCGCTGGGGCTTGGGGCGGTGGCCATTCCCGAACCTTGGGCTGACGCCCACGGCTATTTCCTGTCGGCCGGGTGGCACTGTCGAAATTGGCAAACTTTGTGTGCCACTGGCATCCTGCCAGTGCTGAAGTGACGCTCGACAGGCCATTTTGACGATGGCCGCCAGCGAATCTCTGGCACGGGCGGGAATCCTCGGCAAATGGTTGCCGGTAAATCTGCTCAGCCTGCTTCAGCAGGCTCGCTGTCAGCCCCCAGCTTGAGCTGGGGGTGGGCGAGGGTAACGGCAATCGCGCAGCCGGCTTGGGCTATTGGCTTGCCCCAACGGGGCAACCTGTGGCAGCCCAGGCCGCAGGCCTGGGCCGCGGAGCACCAGCCAGGGAGGGGCTGCTCTCGCCGGGCATTCGTGGCGGCTTGGCGTGGGCTGCGAAGAGGGGAATCCTTTTGCGGGGAAACCCTATTGACAACGGACGCGAGAGTGTGTACAATTAACCATATATGGCAATGTGGCTTGTATAGAGCCAGGCGGTCTTTGGCAATTTGGTGGCGGCAACGGCAATTCGCAACGGGGCGGTTGGGGTGCCTTATTCGCCGCGGGGGGAAACCCTAGTAACTATAGTAAGCCGGCGGGAAACGGCACCAAAAATAAGCGCGTAAAGCGTTGTGAGGATTGGACTTGCGATGAAACCGCGGCGAATGCAAGTTCGCGCTTCGCATAAGTGCCAGGGTGAGTCGAGCCGACCCTAGCGGAGCGATTCGAGCAGCTTTTGCCGGGCGATTTCGAGCGGGAACTGGTCGTAGGTCGAAAGGGCGGTCGCCTGGGCCGAGAGGGCGAGCCCCTTGGCGGTGGTGCCGGTTGCCGGCTTGCCGGTTCGCTTTTCGATGCCGTCGTTGCGTTTTTCGCGTTTGGCCAGCTCGCTCATTTCGCGGTCCATGCGGGCCACCTGGTCGCCGGCCGCGGCCTGGGCACGCTGCTGGCGGGCGGCGAGCGCGCCCCGCTGATTGGCGACACCCTGGGCCTGCCCCTCGACGTTCGCCAGATCAGCCGCCACGCGGCTGGCCAGGAAGCTCGCCTGCTGGGCGTCGAGTTGATATTCGCGCTTGAGATTCGGATCCTGCGTCATGCTCGCCAGCCGCTGAAAGCGGGCGATATCGGCTTCGAAGTTGAAGAGCGTTTGCGAAAGGGACTGGGCCTGGGCGTTCAAGCGGCCAAGCTGCGCGACGAGCGGGGCGTCTTCCTTGGCGATCTGCGCCAGCTCGGCCCGCAATTCGCTTTCCAGCTTCGAGCGCAAGTCGCGCAGCTCGTCGGCCCGGGCGGAATTGCGCTGGCGGTCGCTTTCGATGTCGGCCAGCGTTTTCTCCTTGGCGGCGGCGGCATCGGCCAGGGCCTGATCGCGGTCGTCCGACTTGGCGTCGGTCACTTCGAGGAATTTTTGCAGCACCCCGTCGCGACCATCCTCGAACCATTGCCGTTCCGATTCGCCGAGGCGGGCGAGAATCTGCTTTTCGTAGAGCTTGCGCTGGTCTTGGCTCGCCGTCTCGCCGACCGGTCCGGCGAAATAGCCGAACACCCGGCCCAAAAAGCCGATCAGCTCCTCGCGGTCGAGCGCGGGAGTTTTGTCGGCATCGGCGGCGAGCACCTCGCCGAGCTTGTTGGCGGCCCGCATCGAGGAGGTGTAGTTCTTGCGAATCGCGGCGATCCAAACATAGGCCCGCAGCGTCGTCAGATCGTCGGCATCCTTGGCGAGCAGCTCTTCGAGCCGCTTGTGGGCGTCGTCATAGCGGCGCTGTTGCATGAGGACGAGAAGCGACGCGGTGAGCGCCGCCGGATCGGTCCCCGCGAGCCGTTGCACCTCTTGATATTGCAGATCGGCGGCGGTGCGGGCCTGAGCTGTCGGCTCCCAACCGACCTCCAGCAGCTTGATGATCGCCGCTTTGGCCTCGGCTTCGTCGGCGAACGCCGGGAGTGATGTGCAAACCAACACGAGCGCGCTGGCCAGCGCGCATTGAACCGCCCGCAACAACATGGCGGAATCTCCGGGGTGAATTCGCGACGGCCCCCCTGATTGGCCGTTCGCCTCACCGAGCCTTCATCCTATCGCCGCGGTCCTGGTCAAGCAAGCGAACGCGCCTCGCCGCATTCTGGCAAGAAAAACTTTGACGGACCGAATTGGCCGGCTCTAAAATAGGGTTCGCAGCGTGACTCCGTGACCTGATTTTCGCCCCCTTCCGATGTGCATGGTCCGCCGCTTGGCCGTCAGGCGGCGGTTGGTTTTCGGTCCTGGTGCTTGAGCTTTGGCTGGGTTCTCTGGCTGGGGCGCGAGTGCCCGAGCAGTTCCGCCGGCTCCCTTGTCTTGGCCGCTCGCGGAACGGGAGGCTTTCATGTTGACTTCGGTTGCCACCGGCACGGTCGCCGTCAATGCCGCTTTTTTGCAAGAGATCAAGGAGGTTAATCAGGAATTGTGGGACGAGCTGGCCGATCTGCGGCATCGTTGCCAGCGCCCCATCGCTCCCGGTCAATGCCGATTGTTGATCGACAAGCTGGGGCAATTTCGCGATCAGTTGGCGTTGCATTTCGCGCTCGAAGAGGCGTATGGCTATTTCGACGATCCGCTCGACGTGGCCCCGCGGCTGTCGCACCAGGCCGACCTGCTGCGGAGCGAGCATAGGGAGCTATATCTCGATTGCTGCGAGCTCGTGGAGCGGGCCGAGCGGATGTTCTATGACGAGCAGCATGCCACCCTGGCGCTGTGGATCGGCGATGAGTTTTTGCTGTTCGACGAGCGGCTGCGGAGCCACGAATCTCGCGAGAATGACCTGATTTACGAGGCGTATGACGAGGACATCGGCGGGGGGGATTAGCTTGTTGCGAAAGCTGATGGCCGGAACCAAGCCAGATTCCGGTATGCTGCTCGTTGCGAGGGGAGCGAAGTAACGGGGCGGACCGGGAGCAAGTTTGCTCCCGGCTATTCAGGGATCGAGGCTATTTGGCTTCGTCCGCGCTAACGAGCCCGTCGCTGTTTTTGTCGAGCGAGGCGAACTTGTCGGCGGGGCCGATGAATTCGCGCGGGCTGATGTAGCCATCGCCGTTGGCGTCCATCGCGGTGAACCAGCGCGGAGAATCGGCGGCGGGATTCGTCGCGGACAGTGGCGGCGGCGTGAAGAGCGCGGCCATGTTTTCGAGGCTGCCGCGAGCCAGGCCGATCTGCAGCGAGGAGGGCAATTCGTCGGCAATCAGTTGGCCATCGGCAGCGCGGTCGAGCGCGGCGAGCCGGCCGGGGGCGGCAGCCATTTCGCGCGTGTCAAGCCGCTCGTCGTGGTTTTGGTCGAGCGCGGCGAACAGGGGATCTTCGCGGTCGCCCGCCTGGGCGTGAATCTGGGCTCGCAAGGCCGCTTGCTGCCGGGCCAGGAAGGCGGCGATCTCGGCGGGATAAACCTTGCCATTCTCATCGGCATCGACGGCGACGAACTGACCGAGTTGCGTTGCCCCCTCGGCCGGAACTTCGGACTCCTCCAAGTAGCCATTTTTGTCGGCATCGAGCGCTTGCAGCTGCGTGTCGGCCTGCGCGGCGAAGTCGCCGCCGGCAAGGGTGTCGTTCACGTAGAAGGTTAGCGTCACGCCGGCCAGTTGCAGCGCCAGCCGACCGGGTCGCTGGTCGATGGTTTGCGGATTGACTTCGGGCGGAGCACTCACCAGGTGAATTGCCGCGGCGGCAGGGGGAGGCAATTCGTCCGGAGGAGTTTGTGCATCCGGATTCTTGGCCGGCGGGGCGAAATCGACGCCGACCACCAGATCGGCCGGAGCGCCATTGAGCCCGGCGATTTCCCCCTTTTGCAGGCGACCATCTTGATTGGCATCGAGCCGCGCGAACAGCCCCGGCGCGGCGGCCAGTGTCTCCGCGGTCAACGGGCTGCCGAGGTGTTCTTCGAGCAAGAGCCGCACCGAATCCCAATTGGCGTGCGGACCCAAGAGGCGGACGATTTCCGGCCCGCGGCGGCGGCGCTCGGGCAACATGCCGGGCTCCAAGTTGGGCGGCGGCGCGAGCTCGGCGGCGAGCAGGATTTCGTCGTCATCCAAATCGTGGCGGCGCAGCCGCTCGGCGGCAGCGGCGATTTCGGCCGCTCCAAGCGCGCCGTCCGCATTTTCGTCCAGCGCCTTCCAGAGGGGTGAAAGACTAGCACCCAGGCGGAAATCGGCCGTGCCGCGCACCGAGAAGGCCCGCGATCCGCCGGCATTGCGGGTGAGGAAGCGGGGCAATTCACTGGCATCGACGAGGCCATCGCGGTCGATGTCGTACCGCTCGATCACCTGCTTCACGTCTCCCTCGCTCCCCACGGGCAGATTGCCAAATTGGCCATACTTAAAGCGTTTGCTCGTGGTGATTTCCTTCCAGCTGGGCCGGCCGTCGCCGTCGGTATCGGCCAGCGGCAGCACCTCGGCCACCAGCTTGTCGAGCGCTTGCGTATGCGGCTCGCCGGCGATCGTCAGTTGGAATTCGACGAGCAGCGGGCGATTGCCCACCAAGAGCAAGATGCGCTCGGACGAAACCGGCGGCTCGGCTGGTTTCGCGGGAGGCGCTGGTGCTGGTGGTACGACTTCGACCGGGGGGGGCGAAACCGGCGCGGGAGCGGCCACGGCGGCGGTCGGCATGGGTGGCGCGGGAGGTGCCGGCGCGGGCTGGGGAGCACAACCGGACGGAAGCAGAAAGCCCGCGAGCACACCCGCGTGGACGACGATGGTCAGATTTCGGTGCATGACGTTGTCCCGCCTCAGCGACCATCATCCTATCCGATACAACCCGCACGATGCGAACTGCCTCCCGCCATGCCCGCGGACCGAACCAAGTTCCTCCGTAACCTATATTCCCCTGTCGGAAGCTCCGTCCCCTCCTTTCGTGAATTGAGCCGATCATGGGCCTCCCCGCTCGCCGGATTCAACAGCAGTTCTCGCTTGTGGGCTCGCTCTATCGCCTGGTCGATGCGGCGAGCGTCGCCGGGGGCTTGGCTCTGGCGGTCTGGGGGACTGGCGGCTCGCACGCTGAGTATCTGCTGCCGGGGGCGGCGGCGATTATCGTCCACTATCTGGTGGCTGAGTTGGTGGGGATGTATCGCAGTTGGCGGGGGGTCGCGGGCGATCGCGAGGCCTTTGCCGCCATCGCCACCTGGTCGCTGGCCTTCGCCCTGCTGGCGGGATTGGGCTATGCCACGGGCCGGCTCCAATCTTTGCCCCGCCTGCCGCTGGGGCTGTGGCTGCTGGCGACGCCGCTGTTCATGATCGTCTCGCACGGCATTTTGCGTGCGCTGCAAAAATCGCTGTGGCTGCGGGGACTCAATACCAAAGCCTGCGCGATTGTCGGCGTGACGGACCTCGGCATTCAACTGGCCCGCAACATTTTTGACGCGCCGGAACTGGGCCTAAAGCTGGCCGGCTATTACGACGACCGACCGCCGGAACGGGGCCCGCAACTGCCGCCAGGGCTGAAAGACCGCATCGGCGGCATCGACGACCTGGTGGCCGACGCGAAGGCGGGATTCATCGACCGGATTTACATCACCTTCCCGATGCGGGCCGAAGAGCGAATTCGCGGCGTGCTGGCGAAGCTCTCCGACACGACCGCCTCGGTCTATATCGTGCCCGATTTCTTCGTCTTTCAACTGCTACACTCCCGCTGGACCGACATCGGCGGCTTGCCGGCGGTCAGCGTGTTCGAGAACCCGCTGTACGGGGTCGATGGCCTCGTGAAACGGGCGTTCGATCTCGTGGTCGCCTCGCTGGGTCTCGTCGCGATCAGCCCGCTTCTCCTCGCGACCGCCCTGGCCATCAAGCTGACGAGCCGCGGCCCGGTCTTTTTCCGCCAGCGGCGGTATGGCCTGGATGGCCGCGAAATCCTGGTTTGGAAGTTCCGCTCGATGACCGTCTGCGAGGACGGCGCGAAGGTGACTCAAGCCACCAAAACCGACAGCCGTGTCACGCCGCTCGGTGCGATCCTGCGGCGGACGAGCATCGACGAGTTGCCGCAACTCTTTAACGTGATTGGCGGCACAATGTCGCTCGTCGGCCCGCGCCCCCATGCCGCCGCCCACAACGAGCAATACCGCAAAATGATCGAAGGCTACATGCTCCGGCACAAAGTAAAGCCCGGCATCACCGGCCTCGCGCAGGTTCGCGGCTGGCGGGGTGAAACCGACACGCTGGAGAAGATGCAGCGCCGCATCGACTGCGACCACGAGTACATTCGCGAATGGTCGCTCTGGCTCGACGTCAAAATCCTCTTCCGCACGATCTTTGTGGTGCTGAAGCGGCAAAACGCGTATTAGGCGGTCACACGAACCCAACGCGCAAGCGAGGGAAAACGGCAACTAAGTGCTCCCCCTTCTGGCCGCGGAGGCGACGCAGCGTCTGCTGACAGGCTATTTCGCAGCCTCCATTGCTACTTCTCGCACCACACGAAATCCCACGTGCGTGCCACGAGCGGGCCACTCTTTGTCTTGCCGGTCGGCAGAGCGGGAGTCGAACTTTGGAAAGAACCAGCTGCCTCCGCGAAACCCGCGATAACGGCCAATTTGCGGCCCGGTCGGGTCGATCACCGGATCAGCCTTGTAGGCTGCAGTGTAATCGGCACAGTACTCGAACACGTTGCCGTGCATGTCAAACAGACCGAACGGATTGGGCTTCTTCTCGCCAACCGGGTGGCTTTTGGCCTGGGCATTCTCTTTGGTCCAGGCGTATTCACCCAACTGCGCCGGGTCGTCGCCGAAGCTCCACTCGGTCGTCGTCCCCGCCCGGCAGGCAAATTCCCACTCCGCCTCCGTCGGCAGGCGATACGTCTTCCCTTCCATCTCGCTGAGCTTCTTACAAAACTCAGCCGCCTCCTCGCTCGTCACAAACTCCACCGGCAGCCGCTTCCCTGGGAACTTGCTGGGATTCGAGCCGACGACCGCTTCATACTCGTCCTGGGTCACTTCATGCATGCCCAGACAGAACGGACTGGTGATCGTCACTTTGTGTACCGGTTGCTCGTTGGCATCCCCCTTGGTCGAACCCATCAGGAATTCGCCGGGCGGAATGAGCCGCAGCTTCTGGCCGATGGTGCTCGTAGTTTCGACCGTCGTACCCAGCTGCTTGGCCCACGCCTCTTGATGGGACTTGGCCTGCGCGGCGTCGAAAGGGGCTATCGCAGTCGGCGGAGGCGTCGCCGAAGTTTGCGTTGGCGTCGCGGAAGTCACCTTCACCCACTTCGCCCCCACGATCTTGCCGTGGCGCTTGTTGCCGGAAGCGTCGTTGAGCACTTCGCCTTGCCCCTCGTCGCAGCGATAGAGGGCCAGGGTGTTTTGGTCGGCGTCCATTCGCGCGGGAGGGGCGAAGTTGCCCTGATAGCGGGCAATCTTGGAGATGCGAATCTCGGCGACCTGACCGTCGAGCGAGGCAGCGCCGTTTTTCTCGCCCCCCAGCAGCAGATTGCCGGCCTTCGCCAGCGGGTCGGTCGGATTATGCTTGCCCTGCGTGGTCTCGCCGACTTGCTGACCATTGACAAAAAGCAGCGTGGTCTTGCCGTCCCAAACTCCGCACAGGTGAATCCAGCCATCTTGCTGGCCTTGCCCCGGCACATGGACGCACACATCCGTCGTTCCCGCCGGGTGACACATGGCAAAACCATAGTCGCCGGCCAAGAGCGCGGCCCGAAACAGAGCAAACTCCCTCGGCATTCCCCGCATTTTGATGATCGGCGCCGTCACCCGGCCCGGCAGCTTCACCCTGGCCTCCAGCGTCAGCGGCCCCGCCGGATCGTACGGGAAATCCGCGACCTCGACATATTGGCCCGACTGGCTGAATTCCAGAACGGGGCGCGTGGTGGGCGTTGCGGGTGCGGACGGCAATTGGCTGTCCCACAAGATTTCGCAATTGGCCAGCGCCGCCTTGAGCTTCTGAACGCCCGCTGCCGTGACTTTCGTCCCCTTCAATTCCAATTTCGTCAGTCCCGTCAACTTTTCGAGGTACTGCAAGTCGCCATCGCCAACGGGCGTTTTATTCAAATAGAGCCATCCCAACTTCGGAAACCGGCTTAGATGAGACAAGCCGGAACCCGCCGATCGGGTTTGACTTAAATCGAGGACCGACAATTCCGGCAAATCACTTAGAGAGGAGAGGCTGTCCGCGGTAATGGGCGTGGCGATGAGGCAGACTTCAAATAGCCTGGTGAGCCCCGACAAACGAGTGAGGTCGTGATCCGTTATTGGTCGATGGTTGAGATAGACTTTACGCAACCAAAATGGTTCCTTGGGAAGGTCTGAATTCTTGTTTGTAATTGGAACCCAGTCTCTGTTTCCAAAGGCAATATTGCCTCCACTATTCAGTGATTGAACCCACTCGGTGACCTGCCGATCGCGATCTGTCGTCACAACGTTATCTACCCACACCCACTTCGCCCCCACGATTTTGCCGTGATGGTTGTTGCCTGAGGAATCTTTCAGCACATCCCCTTCCCCTTCGTCGCACCGATAGAGGGCGAGGGTGTCGCCGTCAGGCTTCCAGCCGCGGGTCGGCGAAAAGTTGTCGGCATAGCGAACTGACTTGGAAATCCGCACTTCGGCGATCTGGCCGTCCAGGGAAATGGGCACGCCGTTTTCGCCACCGATCAGCAGGTAGCCATCCTGGGCATCGGGTTTCGTGGGGAACAGGTTGTTGGAAGTGGGGGAACCCACCCGCTTTCCGTCGATGTAGAGCGCGTGCGTTTTTCCGTCCCAAACGCCGCAGATGTGCCGGAAGCCTTCTCTTCTGGGAACCGTGGCCAAGACATTTTGCGAACCCGTGTGATCGTGCGTTCCAAAGCCATAGTTCGCGGCCGGCGGCGACGAGCGGAACAGCACGAACTCACGCGGCATGCCGCGCAGCTTAATGATGGGCGCGGTTTGCAGACCCGAAAGATTGACCCACGCTTCCAGCGTCAAAGGGCCGTCCGGGTCGTAGGGAAAACCATCCACCTCCACGTGCTGCGGTCCATGATTGAACTCCAGGACCGGGCGACTGGAATCGGAGGCGAGCGTTTGACCTGGAGCAATGGGCGAACCATCCACTCGCACCCACTTGGCCCCCACGATCTTGCCGTGATGGTTATTGCCGGAGGAGTCTTTCAGCACGTCTCCTTGGCCTTCGTCGAAGTGATAGAGGGCGAGGGTGTGCTGGTCAGGAGTAAACCGCGCCTCGGGCGCGAAGTCCTGGTCGTAGCGGGCAATCTTGGAAATGCGGACTTCGTCCATGACTCCAGCCCAGAAATTACCTGCCTCATTGCCGCGGATGCGGCCCGCGCCCAGCCGGGTTTCAAGTGAATTTCCGGTAGTCAACGGACTGCGGGCCTCTGGATTGCCAACATGCTTTCCGTTGATGAACAGCTGATAGCTCTTGCCATCCCATACGCCAGCGACATGAGCTCGCACGCCAACCCGCAGGTCATCGGACGAACTGAGGCGGATATAACTCGTCCCCGCGGTGACGGCCCCCCCCCGCCATAGGTCCACATCTTGTCCAAAGCCCATGCTGCGACCTTGCCCATCATGCCCGATGGCCACCGTTCGCCCACCGCTTAGGCGGGCTGGGGTCAGCCAACCCTCGATCGTTCGGGGCTGATCGTCCTCGCGGCCGAAATTGGGAACATGCACATAGCTCGAAACGCCGTCAAAATGAAGGGCAAAGTCGGAGGTTGGAGCCATCGTCACCTCTTCGACCCGCACCCACTTGGCCCCCACGATCTTGCCGTGGTGGTTATTGCCGGAGGAGTCTTTCAGCACGTCCCCTTGGCCTTCGTCGAAGTTGTAAAGGGCAAGTGTGTCCTGGTCGGGCACAAAAGGGGCACCGGGCTTAAAACTTTCCTGGTAGCGGGCCACCTTCGAGAGGCGAATTCGCTGCACCTGCCCGGCAAAGAAGTTGAGGAAGCTTTCGGTGTCGCTGCTGCTGCCGGGTTTGTTCAGGGCGGTCCAGGCGTTGGAGCCGAACACCAGCATGTTGGGGGCGGGGGAGGTCCGCTTTTTGCCCACCAGTTTTCTTTCGGCCAGCGCGCCGTTGAGATAGATCCGCATTTCGTCCCGGTCCAAGACCCCGGCCAGATGCACCACGCCCGGCGGAACAGTGCCGGTCGGGGCGTTGACATGGGGATAATCCTGATCCGGCGTCATCATGCAGAACTTGAAATGCGGCCAATCCACGGCCATCCAGCTAAAGCCAATGGCTCCATCGCCAAACAGCTCGACCAACTGGGCTTTCGCCAATTTGACGTCCATTTCCATGGTCAGCGGCAGCACCTCGTTGAGGTTCACCCCCGGAAACGTGACGTAGTTTGTCTTGCCTTCGAACTCCAACGCGTATTTGCTGGGGGAGACATACGGCGGCAGGGGCGTGCTTTGCGCTGGTGGATCGGCAGCTTGGTCCACTCGCACCCACTTGGCCCCGATGATCTTGCCGTGGTGGTTGTTGCCGGAAGAGTCGACGAGCACGTCGCCGCTTTTTTCGGCGAAGAGATAGAGGGCGAGCGTATCCGTGTCCTTTGTGAGAGCAGCCGGCGAAAAATCCGACTTGTAGCGCATCCCTTGTGAAAAGCGAACTTGAAAGACTGTGCCCTTTAGGAATTGGTGCAGCTTGCCGATGGAAGGGCCACCCGTCAGCTGATTCGCCCCAATCAGCGTCTTCAGCGACTGCGGCGAATTCAACACCGGCGCGAGGAATGGGTTTGCGGGACAGTGCTGGCCGTTCCAGTAGAGCTGATGCGTCCCATCCGCCGACCAACACAGGGCCACGTGCATCTTGCCAGGTAGAAGTGAATCTTCGAAACCGCGCTGCGAATCCTTCCCGGCACTGACCTCTTGTCCGGTCCCGCCGGCGATCACGGACGAGATGAGATGTGGCCTGGTGTTGTCTTGGCGCGAGCCGCCGACTCGAATCCGCGCCAGCCGTCCCGTCGCATTGCCGAATTGCAGCAATTGCGGCGCATCCTGAGGATTCTCGACATCCGCCCACATTTCCATCGTGAAGGACTCTTGCTGGCCAAATTTCAACGTGGGCAACTCTACGTAGTCGTCCACACCGTCAAAATGGAGAACGTAGGAGCTGCTCGATGGTAGGTTCGGTGAACCTCCGGCAACGACCCACTTCGCCCCCACGATTTTGCCGTGGTGGTTGTTGCCGGAAGAGTCGGTCAGCACGTCCCCCTGGCCTTCGTCGAAGTGGTAGAGGGCGATCGTTGCGTCGTCGTCAGAAAAAGCCGACGGCGGCTGAAAATCGCCGCGGTACCGGGCCGCATTCGAGATGCGTACTTCATCGATCTGGCCTGCATAATGATAGACCATCGCGCCATGATTCGGATTCGCGCCGATTGCCAGCGGCAATTCGCTCGGCGTGTATTTGGGGCGGCCGGGAATCCGCATCGCTTCGTGACCGTCGATATAGAGCCGCAGTTGACTTTCGGCCACAACGCCGGCGACATGGACCCGTTTTCCGCCTTCTTTGAAAGGTGCGACCGGCACAAAAAATTCTTCGCCATCACGAACGGAAAACGACCACAACCCCTTGTCGATGCTGAGGGCGAAGCCCCCTTGTTCGCCGTCAGTCAAGAACTGCATGTGCTTATTCAAATTGTCCGGCGTCAGCCAAGCCTCGACGGTCATCGGGTGATCGCCCGGGTACTTCCAGCTCGGAATGGTGACGTAGTCGTCGATTCCGTCGAATTCGAGCGAATGGCCGGAGCTAACAAGCGGCAAGACTGGTTGCTTCTCGACCTTCACCCATTTCGCCCCCACGATCTTGCCGTGGTGTTTGTTGCCGGAGGAGTCGGTCAGCACGTCGCCTTGGCCTTCGTCGAAGTGGTAGAGGGCGAGGGTATCTTCGTCCGTCTGAAAGCGATCCCCTAATTTCGGCGTGAAGTCCTTTTCATAGCGGGGGATCTTGGAAATGCGGACTTCGTTGAGGGTTCCTCGAAAACCTCGCGTATAGTTACGTTCAATTCCGAGACGAAACGGTTGCGGGAGCATAGAGTCTGGCAGCCTAGTTCCCCTGGAAACTGCAGTTTCTTGCGCCAGCTTTCCATTGAGAAACAACCGAAACGAGTCTCCCTGTCGAACAGCCGCAATATGTGATGCAGAACTTTCTCCTTGCACACGGACACCCGAGTAGTCGTAATGCACAGCAATCCATTGCTGATTGAAATAAACCGTAACTGGCACGCCTCCTGACCATGCAACGCCTATCTCCTGTTTGTCGCGTGACACTCTTGCCTCAACACACCAATTTTGCGAATTCCATAATTCGCCAGGAATAGACGGAACTTCAACATGAGACGAAATTCCATCGAACTCTAACGCGTAGTCTTGCGGTGAAGATAAGTCTGCAACCGGATTCTCTCTAGGTATCAACTCCGAACAGATTACGCTGCCATTTTGGGTTATGTTTACCTTGCCTGAGAGCAACTCTACGCTGACGGTGGTCGTTTTCCCCTTTTTCAGCACCAGCTTGTCGGTCTCGAACGAAAAGTCGCCGCGGGTGACGACGAGGGTCTTTTCGCCGGGGGTTAGCTCGATGTCTTTGCCGTTGTCGGCTTTCTTGAGGATGACTTTGGTCCCTTTGATGGCAACTTCGATGCTGGGGTCATTGATTTCGATTCGCAGTGTGCCGTCTTTGCCAGGAATTAAGAGAACGATGCCGGCCAGGAGCAGGGCCAGCCCGCCGAGAGCGGCCAGGGCGAGGTAGCGCAGGCTTGGAGTATGCCGAGAAGGGGAGCGGGGGAGAGAGGGAGCGGGGGAGACGAGAGAAACGGTGGGTGAATTGACTGCTGACTTCCGACCTCGGATTTCCGAATTCTGTTCGGCCACCTGCAACTGCTCTAAATCGGCGATCAGCGCGTGCATCGAGGGATAGCGGTCCTCGGGTTTTTTGGCGACCATCCGGCGGAAGATGGCGTCGAGGGGAGAGGTTCCTGACTGCTGGCTCTTGGCCCCCGGTCCCTCGCTTGCGCTTCGGGCTTGTGTGTCCGGCAGCGGCGGAATGGGGCTCTCGCGGTGGGCGAGCAGCTTTTGCACGAGCGTTTCGCCGCCGTAAATGTTCTCGCCGGTCAGGAGCTTATAGAGCGTGCAGCCGAGGCTGTAGATGTCGGCCCGGGCGTCGGCATGGCGGGTGTCGAACGCCTGCTCGGGGGCCATGTAATCGACGGTCCCCATCACCTGGCCGGTCTGCGTCAGCCCCTCGGCCACAGCCTGGGCAGCGGAAACCGCGCCGGTCTCGAAGCGGGCCAGGCCCATGTCGAGGATTTTGACGGTTCCATCGCTATCGAGCAGCAGATTCCCCGGCTTGATGTCGCGATGGACGACCCCCTTGCTGTGGGCATAGGCCAGGCCGCGGGCCGCTTGCAGGATGTAGCTGATGGCTTCGGCGGCGGGGAGGGGGCCGCGGTCTTTTACTACTTGTGACAAATCGCGGCCGGCGACGAACTCCATGACGAGATAGTGCGTGCCGTCCTGCTCGCTGGCGTCGTAGGCGGTGACGATGTTCGGGTGGGTCAGGCGGGCGGCAGCCTGCACCTCGCGCTGAAACCGCTTCACCGCGTCGGGCGAATTCATCGCCCCCTTGGCCAGCACCTTGAGAGCCACCACCCGGTCCATCCGCCGATGCCTGGCCTTGAACACCTGCCCCATGCCGCCGGCTCCGAGCAGGTCGAGCACGAGATATTCGCCAAACACCAGGCTGCGGAGCTTGCCCTGGTAAATTGCCTGAGCCTGGTATTTCGTCAGCACATTGGCGGCGACCAAGGCCCGGGCCAGCGTCTGGGCATCCCCCGTTTTGGCCGCTGCGGGCAGAGCGGCTTCGATCGGCGGCCAGTCGCTTTCGGCCAGCACCCGGCTCGCAAAGCAGTTGCGCAGGAATTGCTCGCGGGTGGGAGGGGCGGCTTTGGATGGGGCAGTGCTCGCAGCACTTGGGGCAGCACTGCTGGGCAAGCCACCAGTGGCACCCGTTGCACCCAGCTTGGCAACGGCATTCGTGTAGGAAGGGGGCGTCGTCGGGGTTTCGGCGGCTTGAAAAGCTTGCGATTTTGCCTCGGCCGGTTGCATCGCGACCACCTTGGCCACCGCCCCGCGGCACTCAGGCTGTTGCTCGGCCGAGTTCGCGGCAGCAGGCTGACGGAGCCCGCCGATCAGCGTGTCCTCCTGCTCCAGCTTTTCGACCGTCGTCTGGCACGAGGGGCATTCCCCCAAGTGCCCCGCCACCGCGTCGAGCGCCGGTTCCGGCAGTTCGCCATGCAGGAAGTGGGCCAGTTCGTCGCGGCTGGGGCATTGCGGCTGCATGGTAGGAATTCCAGGAGACGAGAGAACTGAAGCCACGGATGAAACACCGATCGAACACGGATAGGAAAGGAAAAACGGAGCAAGGCGAATGCCACCTCGCTTTCCGTATCCGTGAAATTCCGTGTTTCATCGGTGGCTACCTTCCTAACTGTTCAACGCCGCCACCTGACACGATTTTTCGCGTCAAGGCCCCAGCCCATCCAACTCTCGCCGTAAGTACTTGAGCACACGGGACTTAGCTTGATAAACCGAGGCCAAGGAAAGGCCCAGTTCGGCCGCCACATCGGCCGGAGGACGGCTGGCGACGGTGGTCTGCCAGAAGGCTTGCCAGGTTTGCGGCTCGAACTCGGTCTGGATCAGGGCGAGCACCCGGCGGGCGAGATCGGCCGCGGTGCCGGCGGGGGAATTCTCCAAAACATCCGGCAAATTTGGGATCTGCTCCAGTTGCCACTGGGCCGTCTCGCCACCGATGGCTTGCGGCTGGTCGGCCCGCCGGCGGAAGTGGTCGCGGACCTTGTTCCGCGTGATCGCATAGAGCCAGCCGCGAAAAGAGTCGGCGACGCCATCCTTGCGAAAATCAGCGACGTGCCCCGCGACGGCGGCAAAAACCTCTTGCGTTACATCCGCGGCGTCGCTGGCTTGCAGGCCGAAGGCGATTGCCCACTGATAGACGATCGGCCCATAGACCCCCGCCAGCCGTCGCCATGCCGCGGGATCGCGCGACTGCACGCGCTCGATCAGGCTGAGCGACGTCGAGCCGGACCGCCCCACCTCGCTAAGCACATCCGTCGGCATGATCCGCCCATCGCCACACAGTTGAAGGAACCCGGAAGTGGGGATTCTAGCATGAGCCGGGGATTGGTCTCAAATCGGCGGTTATCGAGGCGGCCATGTCGCGTAGCCGGAGCACGCGAAAGCACGAAAGAGCGAAAACGCGGAGCGGAGCAGGGATGAAAAACGCGGCCAGCCCTCCGACATAAGTCCCGATCTAATAACGGGTTATGACATTGCCTCGGGCAGGAAACGGGAATCGATCGGAACCCGAATTGCGGCGTTTCATCGCCCTCAAGATCGCCTTCTCGCGCGGGGGCAAAGTTTCTAAGATTCGCACCGCAACTGCCGCAGCGAACCCACTATTTCCGGGCGGCGGCAGCGATTCGCCGGAGGATGCGTCACTTGGATTGGCTCGCTGCCACGCTCGACCTGCTCGCCGCTCAGCCCGTCTGTGGCTACGCGGCCGGCGACGCGCCGGCGACCGAGCCGACAGCCCTCGCCGCACTCGCGCTCACCGCGCATGGTCGGGCAAATGATGCCGAGCCGGCCATCGCACATCTGATCAACAGCCAGGCAGCTGACGGGAGCGTCGGCATTCGCGCGAGCGAGGCGACCCCCGGCTGGCCGACGGCCTGGGCCGTGCTGGCTTGGCACGCGACGAACACCGCTAGCCGCCATGAGGAGCGAATCGCCCGCGCGGTGCTATGGCAACTGACTGCCCAGGGAAAGCCGCTGGAGCAATCGTCCGAGTTCGGCCACAACACCGAGATCGTCGGCTGGTCGTGGGCCGAGAACACGCATTCCTGGGTCGAGCCGACGGCCCTGCACGTCGCCGCGCTCAAGGCGGCCGGTCAAAGCTGGCATCCGCGCGTCCGCGAAGGAGTGCGGATGCTCATCGACCGGCAACTCCCCGGCGGCGGGCTGAACTATGGCAACACTTACGTCCTCGGGCAGCTATTGCGTTCGCACGTGCAGCCCACCGGCGCAACGCTGGTCGCCCTGGCCGGCGAAAACGACGCCAGCGGCCGCTTATCGCGATCAGTCGCCTGGCTGCGGCGCGAGGCTGGCCCGCGCACCACGCCCACATCGCTCGCCTGGGCAATCCTCGGCCTGAAAGCTCAACACAGCGAGTTGCCGGGGGCTGGCGAGCGCCTGGCCGCCGCGCATGACTGGGTGCTAGCGCGCGATAAGTCTCCTTATAAGCTGGCCCTGCTCGCCCTGGCCGCGAAAGGCTGGCCCACATGACGCTGCCTCCCCGCATCATCAAATCGCCTCCCGCTTTCAATCGCCGCACCTGGCTGGTCGGCGGCGGGCTGACGGCAGCGGCCCTGGTCGGCGCGGGACTCGTGCGGCGCTGGTTCCGCCAGCGCTCGGCCGTGTTCATCGCCAAGGACCAACGCTATGGGGGTGCCCTGGTCGAAACGATCAAGGACGGCCTGATCGCCTGCGGCTTTGTGCCCGATTCGATTCGCGGCAAACGCGTGCTGCTCAAGCCGAACCTCGTCGAGCCGACCCGCGACTGCCCGCACATGACGACCCACCCGGCAATGATCGTCGCTGCCGCCGAAGTCTTTCGCACGTGGGGCGCGAGCGTTCGCGTCGGCGAAGGGCCGGGGCATGTCCGCGACACCGATCTGGCCCTGGTCGAATCGGGGATGGCCGCCGCGCTCGAGCAAACCGGGCTGCCGTTTCGCGACCTGAACTATGACGAAATCGGCTGGGCCAAGAATCGCGGCCGGGCGAGCAAGCTCGAAGGATTCTACTTCCCGCGCGCCGTGGTCGAAGCGGACCTGGTCGTTTCGCTCCCCAAGATGAAAACGCATCACTGGGTGGGCGTCACCGCGGCGATGAAGAACCTCTATGGCACGATCCCCGGCATCAAATATGGCTGGCCGAAGAACGTGCTCCATCACAACGGCATCCCGGAGACGGTTTTCGACATCAACGCCTCGCTTCCCAAAACCATCGCCATCGTGGATGGCATCGACTGCATGGAAGGGGACGGCCCCATCATGGGGACGATGAAGCCGATGGGCCTCGTGCTCGTCGGCACCAACCCGGCGGCCGTCGATGCGACCGTCTGCCGGCTGATGGAGGTCGATCCCTGGGCGGTCCCTTACCTGCAACTCGCCGCCGACCGGCTCGGCCCGCTCGACGAGCGACTCATCGAGCAGCGCGGCGAACCCTGGCGCCCCCTCGCCCAGCCGTTTGCAATCCTCGACAAACCACACCTCAAGCAGCTGGTGCGAAACCGGGGCGTGCTGGTGTCATGACAAAGCCGCGACCATTGGTCGCGGGCGGCTCGTCAAACAATCCAGCGGCCCGGACCGGCGAGATTCTGCACCTCGATTTGCGGCCTACCCGTTTTCCGAGCAAGCAAGCGGAATTGCAACCGCAACACACCACTGGCGAGGAGCTTGCCATTCTCTGGTGTGCCGCTGGCGATTAGCTTCAGCTCCGCTCCTTGCAAAGCATAGAGTTCGAGTCCCCACGGGTTGCGGTCGATCAGCAAAAGCTCGCGCACGCCGATGGCCGCGTAGAAGTCGAGCTTGTCGCGCGAGCGGTCATGGGGGCTGATGATCTCGGTGAGGAAATCCGGTCCGCCGAAAAAGTGTGTGTCACGATCAACGGCCAACGAACCGGGAAACGTGACAACGACATCGGGGCAGCGGTAATTCTGGGTCCAATCGCCTTCTTGGTCACTTACATTCGCGCCGGCGAGGATATCCACGTCGGACTGACTGCCGAAAGCATTCGTAATGGCGCAGCTTAATTTCCCGGCCAACTCGTGGTGTTCGTTGTCCGCCGGCGGCACAATGACATAGATGCCGTTCCAAACCTCATCGTAGCGGTCTCGGCGACATGCTCGGCGGTCCGCAATCAACTCCGCCTCCACGATCGGATCAAGAATTAGAGTTGGCATCGAATCACCTTCCGGATGACCACACGGTCGGCAGTTGCCTCATAGCATCAACTGGAGATACACCACATCGAGCCATCGCCCGAACTTATAGCCAACCTCTTTCAGGTGCGCGATGCGGACAAAGCCGAGGCTTTCCTGCAGGGCGATGCTGGCGGTCTGGTCGGCGCTCGCGCCGCCGATCAGCGAGTGAAAGCCGCCGGCCCGCGCGCGGGAAATGAGGTCGAGCAGAATCGCCCGGCCGATGCCCCGGCGGTGCTGGTCATGGCGGATATAGACCGACGCCTCGACCGTCGGATCGTAAGCGGCCCGCTCGCGAAATTTCGAGAGCGACCCCCAGCCGATAACCTCGCCCCCCTCTTCGGCCACGATCACGGGATACTTCTCGGGCGGATGTTCGCGGAACCAGGCAATGCGACCTGACAGCGGCTCCGGCTCCAGCTGATACGTGCAGGTCGAGCGGGGGACGTAGTAGTTGTAGAGGTCGTTGATTGCCGCAAGATCGGCTTCGTTGGCGAGGCGGAGGGAAAACTCGAACATGATTTCTCCCCTCTCCCCTCGCGGGAGACGGGCAGGGGGGTGAGGGGACCGATGCCAGGGTTAGAAGCTCACTCACACATTCCGAGACCAGGTTTGGTCCCGGCTGTTGAAGATGGAGATGGTTTAGCCGATGGCGGCCACGCCGAGCGTTAGCCCTGGCGAGGGGAGATCGCTGCTTCCCATGAGGGCGAGGTCGATGGCGCGGGCGGCACCGCGGCCTTCGTTGATGGCCCAGACGACGAGGGATTGGCCGCGGCGGCAGTCGCCGGCGGCGAACACCTGGGGGTGATTGGTGGCAAAGCGGCCATGCACCGCTTTGTAGTTCGAGCGAGGATCGGTTTCGATGCCTAAGAGCTCGGAAACGTATTGCTCCGGCCCCTTGAAGCCCATCGCCAGGAGCACCAGTTGCGCGGGCCAGAATTTGTCGGTTCCCGCCAGTTCCTTGAGCTTCCATTGGCCATCGACTTTGTTCCATTCGACCTGCACCGTGCGGATGCCGGCGACTTGGCCTTGCTCGTCGCCGACGAATTCCTTGCTCATCACGCAATAGGTGCGCGGATCGTCGCCGAATTTGGCCGCGACTTCCTGGTGGCCATAGTCGGTGCGATAGATGCGCGGCCAGGTGGGCCAGGGATTGTCCGGGGCGCGGTCCTTCGGCGGCTTGGGCAAGAGCTCGAAATTGACCAGACTTTTGCAGCCATGCCGCATCGAGGTGCCGATGCAGTCGGTGCCGGTGTCGCCGCCGCCGATGACGATCACGTCTTTGTCCTTGGCGCTAATGTAGCGGCCGTCGGCATGGCGGCTGTCGAGCAGGCTTTTGGTGTTGGCGGTGAGAAACTCCATGGCGAAATGGATGCCCGCCAGGCCGCGGCCGGGAATCGGCAGGTCGTTGGGACGGGTCGCGCCGGTGGCCAGCAGAATCGCGTCGTTCTCGGCCAAAAGCTGCTTCGGATCGACAAAATGGGGGGATTCCTTATTTCCCACGTCGGCCTTGGTGACAAACTTGATGCCCTCGGCCCGGAGCAGATTGACGCGCCGCTCGACCACTCCCTTATCGAGCTTCATGTTCGGGATGCCGTACATCAGCAGGCCGCCGATGCGGTCGGCCCGTTCATAAACGGTGACGGCATGGCCCACCTTGTTGAGCTGCGCCGCGGCAGCGAGGCCCGACGGCCCCGAGCCGATGACCGCCACCCTTTTGCCGGTGCGCGACGGCGGGGGCTGAGGGGCGACCCAGCCTTCGGCAAAGCCCCGGTCGATGATGGCGTTCTCGATGTTCTTGATCGTGACGGCCGGGTCGGTGATGCCGAGCACGCAAGCCCCTTCGCACGGCGCGGGGCAGGTGCGGCCGGTGAATTCCGGGAAGTTGTTGGTCTTGTGCAGCCGGTCGAGCGCTTCGCGCCAGCGGCCGTGATAGACCAAGTCGTTCCATTCGGGGATCAGGTTGTCGATTGGGCAGCCGCTATCGCTTTGGCAGAACGGCACGCCGCAATCCATGCAGCGGGCCCCCTGCCGCTGGAGGTGTTCCTCCGGCGGTTGCGTGAAGATTTCGCCGAAATCTTGGAGCCGCACCAGCGGATCGCGGTACGGCACCGGCTTGCGGGGGAATTCTTTGAATCCGGTGGGTTTACCCATTGGTCGGAACTCCATGCACGCCTGCCTCGACCTCTTCATCGTGCTTGGCGCGTTCGGCGAGGACTCGTTTGTAGTCGGTCGGCATGACCTTCACGAATTGGGCGGTGACTTCCGGCCACTGAGCCAGCAGCTTCTCGGCCACGGTCGATTCGGTGAACTGGCGATGCTGCTCGATCAGGTTGAGTAGATCAGCCACGTCTTGCGGAGCTTCGACCCGCTCCAGCTCGACGATGCCCAAATTGCAGCGGCTGATGAAATCGCCGGCCGGATCCCAGACATAGGCGATTCCGCCGCTCATGCCGGCGGCAAAGTTGCGGCCGGTCGGACCGAGCACCACCACGATCCCACCGGTCATGTATTCGCAGCCGTGATCCCCGACCCCTTCGACCACCGCGTGGGCGCCGCTATTGCGCACCGCGAACCGCTCGGCCGCCCGACCGCGGAAATAGGCATAGCCGCTGGTCGCGCCGTAGAGGGCCACGTTGCCGAGGAGGATGTTATCTTCCGCCTTGAAGAGCGAACCGGCCGGCGGATAGATGACGACCCGCCCGCCAGACAGCCCCTTGCCGACATAGTCGTTGGCATCCCCTTCCAGCTCAATGGTGACCCCCTTTGCCAGGAAGGCCCCCAAACTTTGCCCCGCCGAGCCGGTGAACTTGATCCGGATCGTATCGTCCGGCAGCAGCTCGTCGCCCCACCGCTTGGCGATCTCGTGGCTCAGCGTTGTGCCGACAGTGCGATTGATGTTGACAATTTTCCGCTCGAGGACTACCGGCTCGCGGCGCTTGATCGCCTTCTGGCAGGCGGCGATCAGCTCGTTGTCGATGGCATCGGCGAGGCCGTGGTCTTGCTCGCGGGTCTTATAAACTTCGACATCCGGATGCGGCTTCTTGGCCGGGGCCAGCAGCGGGGCCAGGTCGATCCCCTCGGCTTTCCAGTGCTTGATGGCGGCATTGGTTTCCAGGCAGTCGGCCCGGCCGATCATTTCATTGAAGGTGCGGAAACCAAGCTCCGACATGATCTGCCGGGCCTCTTCGGCAATCAGGAACAGGTAGTTGATAAGGTGTTCCGGCTCGCCGCGAAATTTTTGCCGCAGCACCGGGTCTTGCGTCGCAATGCCGACGGGGCAGGTATTCAGATGGCACTTGCGCATCATGATGCAGCCCAGCGAGACGAGCGGGCCGGTCGAAAAACCGATCTCTTCCGCGCCGAGCAGCGCGGCGATGACCACGTCGCGCCCCGTTTTGATTTGGCCGTCGGTTTGCAGCGTCACGCGGCTACGCATGTCGTTCATCACCAGCGTCTGGTGCGTTTCGGCGATCCCCAGTTCCCACGGCAGACCGGCGTGCTTGATGCTGGTGATGGGAGAAGCCCCGGTGCCGCCCGTATCGCCCGAGATAAGGATATGGTCGGCATAGGCTTTGGCGACCCCGGTGGCGATGGTCCCCACGCCCACTTCGCTGACCAGTTTGACGCTCACCCGGGCCTTGGGATTGCTGTTCTTCAGGTCGTGAATCAGCTGCTTGAGATCCTCAATCGAGTAAATATCGTGATGCGGCGGCGGACTAATCAGGCCGACCCCCGGCGTGCTGTAGCGAATGCGGGCGATGTAGTCGTCCACCTTGTGCCCCGGCAGTTCGCCCCCTTCGCCCGGCTTGGCCCCCTGGGCCATCTTGATTTGCAGCTCGTCGGCATTGGTCAGATAGTTGATGGTGACGCCGAAGCGACCGGATGCGACCTGCTTGATTGCCGACCGCTTGCTATCGCCATTGGGGAGCGGCTTGAAGCGTTCGGGGTCTTCGCCCCCTTCGCCGGTGTTCGACTTGCCCCCCACCCGGTTCATGGCAATCGCCAGCGTCTCGTGCGCCTCGGCCGAAATGCTGCCGAAGCTCATCGCGCCGGTGCAAAACCGCTTGACGATTTCCTTCGCCGGCTCGACCTCGGCCAGTGGCACGGGCTTGTTGATGCCGGTTTTGAAAGTCAGCAAGCCGCGCAAGGCGCACTTGCGGGTCGCCTCTTCGTTCGAATGCTTGGCGAAGCGATGATAGGCGTCGGCACTGTTTTCGCGGGCGGCCACTTGCAAATCAGCGATCGCCTGCGGATCCCACATGTGCTTCTCGCCGTCGGCTCGCCAGTGGAATTCGCCAAAGTTCGGCAGCACGGGCAACCGCTGCTCGGCCCGCGCGGGAAAGCCGATCTCGTGCCGGCGCAGCGCCTCCCTGGCCAAAATTTCGAAGCCCACCCCCTGAATGCGGCTGGCGGTGCCGACGAAGCACTTGTCGATCACTTCGCTCGCCATGCCGACCGCTTCGAAGATTTGCGCTCCCTTGTACGATTGCAAGGTCGAAATGCCCATCTTGGACATCACCTTCAGCATCCCCTTGGCCACCGCCTTCTGATAGCCATGCACGATCTTGTCGTCGCTGTAATCCGCCGGTAGCAGGCCGTCGCGCTGGGCTTGCCACAGCGCCTCGAACGCCAGATACGGATTGATCGCATCCGCCCCATAGCCAACGAGCAGGCAATGGTGATGCACTTCGAGAGCCTCGCCCGATTCGAGAATCAGGCCGATTTGCGTTCGCTTGGCCTGCCGAATCAGATGATGATGCACCGCGCCCACCGCCAAGAGCGAGCTGATCGGCACGCGCTCGGCCGAGAGGGCTTCGTCGGACAGCACCACCAGCTGAAAGCCATCGGCAATCGCCTGCTCGGCCTCCTGGCAAATGCGGTCGAGCGCCGTCACAAGGCCGGCAGTTCCCTCGCTCTTGGCCCAGGTGATGTCGATGACCTTGCTCTTCCAGCCGCGATGATTCAGATGCTTGATCGCGGCCAGCTCTTCGTTGGTCAGAATCGGATGCGGCAGCATCAGCCGATGGGCGTGCTCTTCGGTTGTCGAGAGCAGATTCCGCTCGGGGCCGACATATCATTCCAGCGACATGATGACCTCCTCGCGGATCGAATCGATCGGCGGATTGGTCACCTGGGCAAAGAGCTGCTTGAAATAGTCGTAGATCATGCGCGGCTGATCGCTCAGCACCGCCAGCGCCGAATCGTTCCCCATCGAGCCAACCGGATCGCGCTTCTCGTTGACCAGCGGCAGCAGCATGAACTGCATCGTCTCGGTCGAGTAGCCTAGTGCCTGCATCCGGGGCAGCAGCGTTTCCGGCTCGAAGCCGTGGGATTGCTCGGCGAGGGGAAGCTCCTTCAGCTCGATGCGCTGATTGCGCAGCCACTCGGCATAGGGGCGCTGGGTGGCGATGGTCTTTTTGATTTCCTCATCGGGAATGAGCCGCCCCTGCTCGAAATCGACGAGAAACATGCGGCCCGGCTGCAGGCGGCCTTTTTCGCGGACAATGAGCGGATCGACCGGCAGCACCCCCACTTCGCTCGCCATGATGACCCGGTCGTCAGTCGTCAGATAATAGCGGCTCGGGCGGAGACCATTCCGGTCGAGCACCGCGCCGATGTAGCGGCCATCGGTAAAGACCACCGAGGCGGGCCCGTCCCACGGTTCCATCAAGGCCGAGTGATATTCGTAGAACGCCCGCTTGTATTCGGGCATCGATTCGTGGTTTTGCCACGCTTCGGGAATCATCATCATCACCGCCTCGGGGAGCGACCGGCCCCCCAAGAGCAGCAGTTCCAGCACGTTGTCAAACACCCCCGAATCGCTCGTTTTGAGGTCGGTAATCGGCAGCAGCTTTTTCAGGTCGTCGCCAAACAGCTCGCTCGCCAGCATCCCTTCGCGGGCCGCCATCCAGTTGATGTTGCCGCGCAGCGTATTGATCTCGCCGTTGTGGCTCATGAACCGCATCGGCTGGGCACGTTCCCACGAGGGGAACGTGTTCGTGCTGAACCGCGAATGGACCATCGCCAGGTGGCTGGTGTAGCGCGGGTCCGACAAATCGCCGTAGTAAGGCACCACCTGCCCCGAAGTGAGCTGACCCTTATAAATAATGACGCGCGAGCTGAAGCTGGCGACGTAGTACATGCCCCGCTGCTTCAGGTTCTGCTTGCGCAGGCTATGAAACGCCTGCTTGCGGATGAGATAGAGCTGCCGGCAGAAGGCGGTGCGGTCGAGGTCGTCGGCCGCGGTGACGAACATCTGCTCGACGACCGGCTCCGATTTGGCCGCTGTTTCGCCGACCTGGGCCTTCTTCACGTCGGTCGGCACGCGCCGCCAGCCGAGAAACTTCTGCCCCTGCCGCTCGACATACTTGCGCAGCGTCTCTTGGCACAGGTTCCGCTCGGCTTCGTCGGTCGGCAAAAAGACCTGGGCGATCGCGTAGCGGCCAATCTCGGGCAATTGTGCGCCGAACAACCGGTCGGCTTCCAGGCGCATGAGTTCGTCGGGAATGGCGGTGAGCATTCCCGCGCCGTCGCCGGTGAAGGGATCGCAGCCGCAGCCGCCACGATGGTCCATGGCGCACAGCATCTGGGCGGCATCGCGCACGATGCTATGGCTGCGCAGCCCCTTGATATTGGCGATGAAGCCGACGCCGCAGCTATCTTTTTCGTAGGCCGGATCGTACAGGCCGTATTTTTCGGGCAAGCCGCTGGTTTCGCTAGTCATTGTGACCTACCTGGGGACGAACAAGCCGCGAACACGCTGGCCAGAGCGGGCTCGCGGCGGAGTTTACGAAGCGACCCGCGCCGCGTCGTCCGGCGATTTGGCCGGCGCGGCGGGGTGAAAATCGTCCGTGAGCCGCGCCTCTTTCGCCGCCGCGCTGGCGGAATCGCCGGCGAGCGGAGAAAGGTCCGCATCCATTTCGTCGGCATCGGAAATCTGCCGCGCGGAAGAAGGGAGCATCAGCAACAGTTGCATGAATCGGGCAGCCGTCTTGGCCAATTCCTTGCCCCGCCGCTGAACAATGCCAATCGGCCGCACGAGCTCGGTGCCGGCTAACGGGCGAGCAACCAGCGCGCCGGCTCGCACTTCGCGATCCACCGTCGGCTCGGGGAGCAAGCTGACGCCGGCATCAATTTCGACCGCCCGCTTGATGGTCTCCGTGTTGTCGAATTCCATCATCACGCGAACTTCGATTCCACGGGCGGTCAGTGCCCGGTCAATCTCGTGGCGAATTTCCAAATCGGCATCGAACGCGATCATCTCCAAACCATGCAGGTCGTCGATCGTCACTTGTTCGCGCGTGGCGAGGCGATGCCCAGGAGCACAAACCAGCACCATCGGCTCCTCGCGCCAGGTGGTGGCTTTGATCGTCCGGCTGGAGCGGGGAAAGCTTACGAGACCGAGATCGACCTGGTCGGACTCGACCAGCTCATACACTCGATTGGGATGCTGATACTGCACCCGCACATTGGCCTTCGGATAGGCTTGCAAAAAGCTTTGCACGAATCGGTTCATGTGCGATAGGCCAATCGAATAGATCGACGCCACGCTCACCCGGCCGGCCACCTCTTCGTGGAGCGTCCGCACCTCTTCTTCCAAAGCGAAATAGCGCTGCACCAGCTTGCGGCACCCTTCGTAATAGACCTCCCCTTCGGGAGTGAGCACGAAGGGACGTTTGGTCCGGTCGATCAGCTTGACCCCCAGGTGCTCTTCCAGGGCGTTGACGATTTGACTTGCGCCCGATTGCGAAATGCCGTTCTCGGCGGCGGCGCGCGAAAAGCTGCGCCGGCCTACGACATCGCAGAAAACCTTGAGCGATTTGAGGTGCATCGCCGAATTAGCCATGATAATACTGCCACTTCGCAAAATGAGCGGCAGACATCGTAGCTTATTCGGCAATCGGGACAGCGTCAATTACCGATTCAGCAATTACCGTTGCGCAGCATAAGCAATTCGCGATGCGACGATTCGGGGAGGCATCGATTTCATCCGGCGGTGTCTCGGCGACATCGCCGGCCCCTTTTTCCTACGCGGGGAGCGAGGTCTTCGGCGCACCCCCTCGATTCTTGACCAGACTAGTCACGTTCGGCAAGAATTTTCGCTGAACTTACGACGATGATTCGCATCGCAAGTCGTTGCTGAGAAAGGAGATGCGAACAGGGTCCGCGACGCAAGTGGGCCTGGATTCAGAAACCCGCGCGCTAGTTCCTTGACGCATGCAAGTTTCTTGGGGATGATTGCGTAGTTTCTGTTCACATGTCCGGGTACGTCAGTAAGATTCGACAGGCTAGAAGATCGTGGCCATCCTCTTTCGCGATTCGTATTCGGAGGGATCACGAAAGCGCGAAAGAGCGAAAACGCGAAATGGAGCATGGATTAGCGCGGAGGCGGCGGATTAGCAAAACATTCAGCGCTCGATAAGTGCGACGCCGTAAAGCCATGATGCGGATGACTTTACGGCGTGAATGGCGGTGCGATTCGGATATAAGTGGAGCGTCGAATTTGGGACGGGTCCAAATCGCGAGTTGACCTCTTTCGCGTTCTCGTCTTTTCGGGGTTTCGCGATTGGCATTCGGAGGGATCACGAAAGCGCGAAAGAGCGAAAATGCGAATCGGACCTCGGATAGGCGCGAAAGTGGAGGATTGAGTTGAACGATTGAAAATCCCCCGTTTGGGTACTGCTCACTTTGCCGAGTGAGCAGGGGGGATTTGGCATCCGAATCGATTTCGTAACTATTTGATAGACAACAAGTTAGGAAGATATTTTGATGCGCGATGAGGACGTGGCCAGTGAATTTCGACCCCTGCTCGCCGGACCTTCAAGCGGTCCAAATTGGGCCACGAAAGGAGGCTGGGCAGGGATTCGCTGGACAAGGGAAGAGAATCGTCCCTTACCTATCCGCTCGTGCCGACCCCTTCATTGACGCTAACCCTTGGCAAAACTACACTTTCCGGTTTGATTTTTGGCAATCCGCGGCCCCGCTTTAGGGCCGCGACACTCTTCGGGGCGAACACCATGGCGAAAGCCAAAGCGGCAGCGGGCGCGGACAAGATCATCTACTTCTTCGGTCAGAGCAAGTGCGATGGCAAGGGGGACATGAAGGCCCTGCTCGGCGGCAAAGGGGCCAACCTGGCCGCGATGACCCGCATTGGCCTGCCGGTGCCGCCGGGCTTCACCATCACCACCGAAGTCTGCACCCACTACTACGACAACGGCAAGAAGTTTCCTGCCGCCTTGCCCGGCGATCTGGCCAAGGCGATCGCCTGGATGGAAAAGGAGACCGGCAAGAAGTTTGGCGATCCCAAGAACCCGCTGCTCGTCTCCGTCCGCTCCGGCTCGCGCGATTCGATGCCCGGCATGATGGATACGATTCTGAACCTGGGCCTGAACGACGCCACGACCGACGGCCTGAAAGCGGCCACGCAGAACGGCCGCTTCGCCTGGGATAGCTACCGCCGCTTCGTGCAGATGTACGGCGACGTGGTGATGGGCGTGCAAAAGCGGCACGAGAACGAGCACGAACCGTTTGATGAGGTGATGGACGAGCTGAAGCACGAAGTTCATGCCAAGGAAGACACCGAGCTGAACGAAGCCGATCTGCAAGAGTTGGTGAAGCGCTATAAGAAGCTGATCAAGGACCGCACCGGCAAGGAATTTCCGGCCGACCCGGTGAAGCAACTGGAAGGGGCGATCGGGGCGGTCTTCAGCTCGTGGATGAACGAGCGGGCCATTCTGTATCGTCAGAAGTACCGCATTCCGGACGACTGGGGCACCGCCGTCAACGTGCAGAGCATGGTGTTCGGCAACATGGGTGACGACTGCGCCACGGGGGTCGCCTTCACCCGCGATCCGGCCACCGGCGAGAACGTGTTCTATGGCGAATACCTGATCAACGCCCAAGGGGAGGATGTCGTCGCCGGCGTCCGCACGCCGAAAAAGATCGCCGAAATGGCGGACGATAAGATCATCGGCCCCGCTTACAAGGAGCTGGTGCAGGTTCGCAAGACGCTCGAGAAGAACTTTGGCGACGTGCAGGATTTCGAGTTCACCATCGAGAAGAAAAAGCTGTTCATGCTGCAGACTCGCAACGGGAAGCGAACCGCGCTCGCCTATGTGAAGATCGCGCACGACATGGTCAAAGAAAAGCTGATGACCCCCGAACACGCCATCAAGTCGGGTGATCCGGAAGCGCTAAATCAGTTGCTCCAGCCCATTTTCGACAAGGCCGCCTACGAGAAGGCCAAGAAGGACGGCCGCCTGATGGCGACCGGCCTGCCTGCCGGCCCCGGCGCGGCAACCGGCTCGGTGGTCTTCACCGCGGCCAAGGCCGAGGAACTGGCCGCCAAGGGGAAGAGCGTCGTCCTGGCCCGCATCGAGACCAGCCCGGAAGATTTGCGCGGCATGATCGCCTCCGACGGCATCCTCACTTGCCGCGGCGGCGTCTCCAGCCACGCGGCCCTCGTCGCCCGGCAGATGGGCAAGGTGTGCGTCGCCGGCGCGGGAGACATCCACATCGACTACGCGAAGGGGAAGCTCACTTGCAAGGGAGTCACCCTCAAGGAGGGCGATCCCATCAGCATCAACGGCTCGACCGGCGAAGTCATCAACGGCGCGATTGCCACGGCCGACAGCGAGCTGAAGCAAGTGCTCATCAGCAAGAAGCTGAAAGCCGCCGATAGCAAGGTCTTTCAATACTACAGCTTCATCATGAAGCTGGCCGATGGCTTCCGCACGCTAGGCATCCGCACCAATGCCGACCAGCCCGATCAGGTGCTCAATGCCGTCGCCTTCGGCGCCGAAGGGATCGGCCTGTGCCGCACCGAGCACATGTTCTTCGAAGGAGACCGGATCATCGCCGTCCGCCAGATGATTTTGGCCGACAACGAAGACGATCGAAAGAAGGCCCTCGCCAAGTTGCTCCCCCACCAGCAGAAGGATTTTGAGGGCATCTTCCGGGCTCTCAACGGCTTGCCGGCCTGCATCCGGTTTCTCGATCCGCCGCTGCACGAATTCCTGCCGCAGCACGACAACGTGAAGGGGACCAAGGAAGTCGCCGACCAGCTCAAGACGACCGTCGAGAAGGTCACGCAGCGCGTCAACGAACTGCACGAGTTCAACCCGATGCTTGGCTTCCGCGGTTGCCGGCTGGGAATCAAGTTCCCGGAAATCTCCGAGATGCAGGCCCGGGCCGTGTTCCAGGCCGCCGCGGCCGTCATGAAAGAAGGGATCAAGGTCAAGCCGGAGGTGATGATTCCGCTGGTGGGCTTCAAGAAGGAACTCGATCTGCAGGTGGAGATTGTCCATCGCGTCGCCAAAGAGGTGATGAAGGAAACCGGCAAGAAGATCCCCTACACCGTCGGCACGATGATCGAAGTGCCGCGCGGGGCGCTCACGGCCAACGAAATCGCCGAAACGGCCGAGTTCTTCAGCTTCGGCACCAACGACCTGACGCAAACCTGCCTCGGCATGAGCCGCGACGACTCCGGCTCGTTCCTCCCCGCCTATGCCACGGCCGAGATCATCAAGACGAACCCGTTCGCCTCGATCGACACGACCGGCGTCGGCCAGCTGATGAAAATCGGCGTCGAGAAGGGTCGCAGCACCAAGCCCGACCTGAAGATCGGCATCTGCGGCGAGCACGGCGGCGAACCCGCCAGCGTGGTCTTCTGTCACCAGATCGGCCTCGACTATGTCAGCTGCTCTCCCTTCCGCGTGCCCATTGCCCGCCTCGCCGCGGCGCAGGCGGCGCTGAAGGGGCCGAAATGAGAACTTTGGCACAGGGACTACACTTTGGGTACGCCGTGAGATAGAAAAGAACGGCGCGCCCTTTCGATGACACTGCTGAAGTGAGTGATTGCCTGTGTCAGCACTTGACGATGTAAGGAATTGGCTTGGCGTTGAGTTGCCAGCGATAGTTGCGGCGCGCGATGCAGCCCGGCAGACGCTCGATCGCCTTCGTACTACCCAACGTATTGAACCCAACGACGGCCTGCCGGACAATCTTGGGCTTGTCGCCTATGGATCACTCGCACGAGAGGAGTGGACAGCGGGAAGCGATATAGACTGGACACTGCTGAATGACGGTTCCGCAACCGCGTCACATTTTCGACTCGCCCATTCAATCAGGGAGCTTGTTGAGCAGAATGGATATTCCTCGCCTGGAGCAACAGGCACCTTTGGTGACATCGCAAGCAGTCATGAGCTTGTGCATCGCATCGGAGGAATAGACGACACGAATCAGAATTTGACGCGGCGAGTTCTGTTGCTATTGGAATCCGTCTCAATCAACGACAGCATCGTCCGTGATCGCGTGCTTCGACAGATTCTGGAGCGGTACATCTCGTTTGATCCCAGCGTTTCTTGGGTTGCTAAACCGCGCTGGCAAGTGCCGCGATTTCTGCTAAACGATATAGTTCGCTTTTGGCGTACCATGGCCGTTGATTACGCCGCAAAGAAGTGGCAGCAATCTGGCGGAAAATGGGCGCTAAGAAATTCCAAACTGCGGTTTTCGCGGAAACTGCTATTTGTGAAAGGACTACTCCTGTGCCTCGACAGCGAGGCGGGAATACTCGAACCTTTGCCAAGTTCAGTGCCCGACGCCCAGATCCTTGCGAACCAGATGATTGAGCGTTGCATTCGATACTCAAATCGTTCGGCCCTTGAATTGGTGTGTGATTCAGTTCGCAGGCTCGGAAACTCCGACGTCGCTAGCCAGTTGTTGCTCTCCTACGATCAGTTCCTGAGCTTCATGAATAATGAGGATATCAGAAAAGACCTGGAGTCTTTACGCTTCGACGAAGCACATCAGAATTCGACATTTACCAAGATTCGAAGAATTTCGATGGATTTCCAGCGCGGCCTCGAATTGCTTTTCTTTGCTCCGAATAGTCCTTGGAGCAAGCTCATGATGGATTACGGGGTGTTCTAATGGATGTTATCGGCTTCTCAACAGGTGCTCTGGCTTATGGAGATTTCCGGCGAGGCTTGGCACTTCAGTCTAGCTATTCCTTAAAAGCGATTGAGTTATCGGCTTTAAGAGATGTTGAACTCACTCCGTTGCTTGCATCGATAGGAGCCCTCGACCTTGCGAATTTGGAATATATTTCACTTCATGCGCCAAGTCGCATATCCGTGCTATCGGAGCGCGACATTGCTGCAATCCTCCTTCAAAATGCGCCATCGAATTGGCCGATTGTCCTCCATCCGGATGTGATAAGTGATTTCCATGCCTGGAGGCCATTTCGCGATCGCCTGTGCATTGAAAACATGGACCAACGCAAACCTATTGGTCGAACTGCATCCGAACTCAAGCCCTTTTTTATTCAGTTGCCGGAAGCCATGTTTTGCCTTGACTTGGGTCACGCGCGGCAGGTCGATCCGACTATGTCAGTGTGTTATGATCTAATCGAAACCTTTGGCGATAGAATTCGCCAAGTTCATGTCAGTGAAGTCAACCATATGAGTCGACATGTCGCACTGAATGCAGCCACAATTGCTTCAATCCGCAGGATTTCCCGGCATCTGCCTTCGTGCCCATGGATCATCGAGTCCGTGATACCTCCTTCAGAAATTGCGAACGAGATCAGGCGTGTAAAGAGCTGCCTTCACGCCCCATTGTGCTCGCCAATGATGAGTCTTGTCGACTGATTGCAGAATGTGTTGGCGGCGAACCCGCCAGCGTCGTCTTCTGTCACCAGATCGGCCTGAACTACGTCAGCTGCTCTCCCTTCCGCGTGCCGATTGCCCGCCTCGCCGCGGCGCAGGCGGCGCTGAAGAAGTAGCGCCCGGCGAACATCAAGAAAATTGACGCCATCTACGCCCCGCCCGGCACTTGCCGCGCGGAGCGTTTTTTTGTGAGAACTTTGAAGCGTCCTTGCCATTGCCTACGGCAAATCCGGCGGGGGGCAGCCGAGATTGACCTTGGAGCCGTCCTTGTCGGTGGCCTGGCCGGTCACAAACTTGTCGCCGTCTCCCGGATTGGGGAACTCGCAGTCGTCGGCATTGCGCCCTTTGACGGTGGCCATCAGGAACAGGTCCTTGCCGGCGCGGATGTCGTCTCCCCAGGTGGGATGGTTCACCGTCGGGCAGGCGCACCAGATCACTTCCCTTTCGGGGTTGTACCAATAGACCCACTGCGTCCGGTTCGGGTAGTAGATGACGTATTGGTGGCCACCCGCCGGAAACGAGCAGCGGCGATAGTAGTACCCCTTCGCGCCGTTGTAGGCCCAGTCGCCATATTCCACGTTGCCGCCGGCCTGGTTGTTGTCCGGCTGATTGTTCCCCTGCGGATTGACGGGCTGGTTCGTCGTTCCCGCGAATTCGCCGGTCCAGCGGCCGCCGCGAGCGCCGCCAAGGTACCAATCGCCGTTCAATTGCGGCGGATCCTGGTAGTTGCTCGATTGCCACTGGACGGTGCCGGATTTATCACCGAGCGTCCAACGGGCGTTAACCGTCACCGTGAACTTGCCCCCCTGCTCGGTAAAGCGATAGGTGATGTTCGACAGTTCCCCCTCGCCGCCGTTGATCGCGTAGCTGCCGCTATCGCCGGCGAACGTGACCTTGGCCGCCACGCGGCCGCCGCCCGAAGTGGTGTAGCTGGTGTTCCAGACCGAATTCTTGAAATCTTCGGTAGTGATCGCCAAGGCTGGCGAACTTGCGACCAGAGTCATCGCCATGAATGCGCCCAGCCAACGCCAGCTTCGTCCCAACAAAGTGCCCATGACATCCTCCCGTGACGGGGTAAACGAGAAGCGAACCGGGCGAATTGTACGCCTGCCAATCCGGGGGGCAAGCATTGTCTCATCCTGGGGGTACTCGCCTCCGCAAAAAAGCGAATAGCTTAGATTGGCAATCGTTGATGGAACTTGCTATCCTCAACTTGGCTCGATAGTTGCCCGCCCGCTCCACCTGTCCCTCCCTGGGAGCATTCCGATGGAACAGAAGTTTGAAGCCGTCCCGCAGGCCGAAATCCGCCTGGAAGGCCGCCGCGTCATTCGCGGCGATGTGGCGGGCGATTGGGGCCTCCGCCTGCAATGGGAAGTTCGCCGCGATGGCCAGGTGATCGCCATGCCGCCAGCCCGTGCAGAAAGCAGCTACGAACACCCGGAGAGCACCCCCGGCACCTACGAGATCGTGCTGCAAACCTGGAAGTACGTCGATTACAAAAAGAATCCCGCCGGCGAGTTCCTCAACAGCAAGTTTGTCGAGATCTCGAACAAGGTGAGTTACACGATCTGAATACTAACCCGAAGCGTAAGCGAGGGGTTATCTCGACAACGGTTTCCCCTCGCTGACGCTTCGAGTTTGTGTCCGCGCCCATCATCTCCGCCCGTGGAGTTTCCCCATGCTGAATCTTGGCTCGGTCAAGATCCCCCTGTGCGACAGCGTTTCGCGCCGCAGCTTTTTGCAAATCGGCTCGGCCGGGCTGGCGGGGCTGTCGCTGCCATCGCTGATGGACATGCAGGCCAGCGGAGCCGTGAACTCCGGCAGCGGGCCGATCAAGAACTGCATCACGATCTTCCTCGTCGGCTCGCCGGGGCATCTCGACACCTGGGACATGAAGCCCGACGCCCCGGCCGAAATCCGCGGCAAGTATTCGCCGATCAGCACCAACGTGCCGGGCATCCAGATTTGCGAGCATTTTCCACTGATGGCCCGGATGATGGACCGCGTGGCCCTGATCCGCAGCCTGCACCACAAGACCGGCTCGACCCACGAGAACGGCCAGCGGTGGATGATGACCGGCCACGATTTCAATGCCGAAAGCGTCAAGCCGCACAGCGGAGCGGTTATCTCGCGGATGTTCGGCCAGAAGAGCGAACTCCCCGCGAACGTGGTTCTCCCCGCCCCGATCGGCAACACTGGCGCCGGCCCGCTGCACGGCCAAACCGCCGCCTACCTCGGCAGCGCCCACGAGCCGTTCTTCCTGAATTCCGACCCGGCCCAGAAGGATTTCAAAGTCGCCGACCTGGAAGTGCCCAAGGGGCTGACACAGTTCCGCCTCGATGCCCGCCAGAAGCTGCTCGGCCAGCTCGACGACCTGCAAAAGCGGAGCGAGACCCGCAGCACGCAAATGCACGACAGCGCCTACGACCGGGCGTTTCGCCTGCTCACCTCGCCCAAGGCCAAGGAAGCGCTCGACTTAAACCGCGAGACCGACAAGCTCCGCGACCGCTACGGCCGCAACACGTTTGGCCAAAGCTGCCTGATGGCCCGCCGGCTGATTGAGGGGGGCGTCCGCTATGTGACGGTCAATCATTTTGACACCGTCTTCAACCTGACCTGCTGGGACATGCATTCCGACGGCGGCAGCCTCAACAACACCTATCTCGACTACGAACGGATGCTCTGCCCGCAGTTCGACCTGGCGTTCACTGCCTTGATCGAAGACCTGGAGCAGCGGGGCCTGCTGCAAGAGACAGTCGTCGCCGTGCTAAGCGAATTCGGCCGCACGCCCCGGATCAATCCCAAGGGGGGCCGAGATCATTATCCGAACGCCTGGACCAACTTCCTCTGCGGCGGCAACATCCGCGGCGGGCAGGTCGTCGGCTCAACCGACAAAAACGGCACCCGCCCTGCCGACAACCCCATCGAGCCGCCGCAGGTGCTGGCCTCGATCTATCACGGCATGGGAATCAACCTCGACACCACCATGATGCCCGGCCCCGGCGACCGCCCCATTCGCCTTGTCGAAGCCGAGCCGATCCGGCAGTTGTTCTCCTAGTGGGGCAGGCGTCTCGCCTGCCTTGCTCCCTCCGCCCGTTCCCCTCCCGCCATGCTTCGTCCCACCCCACTCCTGAAGCTGCTTCTTGCGCTCGCCGCCACTTCCGCGACTGCTGCCGAGCCCGCGATCCGCAACCTCAACCTTCGCGGCCTCGCCATCGGCAGCACGACCACGCTCGCCTTCGACGGCGACGACCTGACGACAACGCCGAAGCTGCTGCTCCCCTTCGCCGGTCAGGCGGAACTGAAACCGGGCAACACCGATAAGAAAGCCGAATTCGCCGTCACGCCGGCTGCCGACGTACCGCCCGGCTACTATCAACTGCGGTTGGTGACGGACGGCGGCGCGAGCCTGCCGGTAATCGTCGGCGTCGATAAGCTGCCGCAGCTTCCTTTCGGCAAAACGGTCGAGTCACTCCCCGCTGCCCTGCACGGCACAGCCAGTGGCAGCGGCATCCAGGAAACGACCTTCACCGGCAAGGCGGGGCAGAAGCTGATCGCGGAAGTAGAGGCCCAGCGCATCGGCAGCAAGTTGCGCCCAGTCGTGCATCTGATTGGTCCCGAGCGCCGGCAGATTGGCTGGTCGTGGCCCGCGCCGGCCCTGTTTGGCGATACGCGGCTCGAAGCGACGCTGCCCGCTGACGGCACCTACACGCTGACGATTCACGATCTGGAATATGCCGCTCCAAATCCATCATTCTTTCGCCTGAAGCTAGGCCAGTGGTCCTACGTCGATCACGTCTTTCCGAGCGGCGTGGCCAAGGGACAAACCCAGGTGCTCGAACTCATCGGTGCGGCCACCACGAAGCTCGAATTGCCCGGTCAGGCCGCCATTGGCGTGCTGCCGCTCGATTGGCCCCAGGAGGGCCTCTGGAGCGGGCCGCGGCCATTTGTCACCGTCAGTTCCACAGCCGAAACTATCGAGCAAGCGACTCCCGCGCCGCCGACCGGCCAGGAGTTGCCCGCCGGCCTCGTTGCCGTCAGCGGCCGGCTCGCCGCGCCGTTTGAGGAGGATCGCTATCGCGTCCCCGTCGTCCCCGGCAGCAAATTGAAGCTGGAAGTGCTGGCCGAGCGGACCGGCTCGCCGCTCGACGTGGCCCTGATCGTCCGCAACGACAAAGGGGCCCCGCTAGCTCGCGGCGAAGATAGCCCCGGCACGATCGATCCCGTGCTGGAATATGCCGTGCCGGCCGATGTGAATAGCGTCACCATTGGCGTGGCCGATGCGCTCGGTCGTGGCGGCCCGCGCGGAGCGTATCGGCTGCTAATCGATCCACAATCCCCCGGCGAGACGCGCAGCGACTTTTTGCTCATCACCGCCATCCAGCGGATTGCGATTCCTGACGGTGGCCGCATGCTGGTGCCGATTCTCGCCGAGCGCCGCGGCTATGCGGAGCCGATCGACCTGTCCGCCGCCCGTTTGCCGGCCGGCGTGAAGCTCGACAACGTCACCATTCCCGCCGGTGCCGACGGTACGCTGCTGACGATCACCCGTGGTGAAGAGCCAGCCGAAGCGACCATTGCCGCGCTCGCCGGCAAGACGTCCACCGGCGACGAGCGAACGGTTGCGATCAAGGATCATCCGCTGGCCCGCTTGCAGCCTTGGTTGGCGAGCGAGATCGCCTTCGCTCCGACGAGTCTGAAGGCAACCGACTACGCCATCGATTGGGGTGACCTGGCCGCCGACGCTGCCCTGGTGCCGACCGCCAAACTGACGCTTCCCGTGAAGCTCGTCCGCCCTGACGAAAACACAGCCGTCCGCCTGACACTCGTCACCAGTCAGATCGAGCCGCTCAACAATAACCGGCCCGATCCGGCCCGCACGCTCCGATTGGAAAAGGCTGTCGAAATCGCCCCCAAAATGGCCACCGGCGAAGCGGTCGTGCTGGTGCCGGCCGAACTCGCATCGCCCGTGTACGACCTGTCGCTTCAAGCCGAGTTCCTGTCGGCCGATAAGAAAACGGTGCTCGCCACGAGCTTTGCCCCCGTGCGGCGGATGGAAGTTCGCCGGCAGGTGTTGCTGACGCTGGAAGGGGGCCCGAAGTTCGAGGCCACGCTCGATCCCAAAGCTGGCGCGACCGTCACCATCGCCGGCAAATTGGAGCGCCGCGAGGGCTTTACCGGCGACGTGACACTGGCGCTGACCGGCCCAGCCGCCGTGACTGCCACCATCCCCCCCATCAAAGCCGACGCCAGCGATTTCACGCTCACACTCAAAGTTCCCGCCAACCAGCCGGTCGGCGAGATTCCGCTCAAGCTCGCCGGCACCTTTGTTCCCGACCCCAAGCAAGCGAACGTCCGGGTCAAAACGCTCGACCTCGACTTCACGCTCGTCTTGGAAGCTTCCGCCAACTGAGATTCCGCCATGCGTCATTTCCTTTCGCTCCTCATAGTGGCCTGCCTGGCAACCTCGGCGGTTGCTGCCGATCCGCCGCTCGCCGGCCCGATCATGGTCCACCCCGCTGCCGTCAAGCTCACTCACCATCGCCAGCCGCAATCGCTGCAAGTGCTCGCGACAACCGCCGAAGGCTACTCGCTCGATCTGCGCCCGCAAGCCAAGTTTGCCTCGGCCGCTGAAAAAATCGCCGCGGTCGATTCCACCGGCTGGGTGCGTCCGGTCGCCAGCGGCCAGACCGAAGTGACGGTCACTGTGCTGGGCCAAACGCTGAAGGTCCCTGTCACCGTATCGCTCCCCGCCGCCGAGCTGGCCCATAGCTTCCGCCACGAGGTGATGCCTGCTCTTTCCAAGGCAGGGTGCAACATGGGGGCCTGCCACGGCTATTCGCTCGGCAAAAACGGCTTTCGCCTGTCACTCCGCGGGGCCGATCCGGAGCAGGACTACCTCTTTATCACCAAGGAGTTTTTCGGCCGCCGGGTGAATTTGGAGAAGCCCGAGGCGAGCCTGCTGGTGGCCAAGCCGCGCGGCGATGTGCCGCACGAAGGGGGCATCCGCTTCAAAAAGGGGAGCCTGGTCGATGGCATCCTGACTGACTGGGTCCGCGGCAGCGCGGCGGGCGATCTGGCCGACCAGAACCGGGTCGTCGCCGTCCGCCTCGTTCCGGAAACGCTGGTTCTGCATCCGAACGAGCCGCATCAGCTGCAATGCCTGGCCGAATATAGCGACGGCACGGTCCGCGATGTGACCCGGCTCACCGTGTTCACCGCCAATAACGAGCAGTTCGCCCGGGTCGATGACGAAGGGCTCGTTCAAGCCGGCGACGCGGGCGAAACGGCCATCGTGGCCCGCTTCGAGCGGACGTTTGCCGCCACGAGCGTGCTGGTGCTGAGGCCCAATCCCAGCTTTGTCGCCGCCCCGCTGCCGCAGCACATCATCGACCGACCGGTGGTCGCCAAGCTCAACCGCCTGAAAATTGTTGCCTCTCCGCCGGCAGACGACGAAGAGTTTCTCCGCCGGGTCTATCTCGATTTGATCGGCGTGCAGCCCAAGCCGGACGAAGTGCGGGCCTTTCTGGCCAGCACCGACGCGGCTAAGCGCGAGCAAACGATCGACGCCCTGCTGGCCCGGCCGGAACTGGTCGATCACTGGTCGCTGAAGTGGGGCGATTTGCTGCAGAATTCGCGCAACTCCGTCAGCAGCCAGGGAATGTACCTGTTTCGCGAGTTCATCCGCGGGGCGGTCGCCGCGAATATGCCGCTCGATGAATTCGCCCGCCGCATCCTGACCGCCAAGGGGGGCGGCAGCGACGACCCGGCCAGCGCCTATTTCGCGATCAGCAAAGACACCAACGACACGGTCGAGCGCTCGACGCAGGTCTTCTGCGGCATCCGAATGCTCTGCGCCCGCTGCCACACGCACCCGCTGGAGAACTGGACCCAGGCCGACTACTACGGCGTCGCCAGCTTCTTCAGCCAGGTGAGCACCCGTGCCGACACCCGCTTTCCCGGTGTGCAAAACGCGAAGCTCGTGCAGCTTAACCTGGCCGCCGGTCCCGCCATCAATCCCCGCACCAGTCGCGGGCAGCAACCGAAGTTTCTGGGAGGCGAGGCCCCAGCGCTCGCCGCCGAAACGGACCGCCGCGAGGCCTATGCCCTGTGGCTCACGGCGAAGGAAAACCCGCTGTTCGCCAAGAGCCTGGTCAATCGCCTCTGGAGCTACTTCTTCCATCGGGGGATCATCGAGCCGGTCGATGACATCCGCAGCACAAATCCTCCGATCAATCCGGAACTGCTCGCGGCGCTTACCAAGGATTTCGCCGAGCACGGCTTCGACGCCCGCCGGCTGATGCGGCAGATTGTCACCAGCGAGACCTACCAGCGGGCGAGCACTCCCACCGAGTCGAACGAATCCGACGAGCAGAACTTCTCGCACGCCATTCCCCGCCGTGTGCCGGCCGAGGCCCTCTTGGATTCGCTCGTCCAGGCGACCGGCGTGCCAGAAAGCTTTGGCGGCGCGCCGGCTGGCTTTCGGGCGGCCCAGTTGCCAGATGGGAACGTCACGAGCAGCTTTCTGAACCTGTTTGGCAAGCCGCAACGGATGGAAGCTTGCGAATGCGAGCGCGACAACAGTTCAAACATGCTCCAGGCCCTGCACTTCATCAATGGAGCCAGCATTTTGGGCCGCGTGCAAAACGCGAATGGCCGGGCCGCGCAGCTCGTCAAGCAGAAGCTGAGCGACGAGGAGCTAATCGCCGAGCTCTATCTCTGGTCGCTCGCCCGCCGCCCCAGTCCCAAGGAACTGGAAGTCAGCCTGGAATTTCTCAAATCTTACGGCGACGCCCGGACCGATGCCGTGCAGGACATGCTCTGGGCCCTGCTCAACAGCAAGGACTTTTTGCTGGTGCGATAGGGGAACGAATCCGATCCCTTGTCGAGCCGGCCAAGAACATCTCGCTAGTCGGGACGCGTTTCCACCGTTCGCGCGGAGGGAGCCAGCGGCAGGCCGGGCAACATGCTGATGCCAAGTTTGCCGAGGCAAACAAACAGCAGACCGGAAAAAAAAACTTCGTCGAGGTTGCCAATGCCAGGAATATTGTCGGGCAGCTCAGGAAAGATTCCCGCCCCCAAATTGGCGAGATAAACACAGGAAACAACCACCCCGACGAGCGCGAGGGCTTTGCCTGCAAGCGACGATTTCGGAGGCACGGAGGTGGAATCGGCGGTGGACATAGTGGGCTATTCGCTCGCGGGCGAGCTTTCTTGGGTTTTCATGGTGAAGTGCCGGTGGATTGGCGGCGGATTACAAAACCGGCCGCGCTTGCGTCGCGGCTTCCATAATCTTTTGCTCGGTGGCCTCGCCGCGCGCGAAATTGGCGGTCAGCCGCCCTTCGGCAAGGACGAGAATCCGGTCGCACACGGTCAATAGCTCGGGCAGTTCGCTGCTGGTCAGGATGACGCCGATGCCGTCGCGCACCAGGCCGTCGATCAGCCGATAGAGCTCGGCTTTGGCCCCGACATCCACCCCGCGGGTGGGATAGTCGAGCAAGAGCACCTGGGGCTTGGTTTGCAGCCAGCGGCCGATGATGCACTTTTGCTGGTTGCCGCCGCTGAGGCTGGTAATGGGGGCCGCCAGGCCGGCGGATTTGACCGCCAGGCGCTCGGCGGTCGCCGCGGCCATGTTCCGCTCGCGGCGACGGCTGATGAAGCCGGCCTGGCCCGTTTCGCGTAGCGTGCATATCGAAATGTTCTCGCCGACGTTCATTGCGGCAAACAGCCCCAGCCGTTTGCGGTCTTCCGTCACCAGGCCAATGCCTGCATCGCGAGCCTCGCGCGGATGCCGAAAGGCGACCGGCCGGCCCAAGAGCTCGATCCGTCCCGTGGGGCGCTCGCTCGCCGCGCCGAACAGGCATTCGAGGAGTTCCGTCCGTCCGGCCCCCATCAGGCCGGCGATTCCTAGCACTTCGCCCCGCCGCAGTTCGAGCGACACGTCTTTCAGCCGCCAACCGCGGGCATGTCCGGGCCAGGGGAGCGAGAGGTTCTCGACCCGGAGCAGCACCTCGCCGGCGGTTCGCTCGCGGCCGAAGTCGAGAGCTTCGATTTCGCGGCCGACCATGAGGTGGGTCACTTCGCGGGGATTGGTCTCCTTGGCGACGAGCGTTTTCACCAGCTTGCCGTCGCGCAGGATCGTGATCCGGTCGGACAGGTGAAACACCTCGTCCATCTTGTGCGAGATGTAGAGGATCGTCACGCCCCGCTTCCGCAGCCGTTCAATCACCCGATAGAGCCGGCTGACCTCGGCGTCGGTAAGGGCGCTGGTCGGCTCGTCCATGATGAGGATGTCGCTTTGCAGCGACAGGGCCTTGGCGATCTCAATGAGTTGCTGATCGCCGATGCGCAGGCTCCCGGCCAGGGTGCGGGGCGAGATGTCGCATTCGAGCTCGCGCAGGAGGCGGCCGGCCGCTTCATCCATCGCCCGGTCGTCCCGAAAGCCGAGCCAGGTGCGGATTTCGCGCCCGAGAAAGATGTTGGCCGCCGCCGAAAGCTGCTCGACTAGGTTCAATTCCTGGTGAATGATGCTGATGCCGGCCGCTTCGGCATCGCGCGTGCCGCGAAACCGCACGGGCCGGCCCGCCAACCGCATTTCTCCCTGGTAATCGGCAATCACGCCCGACAGAATTTTCATCAGCGTGCTTTTGCCGGCCCCGTTTTCGCCGCAGATGGCGTGCAATTCGCCGGGGAGCACGTCGATGCTCACGCCGGCCAACGCCTGCACGCCGGGAAACGCCTTGGCGATGCTCTGAATCGCGATAATCGGCGGCAAGCGATCCATAGTTGACTTGGCGTGTTAACGAGTTTGGCGGCGCTGCGTTTCGAGCAGCTTGACGGCGGACAAAACCAGCAGCGTCACGATTCCCACCCCCACGCCAAACAGCACCATGCGCCCCTTCAGCAGTTCGACATTCGCGCTGCTCATCATGGCGAGTAGTCCCGCGGCAATCGCGAGCGTGGGAATGGCCGCCAAGCCCCGAATTCCCGGAAAGAACTCCCCTCCGGATCGCGTCAGTTGGCGAACCTGGGTCAGCGTCACTGCCAGCGCCACCACGATCCCGACGATCATCCCTTCATAAACGTCAGCATTCGATTTGATCAGCTTCGAAACGGCATCGATCACGAGTCGCAGAAAGAGGGTGCCCAGCACGGTTCCTAGCACGGTGCCAACCCCGCCTTGCAGGCTGCAGCCGCCAACAACGGCCGCGGCAATCGCGTTCAGCTCATAGCCACGGGCCAGGTTCACCGGCTGGGCGACGCTACCGTCGGCCATCAGGATAATGCCGGCGATGGAGGCGGTCATCGCGCCGAAGCAATAGGCAAACCACTTGATGTTCTCGGTGCGAATGCCCGACAGCCGGGCCGCCTGTTCGTTGCCCCCCAGGGCATAAATGTGTCGCCCCAGCACCGTGCGGCTAAGCACAAGCCACGTTGCCACCGCGAGTAGCAGGAAGATGCCGGTCGAAATCCAGACGCCATGCTCCTTGAGCATGCGGAAAAACGGCGTGTTGATGTTGATCTGCTGGGCTGCCGAGCCCCACCGCTCGCGGGTGATGAATTCGCACATCGCGCGGGCAAAGCTCCGCAAGCCGACCAGCGTGGCCAGCGTGGCGACAAACGGCGGCAACTTGATCGATGTAACCAGCCAGGCGTGTAGTGTTCCCACCAGAAAACCCGCCAGCACTCCGCCACTGATGCCGCAGAACACTCCCAGCGCCCCCACCGACAGTAGCCGGCGGTCCGCTGGATCGGCGAACAGCACCAGGATCAGAGCGCAGGTCGTTGCGCTAAAGGCAACCATCGAGCCGGCGGAAAGATCGATGCCACCGGCGATAATGACGACCGCCGCGCCGAGGGCGATAATGCCCAAGAGCGACGTATTCCGCAGGACGATGATCGCGCTTTCCTGAAAGCTGGTGAAATAGGTGTGGTTGCGGTCCACCACGCCAGTCAGCACGAACACGAGCACAATGGCGGCGACCAGCGCCAGTTCCTGAAACGGGATCGAGCGCGGGCCCCCCTGCCCAGGAGTCGCAGTCATGAGTCCGTCAGCCGATACTTGGCCAGCCAGGCTTTGAAGTCGGGCAGCAGCAGATACTCGACCACCTTGGCATCGAACAGCTCCGGCTTGATGGGCGAATCGGCGCTGGGCACGACCACCCGCAGGCCGGTGGTGTAGATGTCGCCATCGGGCTGCCCCTGGTTCGGAAACATCTCCTTGATCGTTGCCTCGTCGCCGCCAAGCATCGCCTTCATCAGGCGGCAAGTTTGAATGCCCATGTCGAACGGATTCTGCACCACCATCACGTCGATGTTCCCCTTTTCCATCGCGGCGATGGCCAGGGCCTGGGCGTCGAACGTGCCGATCACGAATTTGTCGCGCGTGCTGGTTTCCAGGGCGACGTCGGCAATGGCGGGGGCGTTGTAGGCCCAAATGCCGATCAGGGCGACCAGGTCCTTATGGTTGGTGATGGCATTGCGGACATTGTCGCGGGCCCGCTGATGGTCCATGTCGTCGGCCATCCGGTCACGCTCGACATAGGCCGCACCGAGCGCCTCCTGCACGCCATTCATCCGGCTGCGGGCGTTGTCATTGTCGGTATAGCCAGCGAACTGGACGTAGCCCCCGGCATCAACCTTCTTTGCCGCCAGCACGGCCTTGGTGGCGGTGCCGAGGGTGCGGCCGCCGACAATATTGTCGGTGCCGATATAGAACGGGCGGGCGTCGCGATAAAGCTCGCGGTTGACGTCGCCATCGACGGTGATGACCTTGATCCCCTTTTTCTGCAGGTTCAATAGCTCGTCGATGATCGCCTGGTTGTCGGCCTGCACCACCGAGATCGCAATGCCGGCGACGTCGTCCTGCGTGGCATATTGCCGGAGGCGCTCGATTTGCCCCTGCGCGCCGCCGCTGTTGAGGTCGAAATCGGCCTTCAGCCCGGCAGCGGCCAGGTTGTGCAGCTTTTCGCCTTCTTCAAGGCCGGCGCGGCACGTGGACCAAAACGGATCGTCCCCATTGGTGATGAAGACGATTCGCTTGACGGTGGGTTTGGCGACGGCAGGTTGCGCGGGGCCGCTCGAACCGGTCGAGCAGCCAGCCCAAACCACCATCAGCAGCACGCACAGCGCGCGAACCAGGGCCGGCAATCGAAGCATGGGAGAGGCTCCTGCGAAAGGGCGACCGCCGGGCAATGGGCCGGCGTTAGTTCGTCGAAGTGCTGTTGCCAGGATTGCTGGGCGGGGCGGCGGGACCGCTGCATCCAGCCAAAGCGGCAAACGAAACGATGGCTAAAGCCAAGGCGAGCCAAGAGCGCAACATGGGGGGACTCCAGGTTGTAAGTGGTTACTACGTCGAAAGTTCGGATTTTAGTTGCGGTCCCGCAGCGATGCAAGCACAACGCAAATCCAGCAAAAACGCCGGCCCAGCATGGATTGCCGACCGGTCGCCACCCGATGCTATCCGTAGCCCACCTTATCTCGACCGGCTGCTTCCTGCCGCAAACCTGCCATGGCTGCTCTGCAAGTGTCGGCTCGACCAATCAGCCCACCCGCGCCCGCGCGGAAGGTGCAGGCCGCGCTTGGCGACTGGCGGCTAGTAAGCCTGATCGGCGAGGGGCGCTGGACGCGGGTATTTCGGGCAGAACCCGCAAGCAGCGCTCCAGGGCAAGCCAGCGACTATGCGATCAAGACGCTGTGCGCCAATTCGCGCGCGCCGATTGGCCGGGCGATCCTGCGGCGCGAGGCGCTGGTCTGCCGTGAGGTGCGGCATCCGCAGCTAACGGCCCTGCTGGCCGATCACGCGACCGATGCCCAGCCACACCTGGTTCTGCCCTATTTGGAGGGCCTCACGCTGCGCAAACTCACCCCGGCGCGAATCGCCGGGACCGCGACGGCCCTCTGGATCGCGCGGCAAGCTGCCGAGGCGCTGGCGGCATTGCACGATGCCGGTTGGCTGCATGGCGACGTGCGCCCCGAGAACGTCCGCGTTTCGTCGCGCGGGCAGGCAACGCTTACCGACCTGGGGCTGGCCCGCCGCATTGACACGCCGGAGTGCGCGGCCGATCCCACCGCCTGGACCGACTGGCGCTACACCGCGCCCGAAGCCTTTGCCAGCCGCGGTCGCCTTGCGCCAGCTAGCGACATTTATAGCCTGGGGATCGTGCTGTTCGAGTTGCTCACCGGTCGGCCCCCTTTCGACGGACCCTCGCTGAAAGACCTCGCGAAAATGCAGCAATCCGCCGCGCCCCCCAGCGCACGCGACCTGCGGCCGGAGCTGTCGCGAGAAGTCGCCGAGCTCCTCGGCCGCCTGCTGGCCAAAGAGCCGCTGCGCCGGCCAAGCGGAGCGGAGCTGGTGCGCTCGCTCGCGGAGCTGGAGATTGCGGAGCTGGCGGCGGTCTGAGATCGTAAGCCCATACAACCATGCTTACGATCTTCACCCTGGCCAGCGGCCGCAGCGGCACACACTTCTTGTACGAGCTGTTCCGCCGCAACGCCGCCGACTGCGCGGCTCGGCATGAGCCCTACGTCTGGAATCCGTCGATGTTCGGCCGGCCGATCTATGACCGGGCCGTGGGCGATCTGGCAGCGGTACGGCGGCTGGCCGAGCGGAAGGCGCGCGTCATCGAGCGGTGCGGACGAGGCACATATGTCGAAACGAGCCACGCTTTTCTAAAGTCGTGGTCCGACGCGGCCGTGCAACTGCTGCCCAATATGAAGCTGGTGCATTTGGTCCGCGATCCGCTCAAGGTGGCCCGGAGCGAGGCCAATCGAGAGGAGTTCTGCCACTGGCTGCATTTGCCGCTGCGGAATTATCGCGGGGGCGACGGCCGCCGGTATTTCCGCTGGTCCCTGACCGGCCTGGAGCCGATCTATGGGCATTTCGACCTCGCCCGGCTCTCGCACTTTCAGCGGTACGCGATTCAGTGGATCGAAATCGAGAACCGGGCCCGGCAATTCCTGGCTCGGTTCAGCAAACAGGCCGAGTGCCTCACGCTCCATTCGCCAGCCGATCTGAACAACGAGCGGCGAGTAAGTGAAATGTTCGACTTTCTGGGCGTGAAGCTGCGCCGCCCGCGGTTGACCCTCGCCGGCAGCCACAACCCGAACCCGCGCCCCACCATCGTTTCGGAGGCTGATTGCCAGCAATTCGCCGAGATTGTCGCCGCGCTGCCGGCCAGTTACCTCGAAATTTTCCGCCACGAACCGTATGCCGGCTGGCCGTGGGCTGGGCAGCTTCGCGTGGCGCAGGCCGGGGCAAAGTGAGGAGCGTTCACTGTTTTGCTAGAATCGCGCTTCACGAGGCACTCCGGGAGCTGTTAGCTCCCGGCTATTTTGTTTTTGGAGATTCTCGCATGTCCCATTCGCTGCGCGTCACGATCTGGAACGAGTACCTCCACGAGCTCACCAGCGACGCGGTTCGCAAGCTGTATCCAGCCGGCATGCACGCGGTGCTTTCCGAGGCGATCTCGCGCGAGCTAGGCGCGGAGGTGCAAATTCGCGTCGCCACGCTCGACCAGCCCGAGCATGGCCTGACCTATGAAGCGCTGGCCGAAACCGACGTCCTCACCTGGTGGGGGCATGCTGGCCACGACCGGGTCGAGGACGATGTAGTCGGCCGCGTGCAGCATCGCGTGCTAGAAGGGATGGGCCTCGTCTGCCTGCACTCCGCCCACAACTCCAAAATCTTCAAGCGGCTGATGGGGACCAGTTGCATGCTCCGCTGGCGCGAGGCAGCCGAGAGGGAGCGGGTGTGGATTGTTGATCCGGGACATCCGATTGCCGCGGGGCTGACGGACGAGTTTTTTGATATCGAGCACAGCGAGATGTATGGCGAGCATTTCGACGTGCCGGCACCCGACGAGCTATTCGCCATCAGTTGGTTCGAAGGGGGCGAAGTCTTCCGCAGCGGCTGCACCTGGCGGCGCGGCAAAGGCAAGGTCGTCTATTTCAGCCCCGGCCACGAGACGTTTCCCATCTATCACCACCCCACCGTCCAGCGAATCATCGCCAATGCCGTCCGCTGGGCCGCTCCCAGCGGCGGGCTGTATCTGGGGAAAGGGCGGAATATCCCCCAGCCCCTCAGCCCGATCGCGGCCGAGCACGTGGTCGATGAGAGTTTGCACAAGGCGAAGTGACTACGGTCCAGCTCCTGCCAACTGCGACCGCGCCGCGTGTCGATAGTGCCCTTCGGCTGCAAGCAATTCGGCATGGGTGCCAAGCTGGGCAATCCGGCCTTGGTCGAGCACGATGACGCGGTCGCATTGGCGTAGCGTGCTCAGGCGATGGGCGATGACGAGCGTCGTGCGGCCCTGCATGGCCTGGTCCATCGCGGCCAGGATTTCGTGTTCGGTGTGCGGGTCGATGGCAGCGGCGGGGTCGTCGAGCAGCAAAATCGCCGGATCGAGCAGCACCGCCCGAGCGATCGCCAGCCGTTGTCGCTGGCCGCCGGAAAGGTCGAGCCCCCCTTCGCCGAGCACCGTGTCGTAGCCGTGCGGTAGCGGCGCGATAAACTCGTGGGCGGCGGCGATCTTCGCCGCCCGCTCGACCTGGGCGACGGTCGCATCCGGATGACCAAAGGCGATGTTCGCCGCCACGGTGTTACTGAAGAGAAACGATTCCTGAAATACGAGGCCGATGTTCCGCCGCAAGTCATCGAGATCGAGGTCGCGGAGATCGTGGCCATCGAGGCGAATCGCCCCCTGGGTCGGGTCGTAAAACCGGCACAAGAGGGAAAGGAGCGAGCTTTTGCCCGCGCCGGTCGCCCCGAGAATCGCCACCTTCTGTCCCGGCTCGATGGTGAAGGTCACATCGCGCAGCACCGGGTTGCCCGGCGTGTACTCGAACCAAACGTGATCGAATTCGATTCGGCCCAACAAAGCCGCGACCAGGGGTCGCGGTTCATTCGCGGACCGCGACCACTGGTCGCGGCTTTGCAGTTTCACCGCTCCTGGTTTGCTTTCAATCGTGATCGGCGTATCGAGAATCTCGAAGACGCGCCGCGCGCCAGAGAGGCTTTGCTGCACGCTGTTGGCGATGTTCGTCAAATTGGCCACCTGGCTGGAAAACTGCTGCAATAGGCCGGCGAACACCACCAGCCCGCTACCGAGCGCGAGCTTGTCCTGGGTGACGAGCCATCCGCCATAGGCCAGCAAAATGACGAGATTGATCTGCGTCATGTAGCCGATGGTGGGGCCGAAGATGCTGACTCGCCAGAAGATGCCTTGCTGCTGGTCCTGCACGGCTCGATTGTCGGCGGCAAAGCGGGCGATTTCCTCCCGCTCGCGGCCAAAGCCTTTGATGACCTGCACCCCCTGAATGCTCTCGGCCAGTCGCAAGATGACTCGATCCACCAATTCGCGGTTGTGATCGTAGAGCGGCCGGACCATCCGCGAAAAAATGACCGTCACCAGCCACATGAGGGGCGTCGTGGCGAGGCACGCGAGGGTGAGCGTGACGTTCAAACTCAGCATGTAGGCGAGATAGCAAAGCAGCGACACCGCGAGCAGCACGAGCTGAATCAGCACGCCATCGATGAAAGCCCGCGTGCTTTGCACATCCGCCGTCACCCGGTTGATGATCGAGCCGGTGGCGTTGGCATCGAAAAAACGAAACGACAGCCGCTGCAGTTTGTCATACACGCGACTGCGTAGCTCTGGCACGATGCGGGTATGGATCAGCCTGCCGGCAGTGAGGGCGTACGCATAGTTGAGTCCGCCGCGAAACAGTTCGCAAACGAGCACCAGCCCCGCGACGAGAGCCACTTGCCCCATCGGCGGCCATGATTTGGGAGGCGCAAGACCCCACGGCGCGGGGGGGAGCGGATGGCTCGGCTGGACCAGCGCGTGAACCAAGTCGATGCCGTAACCTGTTATTCGCAAGGTGGTTATGGCGAGAACGAGCAGCGCGCCCTGCATCACCAGCAAGCGCAGGCAGCCCCATTTGTAGTTCCAGCCCAGGCCGAGCATGCGGCGAACAAGGGCCCAGTTCGAAGGCTGGGGGAAAGCGACCTGGGGAGATGAATCCAACGGCGGGAGGGTTGGGGGGAGGCTCTTGATGCCTTCAGTTTATCCACCGACTGCCGGCGGGCAAATGACCGGTCCGGCCGCACTCGCCGTTGCCCGGTTTTCCCGCCGGGGCGTAAGATCATCGCTGCTTCTCTAGGTCTGCCGCGTGGGTCCGATTGTTTTTGCCGACCAGCCGGCCGACTCCCCAACAACTTTGCGAGGACACTTCGATGGGAATGTTCAAGGAATTCAGGGAATTTGCGCTACGGGGAAATGTGGTGGATATGGCGGTGGGGGTCATTATTGGGGGGGCCTTTGGAAAGATCGTGTCGTCGCTCGTTAACGATGTGTTGATGCCGCCATTGGCGCTGGCCATGCGGGGGGCGGATTTCTCCAAGTTCGGCAAGGCAATCGGCACGATCACCAAGGAAGTCACCGTCGATGGAGTCACCAAGCAGGTGTCGGAAGACGTCATGCTGAAGTACGGCAGCTTTTTTCAGGCGGTGCTCGACTTCACGATCATCGCCATCTGTTTGTTCTTCGTGATCAAAGCCATGAACATGGCCAAGGCCCGATTTGAAGAGAAGAAGGCCGAAGCTCCCCCCGAAGCGCCGCCCGATGTAAAGCTGCTCGCGGAAATTCGCGACCTGCTCAAGGCGCGGGGGTAACAACCGCCTTGCGCTGTGCAAGGTCGTACCGCTCGCCGGCGGCAATCGCGGTGTAGTCCTGCTCGCCGGCGGGGGGGCCGCTGCGATAGTCGTAAAAATGGACACGGCCGGGGCCCAGCACTTCGCCCGCCGAGCCGCGGACGACGAGCGCGGTTCCCTCGTCGATGCCAATGCCCAAGAGCTGTGGAAACCTCCGCATGACGCTGGTCATGTCGGGTTGGCGTTTCCGCTGGGTGAAGTGCTGGTCAATCGTCGCGCCCGGCAGAAAATTCAGCCCGCGCTCGTAACCCTCAGCCATCATGTCGGTGTTCCCCAGCACGCTGCCGCGAACCATGTATTGCCCCAGAATCGTGGCCCCCGCGCTGCTGCCGCCGATGACGCCACCGCGGCGGAGCACGTCGTGAAATTGCGTCTCGGCGCTCGTCGCGGCATAGGCGTCGATGAAGCGCCAGTGCCGGCCGCCGCCGAACCAGACTCCCTTTGCTTCGGCGAGCGCCGCGTTGAATTCGGGCGACTCTACCTCGGATTTGGTCCGCTGCTTGAGGACGGTGACACGCTTCGCGCCAAGCTGCGTGAACATCCGCCCGGCGCCATCGCCCGGCGGCAGCATGTCGCCGGAGGCAGTCGGCAACACGACGATGGGCGCATCCGGCCCGCCAGCCAGCTCGATGAACTTTTCGACGACCGCCTTCGGCATCCCGCCGCCGCCGACAATCACCAGCGAGCCGTTTTCGACCTTGCTTTCCGGCAGCTTGGCGGGCGGAAACTCCGGCAGCGCGCGGTCGATAGCGGCCCGGCGGAGCATCGTCAGGTCGTGCCACTCGCCGGCCGAGATCGTGATTTCGCGCGCCGGACGAGTCGCCGATTTGGCCAGAACGAAGCGCACCGAACCTTCGCCCAGCACTTCCAGCCGACGCCCCCGGACTACCAGCACCGCGCCCTCTTCCACCGCGATGCCAAGTTGCCCTGGCATTTTGGCGAAAGCGGCGGCCAGTGACTCGCGGGCTTCCTGGCTGCCGCGAACGACCATCGCCCCCGGCAGGATCGGGGCACAGTCTTCGGGCAGCACGACGACCTTGGAATCGGGTCTGGCCGCGCGATCGAGGGCCAGCTTTCGCAATTCGTCCGAGGGCTCGCGGCCGCAAATGACTAGCGGCTGATCAAGCCCAGCCGGGTCGATCCAAGAAATGCCTGAAGGAAACGTCGGCTCGGCGGCATGTGCTACCGCGCCGAGCAAGCCAAACAACAACACGATCCGGCCGCGAATTACGAATCGCCCATTCATGTTTTCCTCTGCAAATCGCCCAGCGCCTGCTTGAACGCGGCTAGTGCCGGAGCGTCAAACAGGATAAACCGGACGAGGGCCGGCCGCTGCTCTATTTTGAGAAATTCGGCCGTCGTTCGCAGGGCGATTCTGGCCGCCTCGTCGAGCGGATAGCCGTAAGCCCCGGTGCTGAGGGCGGGGAAGGCGACGCTTTGGCAACGCTGCTCGGCCGCAAGCTCCAGCGAACGCCGAAAAGCTCTCGCCAGCAATTCCGCCTCGCCGCGCGTGCCGCCGTACCAGACCGGCCCGACCGCATGGATCACGAACTTGGCCGTCAGATTTCCCGCGCCGCTGATTACGGCCGATCCGGTCGGACAGCCGTCGGGATAGCGCTCGTCGGTCTCCTGCATGATTGCCGGCCCGCCGCGGCAATGAATGGCCCCATCCACGCCGCCGCCCCCCATCAGCCGATGATTGGCGGCATTCACAATCGCATCGACCGCCTCGCGCGCAATATCCCCTTGAACCAGTTCGATCACCGCCGCTTCGATTTGCCACCGCATGGCCGGTCCCCAGTTTGCACGCTCAGCTTTCGATGAACAGATTGGGCACGAAACAGAAAATCGGGATCAAGAGGGACAACCAGCCCAGCACCGTGCGAAACCACCCCAGCGGAACGCTGTCGTCGCGCGTCGGCGGATGGCTGGTGCCCAGAGCAAAAACGAGAAACGCCATGAAGATCCAACTGGGGACCGTGAGATAAACGATGGCGACATAGCCCATATAGAGAAACGCGAGCAACATGAAGAGCCGCGCGATCCAATGGGCAGTCTTGCCGAACAGGGCATAGGTCACATGGCCGCCGTCGAGCTGGCTGACGGGAAGCATGTTGAGTCCGGTCACGAGCAACCCGACCCAGCCCGCCATGTACCAGGCGTTCATCCCTTTCAGCGGGATGCCGACCTGCGGGTCGTATCTTCCAGGGTGTGCATAGTCGATCGCCATTCTCATGGCCAGCGGCGCTTGGAGGGCGATTTCTCCTTGCGATGGCGAAAAATCGAGCCGCGCGATGCCAATCCAAGCAATTGGAATCGCCACGACCAGTCCAGCGAGTGGTCCCGCCAGCCCAATATCGAAAATTTGCTTGCGGTTGGCGGTGTGCCCTTGCATCACGATCACCGCCCCCATGGTGCCAATCGGCGATAGGGGAAACGGCACGAAATAGGGGAGGCTCGCCCGCACGCGATAGAAGAGCGACGCCACGAAATGCCCCATCTCGTGCGTCAACAGAATCGCCAATACGCAGACCATATAGAGCACGCCGTTGTAGAAATTGGCGTAAATTGCTTGCCGCAATGGCAACAGGCTGGTCTGAAACAGGTATTCAACCGCCATGCCGTGGGTCGCCCCGGCGACGAACGTGCTCAAACAGGTGAGCAAAAAGAGGATCAACGGCAAGCGCACCCTTCTTCCCCGCCAAAAGTTCGGGGGGCCACTGGGAACGTGCGTCACGACCGGCGCGGTCACCGCTGACGGCTCGTAGGTGACCGCGTCGTCGGCATAAGGATTGGGAGCGCTCATGCTTTGAGCATAGCAAAGTCATGTCGCGGAGGGCGGGGGGACGCTACTTCGCCGGCGGGCGGGCTTCGCGCAACTTGGCCCGAATCGCGGCCAGTCGCTCGGCCAATTCACTCTCGAAACCGCGCGGCACCGGACGATAGTACTCGCGCTCGACTCCCAGATAGTCCTGCGCGGCAATTCCCCCCTCGGCATCGTGGGCATATTCGTAACCTTGGCCGTGGCCGAGGCGCTTGGAGCCGGCGTAGTGCCCGTCGAGCAGATGGACCGGCACGGGGAGCAAACGCCCCTCGCGAATGTCCTGACGGGCTTCGCCAATGGCCACCGTCGCCGCGTTCGATTTCGGAGCGCACGCCAGATACGCCACGCACTGGGCCAGCGGCAATTGGCACTCCGGCAGGCCAACGAATTCGCACGCCTGCATGGCCGCCACCGCTAGCGGCAAAGCCTGCGGATCGGCGTTTCCCACGTCCTCGCTCGCCAAAATCACCAGCCGGCGACAGAGGAAGCGCACATCCTCGCCCGCCTCCAGCATCCGGGCGAGCCAATAGATGCCGGCATCGGGGTCGCTGCCGCGAATGCTCTTGATGAGCGCGCTGGCCGCGTCGTAATGGCCGTCTCCGGTGGGGTCGTATTGCACCGCCTTGCGCTGGACCGATTCGGCGGCCAATTCGCGGGTAAATTCCAGCGGCCGGACATCGCTCGACAGCACGCCGATTTCTAGCGCGGTCAAAGCCCGGCGGGCATCGCCATCGCTTACCTCGGCCAGAAATTCGATTGCATCGTCGTGCATCCGCACGTCGTGATTGCCGAGGCCTCGTCCTTTGTCGGCCAACGCCCGCCGGAGGACCGACTTGATTTCGTCGGGCGAGAGGGGCTGGAACTCGAAAATCTGGCTGCGGCTGACGAGGGCGCTATTTACGGCGAAAAACGGGTTGCTGGTGGTCGCGCCGACCAGCGTGACCACTCCTTCCTCGACATCCGGCAGCAGGGCGTCTTGCTGGGCCTTGTTGAAGCGGTGGATTTCGTCGATGAACAAGAGCGTCCGCGAACCGCCGCCGGCCAGGTCATCGCGAGCGGCGTCCAGCGTTTCGCGCAGTTCCTTCACGCCGCTGGTGACGGCCGAAAGCTGCCGGAACTTGCGGTGGCTTTCGGTCGCTAACAGGCGGGCCAGTGTCGTTTTGCCGGTTCCCGGCGGACCATAGAAAATGACCGAGCCCAACCGGTCCGCCTTGAGCAGCCTGCGGAGCAACTTGCCCTCTCCCAAAAAGTGCTGCTGGCCGGTGAATTCGGCCAGCGAACTGGGCCGCATCCGCGCCGCCAGCGGCTGGGCCTGGCGGAAGTTGTCGGCTTCGGACTTGGCGAAGAGGCTAGACATGGATCGGCTCGGCCTGCAGTGTATGCCGTCGGCGATTCTGAGGCGATGACCGGGGCTACGTTTCGCCGCTGGGCGCGTGAATCGCGACCAGGCCATAATGACGCAACCGCTGGGGAAGCGTCATGAATTTGGCCATTGTCGTCGCCATGCTTGCCGGCCTCGCCGCGTTTGCCGCGGTGTCGGCCCTGCTAGGCCACTGGCTCCTGGGCCCCGTCAGCCGAGCGGCCGGGCAACTGAACGCGCCGACGCGCTTTCAGCTAACCGACTTTCTCTGGCTGATGATCGAATTGCAGGTGCTGCTGGCGGGGGGAGTGGGGCTGGTGGGAGATGGCCTGCCCCCCCGCGCCTTGCTCGTGCTGATGACGATTCTGAGCCTGCCGATCATCGTGCTGTGGGGG
>JANRLS010000239.1:0-55773 GCA_033762315.1 Pirellulaceae bacterium
ATACGAAGCACGAAGCACGAAATACGAAGCAGATTCCAATGAATAAACTTTCAATGAAACAATCGTCCGTAATCTCTAAAGGAGTGTTCTCTTCCTATATTCATTCCGCATTCGAATTTGTTTCGTGCTTCGTGCTTCGGATTTCGTGCTTGTTCTTGCTGATTTCGTGCTTCGCCTCCCATGTTCGCGCCGATCACCGCATCGGCGACATCTGCCGCATCAAGGGACAAGAGGAAAACACACTCCACGGCATGGGGCTGGTGGTGGGGCTGCGAGGGACCGGCGATGGCGACAACAAGGCGACGCTGCGGGCCTTATCGCGCTATATGGAGCTGATGGGCCATCGGCTGCCGAACAACGCCCAAGGGCAGCCCTCGCTCGAAGAGCTGAGAAACGTCAAGAACGTCGCCCTGGTATTTGTTACCGCCACCGTGCCGGCAGGTGGAGCGCAGCAGGGAGACGATCTCGATTGCACGCTGAGCGCGATTAGCGCGAAAAGCCTGGAAGGGGGGCAGTTGATGCTCACCGAGCTCTATGGCCCGCTGCCGGGGGATAAAACCGTGTATGGCCTCGCCAAGGGGCTCTTATCGCTGGACGATCCGCTCCGGCCGCAAACCGCCCGCATCACCCGCGGCGTGCAGGTCGAAACCCGGTTTCAGAACGAATTCGTAAAAGACGGCAAACTGGTCCTCGTGATGAACAAAGACCATGCCGCCTTTCAGACCACGGCCTATCTAGAGCAGCTCATCAACCAGCAGCCCGATTTCAGCGGGTCGAGCGGGGCCGCGGGAGTCGCCCGGGCCGTCGATCAGGTGAAGATCGAAGTGACGATTCCGAAGACTTATACCGATAACCCCACCCTCTTCGCCTCGCTACTGTTGGATACGCGGATCACGCCGCCGCAAACCGACACCAAGGTCATCATCAACGAGCGGAAGCGGGTGATTATCGTCGGCGCGGATGTCGAAATCAGCCCCGTCGCCGTTATGCACCGCAATCGGCTTATCACCACCGGCGACCAGACGTTTAACGAATTCGTTGCTCTCGACCCGGCCGCCGAGCCCGCCAAAACCAAGCTCACCGCCCTCGTCGATGCACTGAACGCCCTCAAGGTGCCGGCTGAAGATGTGATCGACATCATCAAGATGCTGAAACACAAGCGGGCGCTGTTTGGGGAACTAATTGTGGAATAGGTCCGTTGTGCTTTGTCCCTGGTCGTTGGTCATTCGCAGGAATCTCACGATGGTTAGCTCGGTGAATACAATCGGCATGGCTTCGGCTCCAAGCGCTCCGGCGGCCCTTTCGTCGCAGGCGAAAACAGCCACGAGCGAGGCCCGCGCGGCGTTCGATGATTTCGTCGGGCAGACTTTCTTCACGCAGCTTTTGTCGCAGATGCGCAAAACGGTCGAGAAGCCGGCCTATTTTCATGGCGGCCAGACCGAAGAGGTGTTTCAAGGTCAGCTCGACCAGGTGCTGGCCGAAAAGCTGAGCGACGCTACCGCCGAGCAATTCAGCGGCCCCATGTTCGATCTTTTCATGCTTCGCCGCTAGTCGTCTTCGCCTCCTCTCTGGTTTCGCCATCGCCGATCTTTCAGCCTACGAAGTCATGCCCACTCCCGAATCGAATCGCGATCTGGAAACCGAAATCGGCACGCTGCTCGATGAGCTCGCCACCGTGCAAAGCGAGCTGCTGGCGGTGCTGCGCGCCAAGCGCGCGAATCTGGCCACGGTCGATCTGGCGGGCCTCGCCGAAACGCAAGTTCGCGAAGAAGCGCTCGCCCGTCGCTTGCAAGATTGCCAGCGCCGCCGAACCGAACTGCTCGCCGAAGCTCGCCAACAAGGGCGTCAGGCCGACAGCCTGGGCAAGCTGGCGAATCTGGTCAGTCAGGGCAATTCACCCAAGCTGCGCGATCGAGTCAAGACCGCCGGCACTCAAATGCGCCTCTTGCAGCACGAAAGCCTTTCCAATTGGGTGCTAGCCCAGCGGGCTTTGCTGCATGTTTCGCAGCTGGTCGAGATTATCGCCACCGGCGGCCGGATGCAGCCGACATATGGAGAAGGGGATTCCGCGCACGCCCGGGGCACGCTCGTCAATCAAGAGGCGTAGCCGGCATCGCCGCTCATCGGTCCGGCCATGACGCTCTTCAGCTCGATTCAGACCGCCAACAACGCCCTCCTGGCGGCGCAGCTCGGGCTGCAGGTCACCGGCAACAACATCGCCAACGCCAACACGCCCGGCTATGTCCGCGAGCGACTGGTGCTGGTGCCGGGGCCGACGCAAACCTACGGCAATCTGCTGCTCGGGACCGGCGTCAAAGTCGATTCGGTCCAGCAAGTGACCGACCGCTTTCTCGAGGAGCGCCTCCGCAATGCCGGCAGCGATTTGGCCAATAGCCAGGCCCAGCAAAATACCTACGTGCAGCTCGAATCGCTGATCGGCGAATTGAGCGACACCGATCTCAGCACGGCGCTGACCAGCTTTTTCAACAGCATTCAGGACATCCTCAACCAGCCCGATAGCGCGGCGGTGCGCAATCTCGCGGTGTTGCAAGGGAAAACCCTCACCGACAACATCCGCCAACTCGATGCCCGCGTCCGCGAGATTCGCCAGGATGTGAACAACCAGGTCATCGCGTCGGCCGACGACATCAATCACGCCCTCTCGGAAGTCGCCCGCCTCAACGTGCAGATCGTCAAGGCCGAAGGGGGAGACACCTCGGCCAGCGACGCCATCGGCCTGCGTGACCGCCGCACCGCCGTGCTCAACGACCTTGCCCAGCTCATCGACATTAAGTCCGTCGAGCAGCCGACGGGAGATGTCACCGTTTTCGCGGGGGGAGAATATCTGGTCGCGGCCGGCTCGTATCGCGAAGTGACCGCCCTCGCCTCGACCGACCGCGGCCTCGCCATCGCCGAAATCCGCCTCAAGGAAACCGATTCCCCCATCACCGCCGCCAGCGGCAAACTGGCTGGCCTCATTCGCTCGCGCGACGAGGTGCTCGGCGGATTCCTCGATGGTCTCGACAACTTTGCCCGCGCGCTGATGTATGAGTTCAACAAGCTCCATGCCGGCGGCCAGGGGCTCGAAGGGTATTCTTCGCTCGAAAGCGAATTCGCCGTGGACGACCTTGGTGCCGCCCTCGATCAGGCGGGTCTAAAGTTCACTCCCAGCAACGGCAGCTTCAGCGTTCAAGTCCTGAACACCCAAACCGGACTCTCCACGACGACCGACATCCGGGTCGATCTGAACGGCCTCGACGACGACACCTCGCTTGCCGATCTGGCCGCCGCGCTCGACGCCATCGACGGCATATCGGCCACGATCACCCCCTCGCGCCGTCTGCGCCTCGAAGCCGACACGTCGTTCGTCAAGTTCAGCTTCGCCGGCGACACCAGCGGCGCGCTCGCCGCCTTGGGGATCAACACGTTTTTCACCGGTGCCCACGCCTCCGATATCGGCATCAGCCGCGAGATTCGCACGAGTCCCGGCAAATTCGCGGCCAGCGGCGGCGGAATCGCCGAGGATACCGACGTTGCGGCCCAACTGGCGACTTTGCTCACCGCGCCGATTTCGTCGCAAAACGACCAGTCGCTCGCCTTGCTTTACGACCGAATCACCGGCGACGTCACGCAAGGAGCGGCCGTCACCAAGTCCGTGGCCGAGGGCTTTGAGGTCTTTCAGCAAACGCTGGAGGGGCAATATCTCTCGGTCACGGGGGTGAATCTCGACGAGGAGGCGGTCCGCATGATCGCGTATCAGCGGGCTTTTCAGGCCTCGGCCCGCGTCATCGCCACGATCAACGAATTGCTCGAAGTCCTGATCAATCTCTAGCCGGAGCTTGCCATGGCCGGCGTTTATCCGGTCCCCACGACCCGCACCAGCGATCTCTTGAACCAAACCCGGCTGCTCGCCCAATTGCAGTCCGACGAGCTGGAGATTCTGCGCTATCAGAGCCAGATCAGCACCGGCCGCCGCCTCGCCGCGCCCAGCGACGACGCCCCCGCCGCGTTGCGCGCGCAGTCGCTCCAGCGGCTGTTGGAGCTGAAGGCCCAGGCCCAGACGAACCTCCGGGCCAGCCAATCGTATCTCGACGCCACCGACACCGCCGTCGCCGATGTCGCGACCACGCTCAGCAGCATCCGGGCCACGGCCCTGGGCGTCAGCGATTCCTCCAGCAGCGACGCGGCCCGCGAAGCCGCCGCGACTGAAGTGCGCCGCGCCATCGAGCAGCTGGTTAGCGTCGGTAATCAGAATTTTAGAGGCCGCTATCTCTTTGCCGGCTCGCGCACCACGACCGTGCCGTTCTCGCTCGATGGCAACCTCGTCACTTATCACGGCAACGAAGGGTCGATTTCCAGCTTCGTCGATCTGGCCCTTGAGCAGGCGACGAATGTCTCCGGCAGCGAAATTTTCGGGGCCTTTTCGCCGGGGGTGCGAGGGACGGTCGATCTCAACCCGATTCTGACCCGCGACACGCTGCTGACCGACTTGCAAGGGGGACAGGGAATCACCCCTGGCAGCATCGCCATCTCCGACGGCACGCGCACCAGCGTCATCGACATCACCTCTGCCGAGACCATCGGGGATGTCGCCGATTTGATCGCTGCCAATCCCCCCGCCGGCCGGTCGATCATCGCCCGCGTCACGACGACCGGCCTGGTGCTCGACATTGACGATGCCGGCGGCGGCAACCTGACTGTCCGCGAGGTCGGCGCGGGGACGACCGCGGCCGAACTGGGCATCCTCAATACCCTTGGCACCGGCACCGGGCCAATTACCGGCCGCGACCTCGATCCGATCCTGCGGCTGACGACCCGCCTCGCCGATATTCTCGGCGCGCGGGCCGCGGCTTACATCGACTCCCCCGGCCGCAACAACAACCTGATTCTCGAAGCCAACCAGCTGGGTGCCGCCGAGAACGGGGTCACATTGCAATTCGTCGATGACGGCCTGTTGCAAGCCGCGCCGGGGCTGAATCCGGGCAACGAGTTCGCCACTTATCAGGCGAGCGCCACCGCCGCGCGAGCCGCGCTCGCGCTTTCCGGCTTCGGCAACAATCTGATCCTGACCGCTGCCAGCACCGGCACGAGCCTGAATGACGTGCGAATCGAGCTGGCCGATGCGGGAGCGATCGGCAATGCGGCCACGGCCGACTACAACACCGTCACGAAAACGCTGACGCTGGGCATCGATTCGACCGGCGCGACCGATGTGCAGGCCCTGCTCGACGCCATCGCCGCCGAAGGAACCTTCACCGCCAGCTACGACGCTTCCGACCCCAACGATGGCGGTTTCAATGCCGCCGCGCTGGTCCAAACCGGCGACATCGGCGTCGTAAGCGGCAACACCGGCAACAGTGGCGGTGACGCGAACACGATCTTCGTGCATATCGATCCGGGGGCCACCACCGCGAATCAGGTGATTGCCGCCCTTACCGCCAACGCGACAATTTCCGCCCGCTTCACCGCCCGGCTCGATCCCCGTGATGGAGCCACGATCGCCTCGACGGGCAATGGCTTCGTCGATTTGGATGCCGGCGCAACCACCGCCGGCGGCAGCGGCGAGCCCCTCGATTTGACCAGCGGACTGTTGGTTCATAACGGCGGCCAGGCTTACACCCTCGACTTATCGGGTGCGGTCACGGTCGAAGACCTGCTGAATGCCCTCAATGGCTCCCCCGCCAGCCTGGCAGCCGACATCGACCCGGCCGGCGACCGCATTCGCATCCGCTCGCGGCTCAGCGGGGCTGATTTTCAGATTGGCGAAAACGGCGGCACCACCGCCACGCAGCTCGGCGTCCGCTCGCTTACCCATGATACGAACCTGGCCGACCTCAACCACGGCCGCGGAGTCTCCACCGCCGCCGGAATCGACTTCTCGATCCAGCGCCGCGATGGAACCGTGCTCGACATCGACCTCGATGGTGCCAGTACCATCGGCGACATCCTCGACCTCATCAATAACCGGGCCGATAACCAGGATCCGGCGACCCGCGTCGTCGCGCGGCTCGCGCAGTCGGGCAACGGCATCGAACTGATCGATGGTAACGCCACCCCCACCGCGACCCTGCAAGTGACGCGGTCGTTTCAGAGCTTCGCGGCGATCGACCTGGGGCTGGTCGCCCAGGGAGAAACAACAACGAGCGCCGCGAGCACCTCGCCCGATACGATCACCGCCGGCGACGTCAACCCGCTCGAAGTGGCCGGGGTGTTCAATTCTCTCGGCCGATTGCACGACGCCCTACTCGCCAACGACGTGCCGGCCATCGAGCGGGCGCTCGCTTTGCTCGATCAGGATTTCGACCGCGTCAATGCCGCGCGGGCCGAAGTGGGCGCTCGCGGGCAAAGCCTCGAAACGCTGCATGGCCGCTTGGAAGACGAAAATATTCAGCTGCAAGGGAGCTTGTCGGACGAGATCGATACCGATCTGGCCGAGGCGATTTCCAACCTGACCGCCCGGCAGGCGGCCCTTGAAGCTTCGTTACAGCTTACCGCCCGCACCTTCCAGCTATCACTGCTCGACTTCCTGTAGTGCTGGTTTTGCTGCTTTTGCCGGCGGCGACTGGTCGATGAACACCGGAAGAGGCAGCTTGTTCCGCGTTTCCTCCGCTCTCCTGTTCGCCACCATGCAGATCAACACCAGCCATTTCGGGCCCGTCGAAATCAGCGTGGACGACATTCTCCTCTTTCCACGCGGAATCATCGCCTTCGAGGATTGCTCGCACTGGGTGTTGCTAGCCGACGACGCCAGCGACGCCCTGGGCTGGCTGCAAAGCGTGAATCGCCCCGAAATCGCTCTCCCGGTCGTCAGCCCACGGCGGTTCGTGCCGCACTACCAGGTGCGCGTCACGCGTGGGCAACTCGCGCCGCTCGATTTTTCGCAATTCGACGAAGCCTACGTCCTCTCCATCCTGGCCCAAAGCGACGGCGACTGGACCTTGAACCTCAAGGCCCCACTCATTATCAACTTTGACCGCCGCCTCGGTCGGCAAGTAATTACCGCCGACGAGCAGCCCGTCGCCATGGAGATTGCCCCCCGCGCGCCAACCGTTCTGCGCCGCAGTGCATGATACAAACGGCGCGGAGTGAAAAACTGTGACGGCTGCGCAAGCCATTGATTCTAGGTAAACAGCGCGGCCGATACACCTCTTGCCGGACAGCAGGTGTCCTCGCCTCGCCTGCTGAATGGGATTCGCCCCGCACTTCGCGGTCCCGCGATTTCCAGCCCCCCTTCATATCCCCTCCCCATCATACACCCGCTTTGACTGCCGGAACTCCGGCACCGTTAGAGGAAGGAGCCCCCCATGCTGGTCCTGTCGAGACACCGTGATGAGAGCATCATGATTGGCGACGATATCGTCGTGACCATTGTCGATATCCGCGGCGATAAGGTGCGCCTGGGAATCGAGGCGCCTTCGGATATTCCGGTCCATCGCCAGGAAGTTTACGAAGCGATCCAGCGCGAAAATCGGAAGGCCAGCCAACTCCGGCCCGAAGATACCCGCGACCTCGGCCGCCCGACGACCGGAAAGTAACGGGAAAGTGAAGCAGCGGGGACAGCCCCTCCCGGCAGGTCCGGATATTCCCAACTTGGCGGATTTGCTGTCGGCTATCCGCCAAGTTGTCGCCCCCCCCAGCAGGCCACCTGTAGTCGATCTGAGGAACGTGACGAACGAACGATGTAGTGCCCGCCAAGTTGATCCAAAAGCCCCGCATTTTACCTAAAGCATCCAGTTTTACCCGACGATAGAGCCAGATAACAGGCCGCGAATAGCGCGGCAAGTTGCGTATCGTGCTGCGTTGCAGGGACGTTGGAGCATGACGGTGCGAGTTGCCGGCCCCTGCCGATGGGGGCCGGCAATCCCAATACCCATCGGCGGACAGGAAGTTCAACCGTCGTTTTCCACCAGCAGACGAGCGGAAGACGTGCCGTGAGGACCGCGACACAACTTTCTCTCCGGAGCCTTAATTCGGACCTAGAGTTGCCCAACGATGCCGGATGAGGCCCCCCACAGGTCCCACCAACGTTTTTTAAGGGTGCATGGCACATGAGCCGTATTAACACGAACGTCAGCTCGCTGATCGCGCAGAAAACTTTGACGCGGTCGAACACGCAATTGCAGGAATCGCTCACCCGGCTCAGCACCGGTTTGCGAATCAACGCCGGTAAAGACGACCCGGCCGGTTTGATCGCCAGCGAGAACCTTCGCCGCGACATCACCAGTATCAACAAGGCGATCTCAAACACCGAGCGGGCCAACCAGCTCATCGCCACGTCGGACAGCGCCCTCGGCCAAATCAGCGGTCTCTTGAACGACATCCGCGGCCTCGTGGTCGAAGCCGCCAACACGGGCGTGCTCAGCGAAGAGCAACTCGCCGCCAACCAGCTGCAAGTTGATAGCTCGCTCGAAGCCATCGACCGCATTGCCCAGGTGACCACCTTCCAAGGCCGCAAGCTGCTCGACGGCAGCCTCGACTTCCAAACCGCCTACACCGCCGGCGGCACGACGGTCCGCGACCTGTCGATCACCCAAGCCAACCTGGGCTCGGCCGGTTCGCTCGCCGTGTCGGTCGATATCACGGCCGCCGCCACCCAGGCCCTGATTACGAATAACAGCCTCGCCGGTACCACCGCCACCCAAGCCAGCGGCGCGGTCACCCTGACAAACTCCTCGGCTTCGATCACCGTGGCCGCCGTCGCGGGGGGAGCGGCCGATGCCGCCGTCGGCAATGCGACCGATGTCACCTTCCAGGCCGCCAGCGACATCGCTCATGCATCGGGCACCGTCACCCTGACCAACTCGTCCGGCTCGCTCAGCGTGAGCGCGGTTGCCGGGGCGGCAGCCCAAGGCGCGATCGGCAACACCGTCGATGTCACCTTCCAGGCCGCCAGCGACATCGCCCAGGCGACCGGATCCTATGCCCTTACCGGCGGCGGTTTCGACCTGACCGCGGTTGCCGGCGGAGCGGCCGATGGCGCGGCGGGCAACGCCCTGACCATCGTCATCGCCGACGTCACTGGGGCCACCAGCGCCTCGTACAACTCGGGCACGAACACCCTCACCATCTCGGTCGATGACAGCGGCTCGAACGACACCATCCAAGACATCGCCGACGCCATCGACGCCGAAGGAACCTTCGCCACCTCCAGCGTCACCGGTGGCGGCAGCACCTACAACACCGGCGACAATGGCTCGACCGGCAGCGTCACCTCTGGCGGCAGCAACGGCACGACCAGCGCTACCTACGGCGGCACGACGATCACCGTCAACGTCGGCCTCGGAGCCACGCTGACCTCCATCGCCAGCCAGATCAACGGACTCGCCGCGTTCAACGCCTCGGCTGCTTCGGGCGGTGGCAACGCCTTCGACACCGCCGATTTCGGCACCGTCAATAACCCCCTCACCGGCGGCAGCGACGGCACGACAACCGCGAGCTACAACAGCGGCACGAACCTGATCACCGCCTCGGTGGCCCTGAACGCCACGGTCACCCAAGTCGCCACGCAAATCAACGGCCTGACCGACTTCAACGTCACCGCCACCACTGGCGGCGGCAACACCTTCAGCACCTCGGACTTCGGCACCGTCACCAACCCCCTCAGCGGTGGTGCGGCAGCCACCTCCGGTGCCCTGGCAGCCGACCTCGTTGTCAAGATTTCCGGCCTCACCGGCTCGGAAGTCTTCAACTTCGAAACCGGGGCGACCATCGCCCAAGTTGTCGCGGCGATTAACCTCGTCTCCGACTCGACCGGCGTGCAAGCCACAAACAATGCCGGCCTCTTGGAAATCGAATCGACCGGTTACGGCAGCGCCGCGTTCGTCGATGTCGATGTCATCAGCGAAGGGAGCGGCGGCACCTTCGAGGCGGCCCTCAGCGACACCCGCGACACCGGCACCGACATCGTCGCCACCGTCAACGGCACCACCGCCAATGGCTCCGGCAACACCCTCAGCATCAATACCGCCTCGCTCGATCTGTCGCTCACCGTCAATGACGGCAGCTCGACCGATGTCACTTTCAACATCAACGGTGGCGGTGCGATCTTCCAGGTCGGCCCGAACGTCGTCAGCAACAACCAGGTCCGCATCGGCATCAATTCGGTCAACACCGCCAGCTTGGGTGGCATCGATGGCCGACTGTTTGAGCTTCGCTCGGGCAACGCCTCCGACTTGAGCACCGACCCGGGCACTGCCGCCAGCATCGTCGATGCGGCGATCAACAAGGTCACCGGCCTTCGCGGTCGGCTGGGTGCTTTCCAGAAAACGACCCTGGAAACCAACATCGCCTCGCTCACCGACACGGTCACCAACCTGACCGATGCCGAAAGCTCGATCCGCGATGCCGACTTCGCTCAGGAAACCGCCAAGCTGACCCGGGCGCAAATCCTCGTCCAATCGGGCACCACGGTGCTCCAGATCGCCAACCAGAACCCGCAAAACGTGCTGGCCCTGCTCCGCGGCTAAGCCGGCAACGACCGCTGAATTCACCCCACCGCCGGCAAACCCCAGGTTTGCCGGCGGTTTTTCTTTCTTGACATCGCCGCCCGCGACAGTGTGGCGGCCGACTTTGCCGGCGGCGGGCTTTTTGCTGGCCACCACGCCGAAGTCGCGTCGATAAAAACGTCGAAGCGTCCGCCTGCGCCACGATTTTCGAACTGACTCATGGGACGAATTCAATCCAGCGTCGGCCTGGTAACGGGCATCGAAATCGAGGACACCGTCAATCAATTGATGGCCCTCGCCGCCCAGCCGCGCGATCGTCTTTCCTCGCGGCAAAAATCGGCCCAAGCCACGCAGGCCGCCATCTCCGACCTGACTGCCCTGACGCTCGGCGTCCAGCTCGCCGCCCGCCGCCTGAAAACGACCAGCCTCTTCAGCTCCCGGAGCATCACTAGCACCAGCACCAGCCTGACCGCCGCCGCCAATGGCGAAGTCGCTCCCGGCCAATATCAGTTCACCCCCCTCCGCCAGGCCCAGGCCGCGCACCAAATCTCGAGCGGCATCGCCTCGCTTGACCAGGAATTCGCCGCCGGCACGCTGAGTATCCGCCAAGGAGGGCAGGTCGATCGCGGCGCGGCCCTGGCCGATCTCAACGGAGGCGAAGGAGTTTCGCGCGGCAAAATCCGCATTGCCGACCGCGCAGGAAACACCGCCGTCATCGACCTGCGGTATTCGCTCACCATCGACGACGTGTTGGCCGCGATTAACGAATCCGACGAAATCGATGTCACTGCCTCCGCCATCGGCGACCGCCTCGTTCTCACGGACGAATCAGGGGGGGCCGGCAATCTCCGCGTGCAGGAAGTTTCGGGAGGAACCACCGCGGCCGACTTGGGCCTTGCCGGCATCAATGTCGCCGCCGATTCGGCCAATGGTCAAACGCTGACTGGCCTCTTCAGCGGGCAAAGCCTCGCCAGCCTAAACGACGGCAATGGTGTGAGCCTGCTGGCGGAACTTCCCGACCTCGAATTCAGCTTTCGTGACGGCACCACCCTCTCGCTCGACCTCAATCCGACCGGCCAATCCGAACCGCAAACCCTTGGCGAATTGGTCTCCCGCCTCAATGCCGCCGCGCCCACGCGCCTCGCCGCCGCGATCAGCAGCGACGGCCTCCGCCTGGAACTGACCGACCTGACCGCGAACACCGGCGGCACCTTCGCCGTCACCAATTCGCTCGGCAGCCGGGTGGCGACGGAACTCGGTTTGACCACCACCGCCATCGGCGACTCGATCTCTGGCCGCCGTCTCGCCGCGGGTCTCAAAACGACGCTCCTTTCGACCCTTGGCGGCGGCAATGGCCTCGGTACGCTCGGCAACCTGCAAATTACCGACCGGAGCGGCACTTCGGCCACGATCGACCTCGCGGCCGCGGCCACGCTCGACGATGTCATCGCGGCGATCAACCAGGCGGCGGTCGGCGTCCGGGCCGAATACAACGCCGCCCGCAGCGGCATCGCGCTCGTCGATACCACCGGCCAATCGACGAGCAATCTGATCGTCGCCAGCGGGGATGGCACGAATACGGCAACCAAGCTCGGCCTGGAGGCGAATGTCGCGGCTGACGAGGTCCAAGGAACCGCGCTCGGCAGGCAAACTGTCAGCCGCAGCACGCTGCTTGCCGACTACAACGGCGGCGCGGGCATTTCGCTCGGCTCGCTCCGGATCACCGATTCGCAGGGCCAAACGCGCACTCTGAATCTTGCCGCGCTGGAATCGGAAACCGTCGGCGACGTGATCGACGCGATCAACGGCCTCGCCACCGGGGTCGAAGCCTCGATCAACGCCACCGGCGATGGCATCCTGCTCACTGACACCGCTGGCGGCAGTGGCCAATTACAAGTCGCCAATGTCGGCTCCGGCCGAACCGCCGGCGATTTGCACCTTGCCGGCACCGCCACCGGCACGACCATCGACGGCACCACTAATTTCGCCATCGAAATCGAGGCGGGAGACACCCTCGCCGACATCGCCGATAAGATCAACGACCTCGATATCGGCATCGCCGCCAGCATTTTCAGCGAAAGCAGCGGCTCGCTGAGGCATCACCTGTCGCTGGTCAGCGGTGTCGCCGGCGCGGCGGGAGAGCTGCAAATCGACGGTAGCGACTTGGGACTCTCGTTTTCGTCCCTCACCCAAGGGCAAGACGCCCTCTTGCAACTCGGTAGCGGCCTCGGCTCCGCCCTCCTTTCGTCCCCCACTAGCAGCTTCAGCGGCGTTGTGCCGGGGCTCGATGTCACCGTCAGCGGCAACTCGACCGATCCGGTTACGGTGGGAGTCGCGGCTTCCTCGACCACCGCGGCCAATGCGATTCAGACCTTCGTCGATCAATACAACAAGCTCCGCGATAAGCTCGACACTTATACCGCGTTCGACGCCACCGCCGGCACCAAAGGGACGCTCTTCGGCACTTACGAAGCATTGCGCATCGACAACGATCTCGCCAGCCTCCTTTCCGGGCGATTCACTTCGGTGGGGGATATCCGCTCGCTCGGAGAGCTGGGCCTTTCGCTCACCGAAGATGGCCACTTATCGTTCGATAAGGCCAAATTCCAAACCCGCTACGATGCCGATCCCGACGCCGTCACCACCTTCTTCACCGACGAAACCAGCGGCTTTGCCGCCAAAGCCGACGCCCTGCTCGAACGGCTCGTCGGCCGAGATAACTCGGTGCTGATTAACCGCTCGGAAGCCCTCGGCCGTCAGGTCGAAGACCTCGGCAACCGGCTGACCGCCTTCAATGCCCGCCTCGACCGCCAGCGCGAGCGCCTGCTCAACCAGTTCTACAACCTGGAACTGGTCATCAGCAAATTGCAAAACAACCTGACCGCCCTCGATAACCTCCAGACCATCGCCCCCCTCGGCTCGACCACCGGCTAACCCCTCCCATGTATTCCGCCACTTTGGATGCCTACCTCGAAACGCAAGTCAATACCGCCACGCCGCAAAAGCTGCGACTGATGCTGCTCGATGCCGCCCTGCGCCATGCCCGGCAAACGGCCCTCCGCTGGGAAGCCGGCGAGTTCGACACGGCCCAGGATTCGCTCGCCCGCTGCCGCGACATCGTGGGCGAATTGCTCGCCGGCGTGCGGAGCGATGGCACTCCGCTGACCAGTCAAGTCGCGGCGGTCTATTGCTTTTTGCTGCAATCGCTGACCGCCGCCCAGGCCGGTCGCGATTCGGCCCGCCTGGCCGAGGCCATCGAACTTCTGGAAACCGAGCGCGAAACCTGGCGGCTCGTTTGCGAACAGCTTCCCGACCGCCCCACGGCATCCCCCGCGATGGACGCGAGGCTGCACGAGGAACTCGCGCCCGCCCTGCTCCCGACCCGGAGCGAATTGCTGCTCGATGCGTGATCGGTGCTCATTGCGGGCTGATCATTCACGCCAGCTTGGTCGGCGGGTCATCCGCCAGCAAGGCTTGCAGTCGTTTCAGCGACCGCGTCAACATCACCCGCACCGCGGCGTCACTCTTGCCGAGCTGCTCGGCGATTTCCTTGCTCGGCAGGTTCTCGACATACCGCAGCCGCAAGGCCGCTTGCTGGTCGTCCGGCAGCTTGAGGAGCGCCTCGTGAAGGCGGGCCTCGCGGGCATTGCGCGAAAAGGCCTGGCTCGGCGTCGTCAGGCTGGCGACGAGCAGGTTGATCAGCCCGACTTGCCCCGTTTCTCCCCCTGGCGAGCCGAGCGCCACCTCGCGCCCCGCGTCGCGTTTTTGGGCCCCAAAGTGCTTGCGATGCAAATCGATAATCCGCCGCTCGGCAATCTGGCACAGCCAACCAAACGGCTGCCGCTCGGAAAAATCGGCCCCCGGCAAGGCCCGCAAAGCCTCGGCACTCGCCTCCTGAAAGACGTCGTCCGGCTCGACCTTGCGGCGCAGCGCCGCCCCCAACTCGCGCTCGATAAAGGCCATCAATTGCGGCCGATGCGACTGCAACAATTCCGCCAGGGCGGCGGCATCGTGTCGGCGGAGGCGGTCGAGCAGGTCGTCGTTCATTGCAATTTCCGGGCCATATTCTCCCGAAAACCGCTTAGTGTAGCCAATCCGCCGGAGGTGGACTACAAAGGGCGGAAACCGCCGTGGTCAACCATCAGCGATGTCCGCGAATCTCACCGCCGAAGCCGCCACGCAAGCCTGGGACGACCTGGCCGAGCGACTGGAGCGCTTTCTGGCCACCTGGGAAGCCGGCACTGAGCCGACCCTCGCCGAGTATCTCCCCGCCGAGCCCCCCGCGCATCGACAGCGGGTGCTGGTCGAGCTCATTAAGGCCGACCTGGAGCAGCGGTCAGTACGCGGCCGGCCGAAATCGCTCGACGAATACCTCGCCCAGCATCCCGAATTGCTCGCCGACGGCGAGCCACCGTGCGATTTGATCTACGAGGAATTTCATCTTCGCCGGGCCGCCGGGCAGCCCGTTTCGATCCAAGACTATTGCCGCCGCTATCCGCGCTCGGCCGAAGCGCTGCGGCGACTGGCCGGCACCTCCGGAGCGACGATCTCGACGCAGCTCGTCTCTCCCACGCGGCGACTCGATGGTTTCGTCGCGGGCAAGCGGCTCGACGATTTCGACCTGCTGGTCGAGCTAGGCAAAGGGGCCTTTGGCAGCGTCTTTCTGGCCCGCCAAATCTCGATGCAAAGGCTCGTCGCCCTCAAGGTTTCGGCCGATCGCGGCAACGAGCCGCAAACCTTGGCCCAACTCGACCATCCGAACATCGTCCGCGTGTTCGATCAGCGGCGCTTGCCGAGCGAGCGTGTGCGCTTGCTCTACATGCAGTTCGCGCCGGGGGGAACGCTAGCCGAAGTGGCGCACCAGGTGCGTGCGACGCCCCCTGCCGCCCGCAGCGGCGCGATCTTGATTGCGTGCGTTGCCGCGGGGCAACTCAAGGCGGGGTTCCCCGGCGACGAAGATGCCCCCTGGCGACGACGAGTGGCGGCTTCCACCTGGCCCGAAACGGTCTGCCGACTCGGCCTGCAACTCGCCCAGGCGCTCGACTATGCCCACAAGCAGGGGATTTTGCATCGCGACGTGAAGCCAGCGAATATCTTGCTCAGCGGCGAAGGCTCTCCCAAGTTGGCTGATTTCAATATCAGCTTCGCCTCACAGCTCGAAGGGGCCACGCCAGCGGCCTATTTCGGCGGCAGCATGGCGTATATGTCTCCCGAGCAGCTGGAGGCGTGCAATCCCGAGCATTCGCGCCTGCCGGACGATCTCGACGGCCGCAGCGATCTGTATGCTCTCGGCGTCGTCCTCTGGGAACTACTCTATGGCCAGCGCCCCTATGCCGACGTGGAAGAGGTGAGCTGGACCGCCACCTTGGCCGCGATGGCCAGCCGCCGCCGCGCCCATCAGCCGACCAGCCCCGGTCCACCCCCCGATGCTGTCGCGGCCCGCCTCGACGCGGTGCTGCGCAAAGTGCTTTCGCCCGACGTAAGCCGCCGACATGCCGATGGCGCGGCCCTGGCCCGCGATCTGTCGCTCTGCACCAACCCCAGGGCCTGGAGCCTGGTGCATGATCTCGGCAGCGGGTGGCGCAGCTTTGCCGCCCACCAGCCGTTGATTGCCCTGGTTCCCGTGAATTTGCCCCCGTTCATCCTGGCGGGCATCTTCAACTATCTCTACAACCACGCCTATATCCTCAAGCTCGCCGAGCAAGAGCCGGCGATCATGACCGTCTTCAACGGCATCTCGCTCTTTGTCAACAGCGCGCTCTATCCGCTAGGAGTTGTCGTGGTGCTTGCGTTTGCCTGGCCGGTGGCCCGCGTGCTGCGCCGCCTCGCTCGCGAGACGCGCCTGCCGGAGGACGAGCTGCGGGCCGCTCGCCGCCGCAGCCTGCAAATCGGCCACGTCGTCGCCCTCGTCGGCCTCGTCCTCTGGCTCGTCGCGGGGCTCACCTTTCCCACCGGCTTATCGCTCTTCACCGAGACTTTTCCGCCCCAGCAGGGGTTCGTGCATTTCTTCCTGGCGATGGCCACCTGCGGGCTGATTTCGTGCGTCTTCCCCTTTTTGGCGACCACCTGGCTGGCGGTTCGCGTTTTTTTCCCCGCGCTGCTCGCCTCGGCGACCCCCGACCCGCGCGAGCAGAGGCAACTTGCCGCCCTCGGCCGGCAGGCGGGCTACTATCTCCCGATTGCCGTCGTCGTGCCGCTCTTGGCGGTCGCCTTGCTGATTCTGAGCGATCCGGGGAACCGGGCCGCGTCGATTGGCCTGATCGCGGCGGGAGGCGTCGGCTTTTTGGGGGCCTACGCGATGTTCAACCGCATTCGGGGCGATTTGGCCGCGCTCACCATCGCCACCCGACCGGTCGAAATGCTCGGCACCTCGACCGACACTGTCGAGTCGTTTTAGCCCCGTCCAGCCGACCGCAACCGTTCGATGGCGAGGCGATAACGACTGTGGAACTCGAAGGCGGTCCAGCCTAAATACAGATTGCCGCCGATGGAAAGAAACAGGGCAAAGGCGGTGAACATCAACGGCCACCAGCGATTGTTATCGGCATCGACGGTTGAGGGTGCGCGGGTGTTCGTGGTCGAAATCTGCGGTGCCGATAGGGGAGCCGCAGCCGGCGGATTCTCGCGGGTCACGCTGGCGACGCGATCGAGCGGCGGCTGCGAATAGCTGGTGGGCGGGGCATAGCTCGTGCGCGGCGGCTGCTCGGCCCCAGTGCGCTGCACATAGCTCGGCGGGGCATATTGATCGGTCGGCGGAGCGATTGGAGCCTGATAACGATTATCGGCATAAGCAGGGGGCGTGGGGGGGTTATAAGTCGGCGCGGGAGCGGGCGTGTTGTAGGCCGGAGGTGGCGCAAAGCTGGGGTTGAAACCTCCCGGCGCGGATTCGACCACGGGTCCCACCGGCGGACGCAGATCGGTCGCCTGATCGCCAAAGCGACCCGGGCGGCGCGAGTAGAGGTCGTCAGCCGGCGGCGCTGTCGGCACATACGCCGGCGGCGCGGTGCTGGCGGCGGGCTGAAATCGATCGCGGACCGGTGGTGCCGTCGCCAGCGACGGCGCGGTGGAAGCCACGGGCTGGGCCGCGACGCGCGGCAACTGCTTATTGCCGCTCATCACGACAAACCGGCCCACGCGCCCCGCGGCGGGGTCGACGGCGGCATAGACCTCGTCTCCCACGGCCAAGGTTTGCAGCACGTTCGGATCGAGCTGCACGTAGTAAGCCGACTTGCCCGTCTGATCGGGCTGCCAGCCATAGGTCACGTTGAACGACTGCTCGGGGTTGCTGCGGGCGGGCCAGATGATCGTCGGCGCGGCGTCGGCCGCGGGAACGGCCGGATCGGTCGAGGCATAGCGCCCCCCCGCCACCAAAAGCTGCTTATAGCGCTGCATGCCGGCCGCCGTATGCTTGACCGGAACCGTGCCGATCCGGACGCACAGCCGCTGCACGATGCCGGCCTCCGCCGGCACGTCGCTATGAATTTCTTCGCCGTCAGCCAGCGCCTTGATAAACTCCGGCTCAATCTGGATGACGTACTCCAGTTGACCTTCGTCGGTCGTGCGCCAGCTGTAATCGACGCCGAGCGTCGAAAGGGCCAAAAACAGCGCGACTCCATTCATCGCACAAACTCCTCATCCTTCCTCTGGATAGGTGCCGGGCTATCGTAGTCGAATCGGCGAAGGCGGGTAAATAGCTAAACGGCGAGTTCCCAGGCGGGAAGGTTATTTTCCCCGCTTTTTTCGCTCTCGCTCGCGCCGAGCGTCGCGGGAGGACGAGTGGCCATTGCCGCTACTGGGCGAAATTGCTGGCGGCACCTCGCTAGCACGAGGCGCGGGCGAAGTGCTGGCCGTGGCCGACTTGCCCGCGTGGTCGGCCACGTTGCTCGTCGGCGGCGATTCAGTCGCCGACGAAGAGGGGGGTGGCGATTCCGGAGACTTGCGTCCCGTAAATGCGGCGAGCCCCGGCCAATTCGGCCACGAAACCTTGTCGAGCGACGATAGCTCGCGCTGCAACAGCTTCAGCAGCGTTTGCAAAAACACCACCACCATCGGTCCGACCAAGATGCCGATTGGCCCCAGCGCCTGAATCCCGCCCAGCACGCTCAAGAGCGCCAGCAGCGGATGCAGCTTCGATTGGCCACTGAGGATGTACGGCTTGATGATGTTGTCGGCCTGCGAGACGATCACCCCTCCATACACGGCGAGGCCCACCGCCGCCCACAAGTTGTCTTGATAAAAATAGAGATACAGGCTCACCGGCAGCCACACCATCACCGCCCCGGCGAAAGGCACCAGGGCCAGCACCATCGTCAGCAGCATGAGGAGCGCCACCGAGCTTGTCAGCCCCGCGAAGTAGAACCCCACCCCCGCGAGCAGCCCTTGGGCCACCGCCGACAGCAGCGTCGCCGACACGATGGCCCGGCAAGCGCGGTCGAATTCGGCCACCAGCTCGCGGACATGATGCTCTTCGAGGGGTGAAATGCGGACAATCGCGTTGAGCATCCGCGACCCCTCGGCCAGCATGAAAAACAGCGAGACCATCATGATGACGATGCCAAACACCAGCTTGGCGAAAAACACCGCCGTGCCGCTGCCGAGCATCGCCACGTCGCCGGCGGTCGAAAGCATCGCCTTGCGAAGCTGATCGAGCTGCTCGTCGCTGGGGTTCGCCAGCTCCGTCAAAAAGGCCCGATAGGTCCCCCCCAACATCTGCCGCTTAAACGCCTTGAACTCCGCCTCGGCACTAACGATCTGCTCGTCGCGCTCGACCGACTCGGGCTGGGATTCGCGGAGATTGGTCAGCGCATCGCGCAAAAAGCCGGCATCCGCCTCGCGCCCCAGGCTCTCGGTTTTCACCCACTGATCGAGCTTATCAACCCGTTCCAGCAGATTCTGCACGCTGCCGGGAGTGACATCGGGAGTAATTCCCTCGCGCTGTTGCTCGCGCCAGCGGCGGAGGCGGGCCTCGACATACCGCACGTCAATCTCGTGCGGAATCTTGAGGCCGGCTTCGGAACGCAACTCGTCGAGCTTCGAGCGGACGTTGCTCAATTGCAGTTGATCGATGATCGACAAGCCTTCGAGCGTCGCCGTCGTCACCACCAAGGCAATCGGCAACAGCACCGCGACCAGCACGAGCGAAGTCGTGATGCCCGCCGCGGCATAGCGATAACCTCGGCACTGAAACAGCATCCAGCGATAGAGGGGCTGAACGACCACCCCCAGTAGGGCCGCCAGAAACAGCGGGACGAGAAACCCCGCCATGACGCGGAAGAACACGACCGCGATCACGATCAGGATCGCGACCAGCACCAAAAACGACACCACCCGCGACATAACGCTTCCTTCGCGCGCCAATGCCGGAGAATGCTCGCTCATGCGCTGCTATTCGTCGGCCGGGCGGCAGTCTTGATCTTATCCCCTATCGCCCCGCTTCAGTAGGGCGGTTCCGTCTCGCCCGCCGTGGGTCCTGGCGACTGCCGGGCTCAAGTGAGATTCGGGAAAAAACAAGGCCGACGACTCGCGACGAGTCGCCGGCCATAATTGACTGCGAGTTTTGCGGGACGTTAGAAGGTTACATCGTCTTCCGAGGCGGGGCCTTCGCCGCCAGGACCGTCCGGACGAGGTCCATCTGGGCCTCGACCACCTGGTCCGCGAGGTCCGAATCCCGGTCGGCCCGGAAAGTGCGGGCCAGGAGGACCACCAGCAGCGGGACCACCATCGGGTCGGCCGCGGCCAGCCCCTTCGCCCGGCGGACCAAGGTCACCATCTCGGCCGGGACCAGGGCCGGGAGCAGGACCAGCGCCGGGACCAGGGCCGTGATCCGCGCGAGGTCCAGGGGGACCATCGTCGCGCGGACCTGGAGGGCCAGCGCCATCGCGCGGACTGGGGCCGCGCTGCGAGCGCATGGCCTGAATCACCTCGTCCAGCTTGCGTTCTAGCGCGGCGATGCGCCCTTCGAGATCGCCGCTCGGGCGGCGGTCCGCCGAGGGGCCAGGTCCGTGAGGACGCTCGCCACGACCGCCACGCTCCGCCGCGGGTGGTCCCCGATCCTCCGGACCGCGACTGGGGGCGCGGCCGCGATGCGCCATGTGCGGCGGACCACCAGGACCACGACCGAATTCCGGTCCGCGGCCCGCGTGTGGGCCGCGACCAGCAAACGGGGGCGGACCGCCGGGGCGGGGACCACGATGCGCCATGAACGGCGGCGGACCACGATGCGGACCGCGCGCGGCCTCTTGCGGCGGGCGACGATCCGGACCGCGTTCGCCGTGTGGCGGTGGTCCGGGAGGGCCACGATGACCGTCGCGCTCGCCGCGATGGTCGCGTTCGCGATCTTCGCCGCGCGGCGGTGGTCCCGGTGGACCGTACCGGCCGTCACGCCCGTCGGGGCGAAACTCCGTGTAGCTCTCCTCGCCAGCCGGGGGAGCATCCCAGTCGGCGGGCGAATCGGGAGGTGCGGCGGTGGCCGTCGCCAGTCCCAAGAGCCAACTGCCGGCACAGGCCAGGCTGCCGGCGACAAGTTTTTCGAACAACGAACGCTTCATCGAACCAGTCTCCTTGAGAATGGGTGCGCCGCCCCGGCCCAAGCTCCTAAGACAGCGGAGAGGGGAAATGCCAACGAACCTGACCCGCCACGAAACGGGCGGCTAGAACTCTAAATCTGGTGCTGGGCCGATTAGCTCGCCCAGCCTCTTCTTGATGACCTCGTCGCGCGACTGATTGCGCGACGCGATCGCCTCGCGCAAGCGCTTCAGCTCCACTTCGAGCCGAGTCAGTTGCAATTCGCGCCGCTTTTGCCGACTATCGAAGTGCTGGTTGATCTTAACCCCGAGCTCGGTCTTGAGTTTCTCGCGATCTTCCGCTTTTGCCTCGCGATATTTGCGGGCCAACTCCTGCGTCTCGCGCTCCAGCTTCATGTCTTCCGCTAGCAAGGCATACATCTCCGGATCGTCGCGCTGCAAGCGCTCTAAATCGCCATAGGGACCGCCGGGTCCGACATGGGGCGGGCCCTGTGGACCGCCGGGTCCGAACGGGCCTGGACCGGGACCGCCGCGACCAGGACCACCAGGTCCGGGCGGACCGAATGGGCCGGGACCACCTTCGGGCGGTCGCGGATGATCGCCTGGCGGCGGCGGGGGACGTTCGCCGGGCGGGCCTTTCGGGCCTTTCCCTTTGGGTCCGCGGCCCGACTCGCCGCGGGGTGGCAGCGGTCCATCGCCCGGAGCGCGAATGCCGTCGTCGAACGGCGCGGCGGGGGGAGGAGAATCTTGGGCCGCGAGCGGCCAAGCCCAGCCGGCAGCAGCCAGCAGGGCCAGGGTCAAGAGTTGGCGAATCATCAGTGATTTCTCCGGGCAATAGTGGGGCCGATTGTGGGTTGGCTAAAGCGAATCCGCCGCTAGATCGGCTGACATTTTTTCGAGCAGTTGTTCGAGACTGGTGAGCGAATCATCAACGCCGCGGCGCGTGCCGACGGCGGCTTGCAATTGGGTGGTGGCCGCCTCGATTTCGTCGTCGAGCGGGTCGGTCCAGGCGACGATTTCAGGCAACTCAGCCCCGTTATCCGGCGTCGGCGCGGGATCCGCCGGCAGTGTGACGCTGGGAATGTCGGCCGGCGCGACCTGCACGATTTCCGGAATCGTATTCGGCGGCGGCAAGACGAGAGAAGCCGATTCCGGGCCGCATTGCATGATCCGCACGATCGCCACCATCATGGCGAGCGACAGCGCCGCGCCAAAGAGCAGGGGCCAAAGTTCGCTGCGACCGCGCGCCCGAGCCGGCACCGAAACGGCGGGCGCGGTTTCCGGCGCGGCAAAACCTTGTTGCAGACGGGCCAGGAATTCGTCCTCTCGAAAGGCGACGTTCTCGGCATCGAGCGCGCGGCCCAGCGCGAGAAATGCCGAGCGCTCGGCACGCACGAATTCAGCGGCTGGCTCGCCCTCTAGCGAAGGCGGGCTCGTAGCCGCGTCCAGCAGGCGAGGATCGAGTTCTGAATCGTCGTTCATGGAGTTTCTTCCGTCAGCAGCTTGCGCAGCGTCGCGAGGCCGCGGCGGCAATGGCTGAGGGCCGTGTTCAGGGGAATTTCCATTGTGCGAGCAATCTCGGCGAAATCGCAATCGCCAAAATACCGCAGCAGCAGCACCCGCCGCTGCGGCGGCGACAAGCGATCCAGGGCCGCGGCCACTTCGCCGCGAACCTCGCCGCTGGTCAGGGTGGCAAGCGGTTCGTCTTCGTCCGCGGCCGGCTCCAGTTGCTGCCAGGCAGCCTCATCGACGGTCTGCTCGACTCCCTTTCTCCGGCCACGATCGCACACCAGTCGGTCCGCGATGCGTAGCAAGTATGCCCGTTCTCGCCCCTGTTCCTGATAGGTGCCCCGAGCCTGCCAAGCCCGCTGAAACACCTCCTGCAGAATGTCGTCCGCCACATCCTGCTTACGGACCAGACCCAGCACGAATCCCCTCACGGCGCGGGAATGCTCGCGGACCCACCGCGATAGCAATTCCGCGTCGGCCTCTGGGGGGGTGCTAACGGCCATGCTCACCAGAATAACGGGAGACCGAGAGGAATTATTGCAGGCCGTTGTCGGGATTGCGCAAGTGCTTGTGCAGCAATGACTTGCGATTTTTGCTTGCGTTCAGCGCGACTCGCCAGCTCGCTTCTTCGGGGCCGCGATGGGTGATTACTGGATCACGATCACCCGCCATTTGCCGGGGCCGTGAACGCCAGTGGTCAGCTGCAGTTCGATGTCCCCCGTTTTGCTCGGACCGGTGATGAGGGTGACGTTCGAGGGGAGAGGAGGAGTTCCCTTGCTGACGCCGCGGGTTGGTGCGAGGAAGTCAATGGCATCGATCAGGTCGGGGACGATCTGCGAGCGCTCGACCACCGCCACATGATACGGCGGCAGCAGCGAGGCAAGCCGCTCTTGACCAGGGCGAGAGCACATCATGAGTGTCCCCGTTTCGGCGATCGCCCGGTCGCAACTGGTGATGCCGATGTCGCAGGCGAGCAATGTGGGGCGTCGTTCTCCAGCCGGCATCTCCGCGAGAGTGGCGTGGCGATGTACTTTGACACCGGCGGAATGCAGCAGCCCGGCCAGGCCCAGCCGGTCGAGCAGCTCATGCTCCCAGACGAGTGCCGAGGTGGCACCCGCTTCGGCCAACAAGGTTTGTAGCTGCCTGGCCGCCGCGGCCAGATCGGCGACGACGAACGCCTCTCCACCGACCGCGTTCACCTCGGCCGCGAACCGCTCGAGCGGGTCGCCCGCGACCCGCTCGAGCGGGTCGCCCGCGACGCCAAGATAGCCGGTCCCCTCGGGGAACGGCTTGAGATGGACCCGATAAGGCCGCCCCTGTTCGGCAGCGAGGCGCACGCGGGAGAGGAAGGAATCACGCTGGGTCATTGCGTCCTTCCTTTCGCCACCAGTCGCGAAAGCGCTCGGCGGCGGGAGCGGGAAAGTCGCGCTTCTCCGTCCAACCGTGCAGCTTGCCGGGGAGCCGCTTGATCCACGGATTGCCGCGCTTCCAGCGGCCGAGGGTGCGGCTGGCCAGCCAGGTTGCCAGCCGATACAGCCACGGCCGGCGAAGGAGCGCTGCCCAAAGCCGATAGGCCAACGCTTCGAGCCGGCTTTTTTGTTCGGGGGCGTGATGCAACTGCTCGCGGAGCTGGATCAGCATTTCGGGAATCTGAATTTTGACCGGGCAGGCCGCCTGACAGGCGCCGCATAGGCTGCTGGCGTGCGGTAGGTGGTGGTTGGCCGCGAGGCCGTCGTAAAGCGGCGTCAGCACCGCCCCAATCGGCCCGGCATAGACGCCCCCATAGGCATGGCCGCCGACGCTGCGATAAATCGGGCAGGCATTGAGACACGCCCCGCAGCGAATGCAAAACAGGCTTTCGCGCAACGGGCTGCCGAGAATCCGCGTGCGGCCGTTATCGAGAATCACGAGGTGAAATTCCTCCGGGCCGTCGAGCTCGCCCGGTTGGCGGGGGCCAGTGATCAGTTGCGTATAAACCGACAGCTTCTGCCCCGTCGCGCCGCGGGCCAGCACCTTCAGAAAGATCGGCAAGTCGGCAAGCTTGGGAATCACCTTTTCGATTCCCATCACCGCGATGTGAACCTTCGGCATCGCGCAGGTAAGCCGGCCGTTCCCCTCGTTGGTAACAAGCACGATCGAGCCGGTTTCGGCGATGGCGAAGTTGGCTCCCGAAATGCCCACCTCGGCCGCGGCGAACTTTTGCCGCAGCGCCTGCCGGGCAAAACCGGCGAGAATCTCGCGCTCGGCGGGGAGGCGCTCACCAGCGGGTTTGCTCAAAATATCGGCCACTTGCTGGGCTGAAAGATGCACGGCGGGAGCGACAATGTGCGACGGGCGATGACCGGCAATCTGAATGATGTATTCGCCGAGGTCCGTCTCGACCGCCTCGATCCCGGCGTGCGCGAGCGCCTCGTTGAGGTGAATTTCCTCGCTGGTCATCGATTTCGATTTGACGACCTTCGTCGCGTCGCGCTCGCGAATGAGATCGACAATGATCTGGCAGGCGGCGGCGCCGTCGTCGGCGAAGTGGACCTGCCCGCCGCGGGCCGTGACGCTCTCTTCGAGCTTCGCCAGGTGCTCGTCGAGGTGGGCCAGCGTTTCGTCCTTGATCGACCGCGCCCGTTCGCGAATCAGATCCGACCCCGGCAGGGCGGCCCACGCTTCGCGGTTGCGACGGCCGAGCGTATCGCTCAGCGTGCCCAGAATGCGTTGCAGCGTGGGATCGGCCAGGGCATCGGCCGAGGCATCGAGAAACTCGTGGTGCGTTTCGCGGAGATAGTCGGTTTTGGTCACGCCAGCTTGCCTATCAGTCGCCCAGCAATGTCAGCACGCCAATTGTAACCACCGGGATCACCGCGATGAGCAGGCTGACGATGGTGATTGCGCGCGGCGGACGCGCCCGGCGAATCCACAGCACGATGCCAGTCAGCAGCAAGATCAATAGGCCCGTTAAGAACGCGACCGCCAGCAAGATGCCGCTGACGATATCGAGCGCATTAGGCCGGCCAGCGGGAATGTTCGCCCCGCGAGCAACCAGCCACATGGCGAGCGAAACCACTTGAGCCAGCACGCAGCTCATCGTCGCCAGCATCCAGACGACGGTCAGGGCGACCGCAGCGCGCGATTCCCCCGCGTCAATCACGGCTGGCGGAGGGTTGCTCTTCTGCTTGGCCAACGGCCTGCCCAAACTGTGTGGTGGGAAATGGGGAGGGCGAGGCTCCCGCCGAGCTTCTAACCGGCTTGGCTAACGGACATGCCGGCTCTTCCGGGTGGTTCCCCAAGTCAGCACGCCGACACAAGCGTTTGACGTGGCACCCGCCGAGACCCCCAAGCACAGGCTTGAAAATACGCTACAGCCCGTAGGTATGGACGGTCAGGTCGCCGCAGCGATCAAAAACAACCTTGACCTCATACCCACAGCACCAACGGTACTCGACGACGTGCCGCCCGAAAATCCCCCGGTGCGAGCAGACCGTCGGCGAATCGGTGCAGCAAGCGGGAACACAAACCGGCACCGCCACCACGCAACCGGTGCAGGGATCGCACACGGAGAGAACCAGCTGATAGGTGTCGCACCCATCGAATTTGCAATGCCGATGGCTCTTGTAGGTGATGCAGGGGGGCTCGCAAGCGACCTTGCCCACTTGCACGGGCGACTGCACCGGCGATTGGACCGGTCCGCCGGCGCGGGCGGCCAAACGAGTCGCGAGGCGAGCTTCGGCCGAATTCGGCACGGCGAGTCCGACAAACGCAACGAGCAGCACGGCAAGCAATCGAAAAGTCATGGCAAAATCCCCCTGAAGTGTCATCCATCAACAGCCGTTAACATGACATATCTTACTTAAGCCACAAGGGTACCGCGAACCTCCCAAACGACCAATCGCCATAAGTCTATTTATGGCAATGGTTTGCGACTGGACGAAGATGCTAGCACCGCCGCCAAGCGTAGCGTTTGCCCAATCTCCCTTTGTGAACTAGGGTTTCGCTGGTGGGCCACGATCTCCTCACCGGCCCACCAAGTCCGCGCCTTCCGGCCGTTCGTGCCGGGAGTTCCTCTGGCCGGAAAATGCCGTGACAACTGCCCCTTCGCTGGCGAAGCTTGCCGCCTGGCGGCCCGTGGAAACCACGGCTGCCGAGATTCGGCGGGAGTGCGCCGCGACCGAATACCTGGTGGGCGAGCTGTTTGCCGACCTCGACCGCCTGCACGACGAACTAGCCCGCCGGGCCGACGACCTCGAAGCTGCCCGCCTATCGCTTGCCCAGCGCGAGGTCGAACTGGCCGAGCAACGGGCCGAAAGCGGCAAACTGGCCCATCAGCTCGATCAGCAAGGGGCCCGGCTTAGCGAAACGTTGGCCGAATTGCGGTCGCTCCGCGAGGAGCTGGCCCACGAGCGCAGCCCGTTGCGACCCGCGCCGACACTGGGTGCCCCGGCCGAAGGGGCCCCTGAAATCTCGCTCGCCCCGCTACTGGCGGAATTCGCCGAACTACGCCGGCATGTGGACGAAACACGCGATGAGTTGGGCTCGGCCATTCATCAGGTGGCGCTTGCCGCGCCGGCGGAAAACGCTTCGCCCGCGATCAGCCCGGAGTTCACCGGGCAGGTCGTCGCTTTAGAGCGCGAGCGGGCCGAGCTCGAAGCCGAACTGGAATTGGTTCGCACACGAGCCGCCGAATTGCAGCAAACGGTCAGCGAACAGCGCCGCGAGCTCACGCAGCAGCACGAAGAATTGACGAACGAACTGAAGCTCTTGCGCGATCTGCTCGAGCAGCAAGGGGATTTGCTCGCCGCCCGTGGCGCGGAGCCACATGCCGCTCCCGCCGCCCCGCCGATGCTACCGACGATGACGATTCCCGCCGCGCGCGCGAGCGCGCTGGCCGCCGCTCCCGCCGATCCGGCCGAAGCCGATCCGGTGGTCAATTCGGTGATGGCCCAGTTCGCCCGCTTGCAGAAGGATGTCGCCCAACGGCGGCAGCAAAAGAAGAAATAGCCATGTCACGCCTCGTTAATCCAGCGATCAATCTGGGCCTCGTCGCCACGGCGGTCACCTGCCTTTCGCTCGCCTGGCGAACCGGTTTTTGGACCGCCGGCGCGGCGGGTGCCTTTGCCGCCTTGTGCCTTGTCGGCCTGAGGCTGGGCAGGCGCGCGGCCCCGAAAGCGCCGGTGGAGACCGAGGCCACGCCCCGTCCCGCCGCCGCGCCACGCCGAACGCGCGAGGTGAGCGGCGACACGCTCGTTGAGCAGATGCTCTCGCAAGGGCGCGAGGCTCTGCTATTGCGGCCGCAAATCGCGGCGAACTTGTCGCCCGACGACGTCGCCCTCGCTCAAGCCGCGCTCGATGAGGCAATGTCGATTGTTCCGGATGGGCCGGTCATCATGCGGGCTCGCTGCCACGAAGACCTCGAAGACGCCGATGTTTCGCGCGGCGAGCGGCTGATCGAAGTCGAAGGCTTTTTTCTCGACCGCTGGCTGGTCACGAATGCCGATTATCAGCGCTTTGTCGATGACGGCGGCTACGAACAGATGTCGCTGTGGGATGAATCGATCTGGTCGGCCGTGCTCGGCTTCACCGACAAGACTGGCCATCCCGGCCCGCGCTTTTGGCACGACGGGCACTTCCCGGACGGCCTCGCCGATCATCCGGTCGTGGGCGTTTCGTGGTTCGAGGCGGGTGCCTATTCGCGGTGGGTCGGCAAGCGTTTGCCGACCGATCCCGAATGGGTGAAGGCGGGAAGCTGGCCCGTCGCCGCCGAAGGGGCCCGGCCCATTCAGCGCAAGTTTCCCTGGGGCGAAGCGATGGATCGCGGTCTTGTGCAGCTCTGGGGAACCGGTCAGAACGGCACGACGGCGGTCACGGCGACTCCCGGCTCGGCCAGCGTCGGTGGCGTGCAGCAGCTCGTCGGCAATGTCTGGGAATGGACCAGCACCAATTTTGGCATCTGGGAGCCGGCCGGCCGGAAGATTGAAACCTCGCTCCCGCTCAAGAGCATCCGGGGCGGGGCTTATGACACTTATTTCGACTCGCAGGCCAACTGCCAATTCCAAAGTGGCGAGAGCCCGCTGTCGCGCAAGCACAATATCGGCTTTCGTTGCGGGCTCGGCTTTTGCGATGTCATTCAGGCTGGCGCGGCCGGCGACGAAAACGAAGAATCCAATTCCTCGCTCCTCCCAGCCCACGAGGAGACCCACGCATGAAAACCGGAATGCTCGAACTCGATTCGTATCGCCTGGCCGCCTACACGGTCCCTTGTCCTTGCTACATTTGCGGCGGCGGCAATAACTACGACGCCGAACTATGCCGGCATTGCCACGCCCCGATGGCGCTGGCCCACCAGGCGACCAGCCAGAAAATTCACCCGCGCATGGTCGCGGCGATCGGGCCCTCCGGCGCGGGCAAAACCGTCTATCTCGGCATGCTCACCGACATGCTCAGCCGGCAGTATGACGAGCTGCAACTGCTGGCCCGCGGAGCCTTCTCGATCAAGCTGCAGCAGCACACAATGGCGGCCCTCGCGCGGTGCGAATTTCCCGCCAAAACCCCCAATGAGCCGGATCGCTGGAATTGGGTCCATTGCCAACTGCTCCGCAAGAAGCGCAAGCCGACGGAGCTGATCATGCCCGATCTGGCCGGAGAGGCCCTGCTGGAGGAGGTCGATCATCCGAATACCTATCCGGTGATTCGGGCCTTCCTCGGCAAATGCGCCGGTGTGCTGGTGCTGATCGACGCCCCGCGTGTCGAAAGCGGCCAAAGCGACGAGGATTTTCACACCATGAAGCTCGTCAGCTACCTTTGCGAGCTACAGGCCGATAAGCGGACCGGCTGGCAAACGCGGCCCGTTTCGCTGGTCTTCACCAAGGCCGATCAGTGCGAAAACTGCTTCGACGACCCGCTCGCTTTCGCCCGCCGCCACACCCCGGGCCTGTTCCAGCAATGCCGCGAAAGACTGAAGAAGCATCACTTTTTCGCGGTTGGCGTCGCGGGGGCCTGTGGCTATCGGAACGAAGCACATGGCAAAGTGCATGTGCCGCTACGGGTCGAGCCGCGGGGGGTCGTCGAGCCGTTCACCTGGCTGATGGAAGAGCTGGGGACGTAGTTCGCCGCGAGCCTGGCAGCGGATTTGGAACCGTTCTCGTACCGCAGGCCAGCAGCCTGCCCCACTGGCATGCGCCTCGAACAAGCGGTTTTTACGTCGATCCGCGGCGAGCGCCTGGAAGGGTATCAGCTCGCGGCCAGAAGCCCCGGCATCGATGAAGAATTGGCAAAAGAGCTGACGGCTTGGGGGCCGGCGCACGATTCCCTTTGGAGCGACGAGGGGAGCATCAATTTCCATCCGCTGGCTGGCGGGAGGCATGGCTTATCGCGCACCACGCTCGCCGGCTCCGAATATAGCGGCCGGGGAGGTGGCCGGGTTTATACCCAAACGATTGTCCTTACCGCCGAGGGGCTCGCCGCATTTGCGAACGATCCGCTCTTGGTGCTGCGGGCCATTGCGGCATCGGGGCGGCTGCTGGTTTATGATCAGTTGCCGGCCCAGCTGCCGACGATTCCGCTCCTGGGGCGCGGCCGCGAAATTGCGCGCCGTTGGCGGGAGGAGGTTGTCGAGCGGGTGGGACGCGAACCTTTCGCGGAGCTGGTCGAAACGCTGGCCAGCGGCGGCAGCGCGACCGTGGCGACCGATCTGCCCAGCGAGCGGCTGTTTCAGGTCGTCTTGTGGGAGCTGGCACCGGCTCAGCGGTTGGCGGTTTCGTTTACCACGGGGCTGCGCCCTTCGTCGCGGCGGCCGTTTCGCCTGGCGACCGTGCCCGACGATCCGGCCCTCGCCCGCCAATCGCAACGCATCCAAAGCGGCAAAGTCATTACCCTGAGCCGCGGCGTCAGCGAGGGAGGACGCGCCCTCGACAATTTGACATGCGCGGAATTTGAGACCGTACCGTAACGCCGACATGGACGCCCTCGCGCGCCCCGCAAAATCGGCATAACCGTCGCCGCGGTAACTGGTTGCAACGCGAGCCCCGCCTGCAATGTCTGCGCCGCGTGTTGCTTGCGCGAAACATGCGTCGCGATTCATGAACACCCGGCGCATCGAAGTCAAAGCGCACCGCCCCGCGCCACGCGAATCTGGTCGCGTCAGCCGATGCTCAAATCGTTGTCCCACAATCGTTTGCGCCGCGCGCCCGCACAACCCGCGCGAGGGAAAACGGGGTTGGCACGCCCTGTGCATTTCAGTCGCCGCGGAACAGGGTCGCAACGAGGTCCGTCGGGAAGCGGTGAAACATGGCTCGCGTCAATCGGTCGCGCTCTCGTACTCGGCGTGGCGTGCTCACTTTGGAATGGGTGCTCTTGATCACGGTCGTGGTCATCGGCGTGATTGGCGGCCTGGGGGCGGTGCGCAACGCCACCATCGGCGAACTTTCGGACCTCGCCGAGTCGATCGAGGCCCTGAACGTCAAAACCGAAGCCGAACTGGACAACGAAGCCATGATGGGCGGAAGCTAGTCCGCCGCCACGAATCATTCCGTCTCATTTGTAGAGCGGTCCGCCGCCCGCAGCCGCTCTGGCAATTGCCGCCCGGGGCTCCTAAGCTGAGCGGTCGAAAAGGACTTCGGCCGCCAGGCAGAGGCTCGCGGAGGTCTCTGGCGGCATCCTCTGGCAATCCTGGCCGCGATTTCTTAAGCCCCGCGCTTTCGTGAACCACGACCTGCGCTATGCCCTGGTCATGCTCGCCGCGCTTGTCGCGCTCGGCCTCTTGCTGCGCCGCTGGCAAGCGAGCCTGCCGCTGGCGGGATGGCAAAAGCTGGGGCTGGGCCTCGGCGGCTTCTGCGGGGCGATGCTCGGCGCCAAGCTCCCCTTTGCGCTTTCCGACTGGAGCGGCCTCGTCAGCGGAGCGACCTGGTTTGCCGACGGCAAGACGATCCTGTGCGGCATCGTGGGGGGGTATTTCGGCGTCGAAGTCGCAAAATGGGCGCTCGATATCCGCACCAAAACCGGCGATTCCTTCGCGGTGCCGGTGGCCGTGGCGGTCGCCATTGGTCGGCTTGCCTGCTTTGTCGGAGGGTGTTGTTATGGAACCCCCACGAGCCTCCCTTGGGGAGTGCGGTTTCAGCACGCCGCCGATCACCTGCCGCGCCATCCCACGCAGCTGTACGAAGCGGCCTTTCACCTGACGCTCGCCGGCATCCTCTTCGTTTTGCAGCGCCGCGGCTTGTTTCGCGGGCAGCTGATCAAAATTTATATCCTCGCTTATTTGGCTTATCGCTTCGGTAGCGAGTTCATCCGTCCGGAGACGCGGTTTGCCCTCGGACTGACCGGCTATCAATGGGCCGCGCTCGCCCTCGCTCCCCTCTTTGGTTGGCTTTGGTGGCGCGACAGTCGCGCGCTCGCAGCCGCACCTTGCGCCGCTCAACCGTCCACCTCGGCCGAACCGCGCGGTACATTGCCCCCGGTCTAGCGATATCTGGTCGAATTGCGAGGATCGAGTACCATGAAATTTTTCCGCGCGCGATTGCTCCTTCCGGCCCTGCTTATCGTCGCTTATCGGGCCGCTTTCGCCGCCGAGCCAGAAGTTTCGGCCACGTTTTCGATCTGCGCGGCCGATCCGGAGAGCGGCATTTGCGGAGCGGCAGTGGCCAGCAAGTATCCGGCGGTGGGCAAGGTGGTGCCTTATGTTCGGGCCGGCGTCGGCGCCTTTTGCACGCAGCACTGGCACGTTCCCAAGTGGGGCGAGCCTGCCCTCGACCTGCTCGCCGAGGGCAAACGCCCCAATGAGGTGCTGCTCCATTTTCTGAAGGACGATCCGCAAGCCGAATTGCGGCAACTGGCGTGCGTCAATCTGCTCGGCCGCGTGGCCAACCACAACCCGACCGCCGCTCCGCCGCAAAGCGAATATTGGGGGGCGATCAGCGGCAAATACTATTCGGCCCAAGGCAACACGCTCGCCGGCCGCGCGGTCGTTACCGAAATGGGCCGGGCTTACGAAGAAACCGCGGGAAGCCTGGCCGACCGGCTGATGGCGGCGCTGGTGGCGGCCGATCTGGCCGGCGGCGACCATCGCGGCAAGCTCGCGGCGGGGATTCGCGTTTGCAAGAAGGGGATTGAAGGCTACTGGCTCGAGCTCTACATCGACGACAGCCCCGACGCCGTGCTCGACCTCGCCCAAAAATATGCTGAGCTGAAACACGACGCCAAAGGGACCTGGCGCGGCGGGCAGCTTCCCTTCGAGCGGCCGACGAAGTCCGCCAAAGTCGAAAAGTGAGACAATCAAAGGGCGAAAACTCGCTCAGGGAGCTACATTCAGCAAACCTGCCCGCTCCCTCTCCCCGAGGCCCGCCATGTCACTCCCTCGCGCTTTGCCGCTAGTTGCCTGTTTGTTGACCTGCGCCGCGGCGCGCGGTGCTGATTGGCCTCAGTATCGCGGGCCGGGGCGCGACGATGTCTCGGCTGAAACGGGCCTGTTGCAAGCCTGGCCGGCGGGGGGACCCAAGCTGCTCTGGACCTATCGCGACGCGGGGATTGGCTATTCCGGGCCGGCCATTGTCGGCGACCTCTACTATACGCTCGGCGGCCGGGGAGACCGCGAATTTCTGATCGCCCTCGACATCAAAGCGGTGAGTGCAGGCACGGTATCGCAAGCCTGGGCCACCGATGTCGGGCCGCTCTTCCAGTGGGACGGCAACAAATGGAGTGCCGGGCCCAGCACGACGCCGACGGTCGATGGCGAGCTTATTTTCACGCTTGGCGGCATGGGGGATCTGCTTTGTGCCGCCACGGCAACGGGCGAGCCACGGTGGCGCAAGAATCTGCCCAAAGAGTTGGAGTCTCAGGTAAACCCCATCGGCGGCGGGCCCAAAAACCTGGGCTGGGGCTACACCGGCTCGCCACTGGTGGACGGCGAGAGGCTAATTCTGGCAGTCGGCGGACCGAAGGGAACTCTCGCCGCCCTCAACAAGCACACCGGCGACGTCCTCTGGCGCAGCACCGAACTGACCGATCAAGCCGCCTATACCTCGCCGATAGCGGCCGACTTTGGCGGCGTGCGGCAATACGTGGTGCTCACCAACCAGGGGCTCAGTGGCGTCGCCGCGGCTGACGGCCGGCTCCTGTGGCGCTCGCCCCGCCGCTATGGGACCGAGGTGGTCAATTCGCCGCTCATTTCCGGCGACTATGTCTATACCACCGTCGGCTCGGCGCAGGGGTGCGACCTGGTGAAGATCGAGAAGGACGGCGACAAGTTCCAGGCCACGCCGGTTTATAACAACCAGAACCTTGCCAACCATCACGGCAACGTCGTGCTGGTCGATCAGCACATTTTCGGCCATTCGCAAAACAAAGGGTGGATTTGCCAGAACCTGCGGACCGGTGAAGCGGTCTGGTCCGAGCGGATGAAGCTGCGGGCCGGTGCCCTCACCTATGCCGATGGGCGGCTGGTCTTGTTCAGCGAGGACAACGGCACGGTGGCGCAGATCGAAGCCAGCACCGCCGGCTGGCGCGAGACGGGCCGCTTTCCGATTCCCGAGCAGACCAAGCTGCGCAAGCCCAACGGCCGCATCTGGACACCCCCCGTCATCAGCGGCGGCCGGCTCTTTTTGCGCGACCAGGAACTGGTGTTCTGTTACAACCTGAAGGGAGAATGACCCCATACCCGGTCCAGAAGGCCAACGGCCACTCACAACCTTCCTCCCCAATCCAACCTCGCGCTGGTTTCGGGATGGTTCGCTCCTCTACGAGCAGCATCCCTTCCTCGGCGACTACGTTTATGAGCCGACGATTGATGCTTGGACGCAGGCCCGCGTGGCCGCCGCATACAACAAGGTGTTCCTGCTGCGCGGCCGTGGACGCGTTCCAACCGCCGAGCAGTTCGCGTTGTGGCGACAGATCGAACCCCGGCTTCCGGAGTTGACCCAGGCGGCCAGGGAGGCTGTTCCCGAGCCGCCAGTCGAGAAGTTTCGCGCCCGGTTCTTTCCGGCCGACCTGGTGCTAGCGGAAGTCCGCCTCGAACGGGACCATTCGATTCACCTGTTTTTCACCTTGCCGCTCGAAGCCGAGCTGGAACTAGCGCCGCAGGTGATTTTCGTCGATTGGCAGGTGACAGCGACCCAGTGGGTGGAGTAACTTCCTCGTCCATCTGCCCGCAAAATCGGCACGATTCCCACGGAACTTCGCTCTGCTGCGGCCCCAATTCGGCGAGCATTCTTCCGCGAGAGCTTATAATGAGGGCTCCTCTTCTTGCGGAAGGTTCTCATGGCGCGCGTTGTTGTTTCGCCCCCGGCCGATGGCCTGTTGGCTGACGGCACGCGCGTGGGGGGCTGGTGGCACGAAGATGCCGAGCCGGGCCGCATTGTGTGCGATTTGTGCCCGCGCGAATGTCATTTGCGCGAAGGGGACCGCGGCTTCTGCTTTGTCCGCGAAAACCGCGGCGGGCAGATGCTGCTCACCACCTACGGCCGCTCCACCGGCTTTTGCATCGATCCCATCGAAAAGAAGCCGCTGAACCAGTTCTATCCCGGCACCAGTGTCCTCTCGTTTGGCACGGCGGGCTGCAACCTGGGGTGCAAATTCTGCCAGAACTGGGACATCAGCAAGTCGCGAGACATCCAGCGGCTGAGCGAAAGCGCTTCGCCCGAAGCGATTGCCCGCGCCGCCGAGCAATTGGGGTGCCACAGTGTCGCCTTCACCTACAACGACCCGGTCGTCTGGGCCGAGTATGCCATCGACGCCGCCCGCGCTTGCCGGGCCGCCGGCATCAAAACGGTGGCGGTCACGGCGGGCTACATTACCCCCGCCGCCCGCGGCCCGTTTTACGAAGTGATGGACGCGGCGAATGTCGATCTCAAGGGCTTTACCGAAGATTTCTATTGGCACCTCACCAATTCGCATTTGGAGCCGGTGAAAGAAACGCTCCGCTGGCTGGTGCATGAAACGCCGGTCTGGACCGAAATCACCGATCTTCTCATCCCCCGCGCCAACGACAGTGCGGGCGAACTGCGGGCAATGTGCGACTGGATCGCCGAGGCGCTGGGCCCCGACGTGCCGGTCCATTTCACCGCGTTTCATCCCGATTTTCGGCTGACCGACCGCGAGCGGACGCCGCCGGAAACGCTGCTCGCTGCTTACGAAGTCGCTCAGCGGGCCGGACTGCGATTCGCCTATGTCGGCAACATCCGCTCGCCGCGCGAACAAAGCACCTGGTGCCCCAGTTGCCGCGGCCTCTTGATCGAGCGGGCGGGGTACGAGATCGGCGCTTATCACCTCCGCGGCAATGCTTGCGGGCATTGCGGCGCCAAAATCGCCGGCCACTATGCCGCCGCTCCCGGCACCTGGGGAAGCCGCCGCCAGCCGGTACGCATCAGCCAGTACGACGTGCGTCCCCAGCAGCAATATGCGATTGCCGCCGGACCGGGCCAATCGCCGTCCCCGTCCACACCGACCTCCCCTTCCCGGAATTCGCCCATGACCACCGAGCTGGCTCCCCCCGCCGCGGCAGACATGAACAAGCTCACTCCCGACCAGCAGCGGGCCATCCTGCGCAGCGCCGGCCGGCTGCTCGTGGCCGCCACCCTGGGCGAAGAAGCGGGGGTGACGACGGGCGATTTTCTCGGCACGGCTGAAGTGCCCGTGCTGGGGGCCTTTGTCACGGTCAAGCGCCAAGGCCGGCTACGGGGCTGCTGCGGATTCCTCGGCCAGCCGGTGCCACTCGCGCGGGCGATTGCCCATTCGGCGCAGCGGACGATCAACGAAGATCATCGCTTTCCTCCCGTGTCGCCGCGCGAGCTGCCGTTCCTTTCGGTCGATGTCTGGCTCCTTTCCAACCTGCAGCCGGTGGTGGCCCAGGGAGAAGCCCGCGCGGCCGCCATCGAGATCGGTCGGCATGGGCTGCAAATCGCGCGGGGGAATGCGCGCGGCCTCTTGCTGCCCGGCGTGGCGGTCGAAAACGGCCTCGATGCCGAGCGATTTTTGCAGCAAGTGTGCCTGAAAGCTGAGCTTTCGCCCACTGCCTGGCGCGAGGACGACACGCAGCTCTGGACCTTCGAGGGGCACGCCATGGCAGGGGAACTGGCGGAATTGGTGCAGGTTCCGCCTTCCATTGGCCGACTGGCGGTGACTCCCCCCGAAGTGCCGCCGCTGGCCGAATATTGCCGGACGAACCTGCTCAACATGGTCCACGGCGCGACTCCTAACTATTTTGCCTTCGGCCTGGCCGATGGAAACGTCTGCGGCGCGGTGGTGACGGTGGTCGATGGCCAGGGGCGCGAGATCATGTCAGTCAATCGCCTTTCGCTGCGGGCGACGCTGCCGCTGCAATCGACGCTGTTCAGCCTGACCGAAATTCTCGCCCAGGCCTTGCCACAAATGCGCATCGACTCGCCGGAAACGATCGACGCCCGCGTCGGCCTCACGATCCTGACCGATCCGGCGATGCATGGCACCGTGGCGGCAGCCGACCTGCGTGGCTTCGACCCGCGTCGGCAGATGCTGGTGGTCGTCGAGCGGGGCAAGACGGCGGGCGTGTTCGATCCCACGCTCTCCCCCAACGACCTGCTCGCGGCCGCCGCCCACGCGGCGCAAGTGACCATGCCGGAGCAGGCACAGGTTTTCACGCTGACCGCCCTGGCCAACGCGGGGAAGGTCAAGATCGTGCATGTTCCCAAAGCCGCGGCCGGGCAGGCGATTCGCCCGCCGGGCGTGGCCGGCAAGTTCTATCCGGCCGACGCTCGCGAACTCGCCGAGCTGGTCGATGCGTGCCTTCCCGAGAAGAAGGCCCAGGCCAAGGAATGGCCCGCCGTGCTGGTGCCGCACGCGGGGCTGGTCTATTCGGGCGAAGTCGCGGCAGACACGCTCCGCCGCGTCAAGTTTCCCGAGACGATCATCATTATTGGTCCCAAGCACACGCCGCACGGCGTCGAATGGGCGGTCGCTCCGCACGAAAAATGGGCGATTCCCGGCGCGACGATTCCGTCCGATCCGGCACTCGCTCGCCAGCTTGTCGAGGCTATTCCCGGCCTCGCGCTCGATGCCGCCGCCCATGCTCAGGAGCACGCGATCGAGGTCGAGCTGCCGTTTCTGGCCCGTTTCGCCCCGCAGTCGAAGGTTGTCGGCATCGTGCTGGGAGGGGGGAACCTCGCCCGCTGCCGGGGCTTTGCCGCGGGGCTCGCGCGGGTGATTCGCACGCTCCCCGAGCAGCCGCTCTTGGTCATCTCGAGCGACCTGAACCACTTCGCCAGCGATGCCGAGAATCGCCGGCTGGACGAAATCGCCCTGGAAGCCCTGGAAACGCTCGATCCCGAGCGGCTCTATGAGACGGTCACGAGGCACCACATCAGCATGTGCGGTTTGATCCCCGCCGTGATCGTGCTGGAAACGCTCCGCGAGCTGGGGCAGCTTTCCAAATCGAAGCTCGTCGGCTACGCCACCAGCGGCGACATCACCGGCGACCTGACCCGCGTCGTCGGTTACGCCGGCGTGCTCTTGGGATAGTCGCCGGCGGCAGCCTAGGGTCGCGCCGTTTCGCGCCGCTGCTCGAGGCGGTTGCCCCACTTGAGTCCGGGAATGAACATCGGCACGCGGCGGCGATAGTCGAGATAGTGCTCGCCAAAATAGTGGACAAGGTCGCGCTCTTCGACCACGGCGGCGGCCAGCATGTAGCCGGTCATCGCGACGGCAAACAGTAGATGCCCGGCGGTCATCGTCGGCGTGGCCCAAAAGGCGAGCATCCAGGCGATGTAGAGCGGATGTCGCACGAAGGCATACGCCAGCGGCGTGCGAAACGGCAGCGGCTCGTAGTCGCGCCCCGTGAAGTGCAGCCACACTTGCCGCAGACCAAACAAGTCGAAGTGGCTGATCATCAGGCTCACCCCCGGCACGAGCAGCCAGCCGGCGATGAACAAGGCCACCAGAAGCCACCAGCCGACCGGATGCTGCACGTTCCAAATCACCGCCGGAATCGGCTGCCAGAACCAGATCAGGAGCGCGAGCACGAAGCTGGAGGCGAACATGTAGGTGCTGCGCTCGATCGGGTGGGGAACAATCCGAGTCCACGCCACTTTGAAGGCGGGACGGGCCATGATCGAGTGTTGCGCCGCGAACGCCCCCAGCAGCAGCAAATCAACCGCAAGCGCCGCCGCGATGTTGCCCCCCGCCGGGCGGTCGATGGTGCGGGGCAAAAGCCAATCGCCGACAAAGAGGGCCAGCCAGGCGTAGATCCCCAGGAATGTCGCATAGCTGGCGAGACCGTAAGCCACAAAAAATGCCCGTATCATTTCCGCACCTCGCGAATCGAATGGTCCGTGCCGGTGGCGACTGCCCCGACCTTCACCGGCTATGATGGCGGTCGGCCCGGTTTGGTAAAGTTGACTCGTGGTCAACCCGCCGGTTGACTCTCGGTACACCCAGCGCTTTGGGCGGAATTTCCCGTGCCCGCCGACACCCGTCAACGACTCGTCGCCGCCGCCACCAAGCGGTTCTATCGCGATGGCTTTCGCGGCGTCGGGCTCGACCAGGTGCTGGCCGACGTAGGCATCAGCAAGACGGCATTTTACAAGCATTTCGAGAGCAAGGACGACCTGATGCTGGCGGCGCTCGCCGAGCATGATCTTTGGGTGCAAGACACGTTTCGGCGAATGATGCGCGAGCGCGGCGGCGGCGATCCAATCGCGGAGCTGCGGTCGCTGTTCGACGTGGTGGAAGCGGTGCTCGACGACCCAGAGTTTCAGGGCTGCATCTTCGTCAACGTGGCCATCGAGTTTCCCTTGCCGCACGAGCCGGCGCACATCGCCGCCGCCCACAGCAAGACCGCGATGGAGGACATCGTCGCCGATGCCGCGACGCGGGCCGGCGCGGCCGATCCCCGGATGCTCGCCCGCGAACTGTGTCTCATCATGGAAGGGGCTTACGTCACGCGTCATGTCACCGGCAACCGGGGGACGATCCACATCGCCCGCCAATTGGCCGAACGGGTGATTACGGCCCATCTACCCCAAGTATTCCCACGTTCGGGTGGTTAGTGCCAAGGGCTCCCCGCAGCTCGAATTTCTTGGCGAACTCTTGTAAGGCCGGCCCCACCCTCCCGTATTCCTGGCATGAACGGCAGCGAGTGATTCAGGGCCAAAGCTGGCCCGGCTCGCGAGTCTTCATGCAAAAACTTCGGAGGTGGGTCATGAAACGGGTTCTTTTGGCAGTTCTGGGTGTTTTGGCTCTGGTTCCCATGGTCAATGCCGATCCTGTCGGCGGCGGGGTCTGCCGCGATGCGACGGCCTATGCCCACGGCACACGCGATTTCGACATCGTGCTGCACGGCGGCGAAGTGACCGTTTTCACCCTGTCGGGCGATGGCGACTCCGATCTCGATCTTTACATCTACGACGAGAACGGCAACCTGATCGGTTCGGACACCGGCTATTCGGACGAAGCTCGCGTGGCGATTCGGCCGTACTGGACCGGCCACTTCACGATCCGCGTCGTCAATCGCGGCGGCATCCTCAACAACTTCCGGGTTTGCGCCCTCTAGCCCCTGGCGCGATCCGATTTCCAGGCCGCGGAGTCGCCCCCTCCGCGGCCTGGGGTATTTCTTGGCCGCGCGGGGGGCAGGAAAGATCGAAGGAAGCTATAGTCCGTTGGGATTCGGCGACACGCCGTCGTTGCGGGCGGCGAGACTCTCGAACACGGCGGGATCGATCGTGTAGTAGATCATCCGCACGCCACCATCGCAGAACACGAAGTTGGCTCCCCCCGCGTGCGACGAGCCAAACCGCCGGTCGTCGTTTTTGGCGTCCGATTGGGGCGGATCATAGCCCCAGCGAATCACGTCCCAGTCCCAGCCGTCGATGTAGCCGTTGTTTTCGTCGGCTTGACCGAGCGTATCGCCGGCCCGGCGGCGGTCGAAGTTCCGCTCGCCGACCAGCAGCGTGCTCGCCGCGCCGTCTTTGATGCTTCCCAGGCCGACCCGATCCTTGTCGATAAGCGGAATCACCGCGCCGTTTTGACCGGGGTCGTTATAGGTCCGGGGGTCCGCGAAGACATACGGCCCCGAGCCGCCATTGCCGGCATAGTCGATCTGCCCGCGCGGACCGGTCGGCAAGCCGGATTGCGTGCCGTCGAGGGCCACCGGCTTGCGGCGCGTGGGGCAGAAATAGGGCTTAATGACGGCGGCGGCGACTTCCAGGTCGTCGGTGATCGTCGCCGCGTTGTTGTCGGTGATGTCGTACACGGTCTTGTATTCGAGATACGGCAGGGCCTGATACCCCCAGCCCCAGGTCTGGCGGACCGACCGTTGCGGCACGCCGCTGGTGGCGAGTGCCCGTCCGGCGGTCCAGTGCCGGCCCGCATTTGGAAAGGCTTGCATCGCCGAATTGTGCTGGTGGAAGGCGGCCCCAATTTGCCGCAGGTTGTTCGCGCAGGCGGTCTTCCGCGAGACTTCGCGGGCATATTGCACCGCCGGCAGGAGCAAGGCCATCAGCACGCCGATGATCGCGATCACGACGAGCATTTCGGTGAGCGTAAATCCGCGGCGACCGGCGCGCAGTGGCATGGCTTAGTTCCCGGACGAGGGAGAGGTGGCGACCCGTGGCGGCGTCAGGTTCAAGGCGGCAAACTCGGCATCCGTCAGGACGGAAATTCCCATCACGTTCAGCACCATCCGCCGGCCCCCGGCACCGCCCGCTTCATACGCCACGACCGGCGGCGTTGGCCCCTCGAACGCCTCCAGGTTGACTCCCCACACGATGACGTACGGCTGGCCATCGCGTGGCGAAACGAGCAACTCGTCCGGATCGCCGACGAGCGACAGGTGCGGCTTCAGCTCGGCGATGCTGGTTGGCGGATGCCCCAGCTTTTCGCTCGCCCGCTGATAAGCGAAGCTGATCGCCCCCAATCGCTTGCCGTCAAGCGCGGGAACCTTCGGCGGTACGCTGCCGCCGCAACCACTCGCGGCAAGCGCGACCAAGGCGACCCAAAACAGCAGCAGCCAATGACGAGCCATGCGGAGAGGAGACGAGGTAATGGGCGAACTCAAGGCGAAGCAATGCGGGGCCAAGCTGAATGCCGTCTGCCAGAGCGGGTGGAGCGCGGACAAACCAGAGCCGCGCGAATGCCGACTCCGTCGCTCCCGCCAACATCCCCGCGCCGAGGCAGATCGCGGCACGCCGTTGCGCGTGCCGCTGGCGCCTGCTGGCGATTATCAAACGGCCCGCCGCGCGAGGCAAGTAGATTGCGGCGGTTTTTTTGGTTTTTTGCGGCGACTTCCACTTGGTCCGCATGCGGACCAAGGAAATTGCCACGGCCGCGCCGTTACCGCAGCCGCGTGAAGTGCATCGCCCCCAGTTCGGCCACTTCGGTTTTCAGGGGGACATAGAACGTATCCGCTCCGTCGAACTCGATGTTCACGTCCTTCGCCTGGCCGGTGGTCCCGTCGATCGACTTGATCGTCAACAGCTCGCCATCTTGCTTGATGACTTCCCACCGCCCCTGACTGCTATAGGCCTGGCCATGCAGCGCGCCGGACGACACCATCGAGCCATCGGCCGCGAACTCGAAGCCCATTTTCATGTTCGCCAGCTCGGCGATCTTCTCCGGCGGCAGCTTCCCTTGCACCGCGTCTTCGTACACGATCATCTGTCCCGACCATTTGCCCGGCAGTCTTTCGACCGGTGCCGGCAGCTGGGAGCCGCAGCCCACCAGCCCCGCGACCAAGAGCCCGACATACGCCACCAAACCGAGTTTCCGTACGACTGGCATGATTGTCCTCCGTGACAAAAAAGTGTGCGAAATTTGCTCCGCCCCCGCGCGATGGCGCGAGCGCCGAGCCTCAGGTCGGCTTGACCCGCTTGAAGCGATAAGCCGCCGCCGGCGACGGCGTGGCCGACATCGCTGGGGGAATCATCTCTAGATGCTCGGCATCGATCACCTTCACGCGCAGCTCTCGTTCGTTGGGGTCGCCATCGACGTGAACCATCAGCACCAGGGCATCGCCATCGGTTTTGACATACCGCCATTTGCCGGTCTTTTGCAGCGATTGCCCCAGCACCTGGCCGGTCATCGAGCAGGTGTTGTCGGCCTTAAATTCGACATCCACCTTGAGCATCGCCAGCATCCCCGCCGCCATTGCCGCGGCGAGCGGATTGTCGGTCGGCGCGGTGGGGGCCGCCGCGTCGATTTCCCACTTGCCGACGATCGGCGCGGCCGGATTGCAGCCTACGAACGCGACGGTCAGCACCGCCAAAAGCCAGCATCCTCGCGCCATGACACAAACCTTTCCATCGCGTGGTGAATAAGCGGATTCGGACTCTAGCCCAAATCGGCCTGGCCGGGCAAGCGCGAATTGACGTTCCGACCCCCTTGCTAGCAAACGCAATTTCGTGGGACGAAGCCTTGCTTCGTCGGTATTTCCATTTGGCAGGTTAAGCACGTCTTCGCCCTGCGATTGGCCCCCTTGCTGGCAAGCCAGCGGCCGGCTCAACCAGCGGCTGCGACGGGCTGGGTCTCTGGTTGTGAGGAAGGCGCGGTGCTGGGGGCCGTTGCTAGCAGCTTGGCAACGTCGGTCGTCTGGCCCGGCTGAAAGGTGCGCGAGCTGGTCGGCTCACCGCGCCAATTCAGCCAGCGATGATTCTCGAAGTCATAAAGCTGGCAAACCCGCTGCGTATAGAAAAAGCCGCGGATCGTGAACACCTGGTCGTGAACATCGTGCGGAAAGGCCTGCTCCAGATCGGCCTGCGCGGCGGGGAGGGCGAAGAGCGGAATCCGCGGATCGACGTGATGCGCGGTGTGCTCCATGATGAAGTGCGTGGCCGCGTTGATGCGTCGCGGAAAGCGGATGTGGGCCGTTCCCAGCACCTGCCCATTGTAGAAGTTCCACTCCCCCAAATCCTTGAACCAGGCGATTTTCGGATGCGTGTGTTGCAAATAGGTAATGAATCCCACCAGCCACATCGCCACGCCGAACGGCACCACTTGCGCCCAGAAAATAAGCCATGCCGGCGAGGCCGCGAGCTGAAAATGGCGGGCGAGGGCGACAATCGCCGCCCCCCAGGCGACGATCCCCAGCGCGACGAGCAGCACGTCGGCCAGCCAGATCAGCTTCCGCTTGCGGCCTCGAATTTCGGGCTGCAGCCAGAGGATTTTCCCGAGGAGAATATCGATGCCGTAATACACGCCGAAGCCCGGCCACCAGCGGCCGAGCCGATGATAGGCCCGGGCGAGCGGCGACAGGCGGTCGTAGTCGGCTTTGCTGAGGGGCCCCCAGACATAGTCGGTGGGTAGGAAGTTAGTCCAGCCATGATGGACGTGGTTGTGTCCATGCACCCAGCCGGAGTAGCAATGCCACGCCGGCAGAAAGAGCAATCGGCCCAGCAGGGCGTTCAGCCAGCGATGGGGCGTGAGGCAGTCGTGGCAGGCGTCGTGGGCTTGCAGAAAGAGGAACGTGATGGTGAGGCCGGTCACGGCGGCCAATGGCGGGCGCAAGAGTTCGTACGGGACAAGCACCGTCGCCAGAAAGCAACCCGCGTAGAGCAGCGCGCACGAGAACACCAGCACCAGCCCCTTGAGCAGCGAGCGCTCGCGGGCGGCCGGATGAATCTTGGCCCGGATTTGGCCCACGTTGGGGGAGCTTGCGTGTGCGGACATGACCACGTTGCCAGTGCCAGGTTGCCGGAAGGGATGGATTCGCGGTGCCAGTATAACCAGGAGGGACACTTTCCCCTTGGTCAATTTTGGACTGAATTCTCTCTCGTTACCAAGCTCGGCTTGGTGTCGCCCGTTCTAGTAGCTCCGCTTCGCGATCAGCCGCTTTTCCGACTCCGGACTCCTGTTCTCTATTCCCTGTTCCCTCGGCGGGAGCCTCTCCCGCTGTCCCCTGCCTTCCGCGACCACAGGTCGCGGCTTTGTCCTCGCCCCGGCCCCTGGCCTCAGCCCTTCTTCCCGTCGCTCTCCCAATTCCCCGCCCCGCGCCCTATGATAAATCCATCTTTCTCCCCCGGAGGCTCCCATGTCGCTCTCCCTTTCGCGTCGCGAGTTCGGTGCTCAATCGCTCGGTGCCCTGCTCACCTATTCGCTGCTGGAGACCCTGTTTACGCGCGACGCCTTCAGCGCCGAGGCGAGAACGGTGGCGGCCAAGTGGATGAAGGATCTGAACGACCTGTGCCACGACGTGAAGGGGCAAAAGCTCAAGCAAACCGATTGGCAAACCAAGGTCGATGATCTCTTCGGGCAGGTCGATCTGGCGGAGGCCCTGCGGTTCATCAATTTCGACAAGCTGACCGCTGGCGTCAAATTCCGCGACCAGGGGGAGGTGAGCCTGCGGGCGAAGTTTCCGCAAGTCGAGGGACTGCCGACGAGCCTCGTCTTCGGCCATCAGGTGTTCGCCCTCGCCAAGGATCGCTCGGTGGTGCCGCACGGACACAACAACATGGCTACCGCGTTTTTGATCCTGAAAGGGACCTTCCGCGGCCGGCACTACGACCGGCTCGAAGACCAGGGGGAGCACATCATCATCCAGCCGACGCTCGACCGGGCTTTTGCCGCCGGCGAGCATTCGACGGTGTCGGATTTCAAGGACAACGTTCACTGGTTCACCGCGACCAGCGAGCAGGCCTTCATTTTCAACATTCACGTGATGGGGGTCGATCTGGCCAAAAAGAACACCGGCCGGGTCTATCTCGATCCCAACGGCGAGCAACTCGCCGGCGGCAAGATTCGCGCCCGCCGCATCAGCTCGGGCGAAGTGTATAAGCTGTATGGGTAGTGGGACGTGAAACCTCGAGCCGTTCGGCTTACGTCGTTGAACGGTCAGCCGAATGCGACTGCATCCCCCGCTTCGCCAACACTGTCGGCGATGGTTCCCCGTTAAACGATCCCGCGGTAGCTTCAATATTCCTCCTCCTCCGCGAATCACGGAATCCCTCATGAACGAACGCCCTCTCAATCGCCGCGACTTCGACAAGCTAACCGCCGCCGCCCTGGGGGGCCTCGCCGCCGGTTCGCTCCTCGGTTGTTCGCGCGGGGCCAGCGCGCCGGCCCCGCCCGGCACGACCGCCGCCGTGGGCGACAAGCATCTCTGCCGAGGCCTGAACGAATGCAAAGGACAGGGCAAAGGGGGGGCAAACGACTGTCGTGGCCAAGGAGCTTGCGCTACGGTCGCCGGGCAGGAATGCGGGGGTCACAACGAATGCAAGGGTCTTGGCGGCTGCGGCGACACGGCCGGGGCCAATGCCTGCAAGGGACAAGGGGGCTGCGCCGTCCCGCTGATGACGAGCGCCTGGGAGAAGGTCCGCAAACGCAAAGAGGCCGAGTGGTCCACCGGCCAAAAGGCTTTTGGGGTCGCTCCGAGTGCCGTCAAGAAGAGCTGATCGCCATGAACGCTCGGCCGGGGCTGCCGCGCTTGGGGCTGCCGCATTTGGGTATCGGCGTGGGGCTGCGCAGCGTCCACTTCGGGCACATCTTGCGCGCCGGGCCCGCCGTCGATTGGTTTGAGATCATCAGCGAGAACTTCCTCGATTCGCAAGGCCGGCCGCGCCACATCCTGCGGCAAATCGCCGAGCGCTATCCGGTGGTGATGCATGGCGTTTCGCTCTCGATCGGCTCCACCGACTCGCTCGATTTCGGCTATCTCGCGAAGCTCAAGCGGCTGGCGGCCGAGACGCGCGCGGTCTGGATCTCGGATCATCTATGCTGGACCGGTGTCGCCGGCCGCAATTCGCACGATCTCTTGCCGCTGCCGCTGCACGAAGCGTCGCTGGCCCACGTCGCGGAGCGGGTCCGGATCGTGCAAGACTTTCTCGAGCGGCCGCTGGTGCTCGAAAATCCGAGCAGCTACGTCACCTTCGCCGATTCGACCCTGGGGGAGGCCGAGTTCCTCGCACGGCTGACAAGCGACACCGGCTGCGGCCTGCTCGTCGATGTCAACAATGTTTATGTCAGCAGTCGCAACCACGATTTCGACCCGGTGGAATACCTGCGGTCGCTTCCTGCCGACCGCGTCGTGCAGTTTCATCTGGCGGGACACACCGACCTCGGCACCCACTGCATTGACACCCACGACGGCCGCGTCGTCGATCCGGTCTGGCGGCTCTATCGCCTCGCCCACGAATTGACCGGCGGCACCTCCACGCTGCTCGAATGGGACGCCCGCATCCCGACGTTCGACGAAGTCCATGCTGAAGCGAAAAAAGCCCGGCAGTGGATTGGCGAGGGGGAGATTCGGGAGGGGGAGGCTCCCGCCGAGCCGCTCGCCGCTCCCATCGCAATTGCCGTCGGCTCCCCTCCGCTCCCCCATCCCGCGCACCTCATCACGGCGAGCGCCCCATGACCACGCCCTTGCCGCTGGCCGATTTGCAGCGCTGGCTGCTGGGCGCGATCGCCCACCCGGCGGACGGCGCGGCGATGGCGGACGACATCGCGACCCGCCTCCTCCCCAGCCAGCGGCAATCGGCCGGCGAGCGGCTCGCGGTGTATCAAAACGCCTATGTTTCGCGGCTGCTGGGGGTGCTGCGCGAGCTGTTTCCGTGCCTGCGGTCGGCGGTGGGAGACGACCTCTTCGAACAGTTCGCCCTCGACTATTTGCGGGTCCATCCGCCGACTAGCTATACGCTACACGCCCTGGCCGACCAGTTCGCTCCGTTCCTCGCCGCCACCCGACCGGCCGACGATTGGGCCGGCTTCCTCGTGGACCTGGCCCGCCTGGAACACGCCTTCGATCAGGTGTTCGACGGTCCCGGTCCGGAAGAGCTGGAAGCCGCGCTAGAGGTAGATGTCCCGTGGCGGCTCGTTCCCGGTTTCACCTTGCTGGCGTTTTCGCACCCGGCAAGCAGTTACTACACCGCCTGGAAAGCCGGCGAGAATCCGCCCTGGCCCGCGGCAAGCGAACAGTTCGTCGCCCTCTTGCGGCGCGACTATGTCGTGCGGCGGTTTGAGCTTTCGCGACCGCAATTCGCGCTCCTCGCCGATCTCGATGCCGGCCAATCACTCGACGACGCTCTCGCCGCGCTCGCCGCCCGCTCGTCACTTCCTCCGAGCGCCCTGGCCGACGAGGTTCGCCTCTGGTTCACCCGCTGGTCCGCCGCCGGCTTCTTCGTCGCCGGCAAGCCCCGGACCTAGGGCAGGCATCAGAAAAGTCGAGTATGCTTCAGCATAAAACCTTAATAAGTCATTAAGAATTGTGCTGAAGCATGCGCCGCGGCACGGAAGCATCACCGGCGTCAACTCCCTCACTCGTCGCTCGACGTATTCCCATGCCCCAGCTTGTAAGCGGTGGCGGCGGCGAGGAAAAACCAGAGTGCGTTCTAAATCGAGAACGACGCGGCGAACACTTCCCCTCGCGCGCGGCCTGCCGCTCCGGCTACCATCGCCGTCCGAAATTCCCGCACCGCCTGCATCTTCTCGGCTTGCTCGTTCGGAGGAATCGCCGAACATTTGGCGGCGGCGGCGGCCCAGATTTCCGGCGGGTAATCGGCCTGCGACTCCGCCGTTTCCACGGTCTTGCCGGCGGGAAAGACGACCTTCTGCCCCGCTTTTTCCCGCTCGCCGACGATTTCGTCCGCCAGCCCGACGAGCATCTCCTCCTCGCTCACGGCCGTCGCCACGTTCGCCATGTGATGCGAAACGAGCAGATGCACGGCGGCGTATTTGCCCCCCAGCACCGCCAGAATCGAGATGATCGCCGCCGTCAGCCCCGGCGCGAATCCCTCTTCCCGCTCGCCCGCCACCATCCGCACCGCGAACCCCACAAAAAACCCGATGCCCCAGGCGATCCAGCCCACCTCGGTATTGACGGCATACGAAATGCCGGCCCAAATCGCCGCGCCGATCAGCCCCGCGACCCCCTCCGCCGCGGTCCACTTCGGAAATCCAAACATTCGCCACTCCTAAACCAGAAGAGGTTGCGCTCGAAAAGCGAGGGGTATATTACCCCCCCCGCCATGCGAAGACAAGCATCTTTGGACGAGCGCCAGCGCGGAGGTCATGCCGCGGCATCAGACCTTGGTGGCTCCTAAAGCGTTGCGCCAAAGCAGGACCTAGATCGCCATCGAGAATGTTGCGGCGAGGGCGTCGGTTAGGCGGGTAGGTGGATTGCAAATCCATTCGCGGGCGAGGGCGCGAACGTGGGCTTGTTGCGGGGGAGCGAGATAGTCCACGGGGCTTTTGCCATCGACGCGGGCGAGGAGGCAGCCGGCGAGATTGAGCACGGTCCGCTCTTCCAGATCGGTCGATTCGGTGGGGGAAACCAGGCTCGCGAGCTGGTCGCGATAGGCTCGCCAGAAGTCGGCAGCCAGCGCGCGATATTCGCCGCCGCGCTCGCCGGCCCAGATCGACTTGAGGGCGAGGTGCGTGAGGAAGAAACCGAGGTCGAAGGCGGGGTCGCCAAAGTGGCCGACCTCGAAATCGATCAACAGGGCGTGGCCGGGCCAAACGAGTAGGTTCTTGGGGCTGAAGTCGCCATGCACGAGGCAGAGGCGATGCTCCCAAACGGACGCGATCAAACGCTCGATGGGGGCGGCCAGGTCGGGATGCACACGGGCGATCTGGCGATAATAGGGATCAAGCCGCAGGGCGTCGAAGAACGAGCGGTCGGCGAGCCGCGTGGCCACGGCCGGATCGTTCCACGACCGGCCATGCAGCGTCGCCAGCAGGATGCCGCAAGCGGCGGCGATAGGCTGGCTTGGCTCAGTTTCGCCAGCGAGCAGGATTTCCTTCCAGGTGCGATGGCCATGTGGAGCAGCCGTCATTGCATAGGCGTAGTTTTCGCGGTCTTCCCACAAAATTCGCGGAACGGCGAAGGAACAAGGCGGCCCCGTGCTTGCGGATTGGGAATTCGCGTCGAGCAGTTCGCCGCAAGTCCGCAGCGTTTGCACTTCGCGCCAGATGCGCTCGATACTGCATTGCCAGTCGTCCCGCACCCGCAATTTGCCGCGGGCCTGCTTGAGGACGAAGCGTTCTCCTCGGTCCGGAAGCTCGACGAGCAAGGCCAGATTCGAGACCCCGCCGACCAGCTCGCGAACTTCGGCGGTCTCCTCCGCGGCGACGCGCCCCGCCGCGCGGAAGTAGTCAGTTGCCGAAGCCTCGGTCAGCTCAAACATTGGCACGTCCTACGTCATCCGCCCTTGCACGGCACGGAGGATGAGCAAGAGGACGATACTGCCGACGACGGCGAGGCCGAGGCTGCGAATATCGAAGCCGCTGATCGAGCCGAGGCCAAGTTGCGTGCCGATCCAGCCGCCGATCGCCCCGCCCGCGATGCCGATGGCGATGGTGACCAGGCACCCTTGGGGGTCGTTCCCCTTCATTAGCAACTTGGCGATGATCCCCGCGATGAGGCCGAAAATCAGCCAGGAAATCACACCCATGAGATGTCTCCGCCAGAAGAGGCCGTGCTGAAACCGTGAGCCGTTGCCGGTATTATAGTCGGGGTTGGCGTGGCGCGCGAGAGTCGGCCCGACGCAACTTGGCCACGCCTCCGTGAAGTCGTCCTCTCCACGAGAATCACCCATGAAACTCTCCCTGCTCCCGATTGCTTTGATCGCCGGCCTGCTGGCGGAGTTGGCCTCGGCCGGCGAGCGGCCGAATATCGTGCTCATTTTCGCCGACGACTTGGGGGTGAACGACCTGTCGTGCTATGGCCGCCTCGACCAGCCGACGCCCAACCTGGACCAGCTCGCGGCGGCGGGAATGCGGTTCACCAGCGGCTACTGCGCTCAGCCGATCTGCTCTCCGTCGCGGGCGGCGATCATGACCGGCAAGGCTCCGGCCCGGCTGCACATCACCACGTTTTTGCCCGGCCGGGCCGATGCGCCGTCGCAAAAGCTGCTGCATCCTAAGATCGAGATGCAGCTGCCGCTGGCCGAGAAGACCATCGCCGAGTACTTGCAAGAGGCCGGCTACGCGACCGCCTGCATCGGCAAGTGGCACCTCGGGGGGGCGGGCTTCGGGCCGAAGGAGCAGGGGTTCGACTTCGTCCATCCCGGCAAGGCGAATACGCCGCCGTCGGCCACCGAGGGGGGGAAGGGAGAGTACGACCTGACCGCGCGGGCCTGTGAATTCATCGAGCAAAATCGGGAGCGGCCGTTCTTTCTGTATCTGCCGCACAACACGCCGCACATTCCGCTCGCCGCCAAGCCCGAGCTGATCGAGAAGCACCAGAAGGCCTTCAACCCGACTTATGCGGCGATGATGGAGGCCATGGACGACTGCGTGGGCCTCGTGATGAAAAAGCTGGACGAGCTGCAGCTGACGGACAACACGATTTTTATCTTCACTTCGGACAACGGCGGCCTGCACGTGCATGAGTTCGTCAATTCCCCCGCCACGCACAACATGCCGTATCGCGGCGGCAAGGGCTTTTTGTACGAAGGGGGGCTCCGTGAGCCGACGATCATCCGCTGGCCGGGCAAAATCAAGCCGGCGGTGAGCGACACGCCGATCATCAATACCGACTGGCCGCCAACGCTCCTCGCGCTCGCCGGCTTGCCGGTGCCTGATGGACTCGATGGGGTCGATGTGTCGCCGCTGCTTTTGGGGACCGGCGAGCTGGCGGCACGGCAGCTCTTTTGGCATTTTCCGCACTACAACAACCAAGGGGGCCGGCCGGCCGGCGCAGTGCGCGACGGCAACTGGAAGCTGATCGAATACTACGACACGGGGGAGGTCGAGCTCTTCAACCTGGCGACCGACGTAGAGGAAGGGCTAAATCTGGCCACTGCCGAGCCGCAGCGAACGCTGAAGATGCGCGACCAGCTCGCGCGGTGGAGGCGCGACGTCGGAGCGCAAGAGAACGAGCCGAACCCGAACTTCGACCCTGAGTTGTTCAAACGGCTCTATGTCGATTTTGATCCCAGCCGGCCGCCGCTGGCTGCCACGTCGGGGCAAATGGCCGAGCAGATGAAAGCCTGGCGTGAACTGATGAACGAAGTCGTGCGGAAGAAAAAGTAGCGTCGCTCAGCCGGAAATTTCGCTCAGCGAAAAGATCGCCGCCTGCCAGGGGGGCATGTCAAGGAACAGGCCCCGGCCGAGCAGGTCGTCGCCGTGCCAATCGTACTGGGCAGCGCTCAGTTGATCGGCCAATTGCCAGCGTTTGCCCCCCAATCCGGCCAGCGGCAGGCGGACGTGACACTGGCTTTGATTCTCGGCATAGTTGACCGCCACCACGAGCTTCTCGTCGAGCCCCTGCCAGGCGAAAACGACGATGCAATCATTGGTCCAGTTGCCGTCCCAGCCGGGCGTGCAGTCGAGCAACTGCCAATCGCCGCGCTTGAGCACCGGCTGGCGCAAGACGGCCAGCAGCCGGGCGTAGAAGTCGTGAATTGCCGCGTCGGTCGGCTCATCGGGCCCGCGGCCCAGATGGGGCGAAATGCGGATTTTGTGCCCTTCGAGCTCTCCCTGATGAAAGAACCGCAGGCCGGGGGAGCAAAACGTGAGCACGGCCGCGGCCTGATGCATGCCGGGCGGGAACGTTGCGGCGGCCCGCGGTTCGTCGTGGTTTTCGAGGAACCGCGCGAGCTTGTCCTGATAATCGAGACCGGCCAAAAAGTGCTCGCGCACCGGGCGGGCGTGCCGCTCGCGAAGGCGGTCGTACAGCCTTTTGTCGTAGGCGTAGTTGAAGCCTTGTTGCTGGAGGGTCCATTCAAGGTCCCAATAAACCTCGGCCATGAAGGTGAAGCCGGCGACGCGCTCTCGCACCCGCTGGGTCGCATTGGGCCAGAAGAGGGGGGCTCGTTTCCCCCAAGTCCGCTCAAAGACTTCGGGCAGCACCAGCATCGCCATGTCGCAGCGCAAGCCATCGCACTGGCCGGCGATTCGCTCCAGCTCGCCGATCATTGCCTCCTGTGTATCCGGGTTGGCATAGTTGAGCTGCAAAGTATCCGGCCAGCCGTCGAAATAGGGATCACGGCCATGCGCCAGCAGAATGTCGCCTCGCTTGCGCTGCACCCAGATGTAGTTTTGCGGCGCGCGGGCCAGATCCAACTCGGAGCCTTGCACGAAGAACTCCGGATGGTTCTCGACCCAGGGATGTCCCAGTCCCGTGTGATTGGGGACAAAGTCGAGCATCAGTTTGAGGCCGCGTTTTTTCATCCGTTCGCGGACGCGGGCCAAGGCCGCGTCGCCTCCCAGGCTTGCATGCACGGTGTAGCCGGTGATGGCGAAACCCGAACCGGGAATGTCGTCGTCGGTCAGATCGGGGAGCGTATGCTCGAATTCGTGCCGCCAACCCGGATTGGTCCGCGAGATTTGCCGAGCCTCGGGGCCGGTCTGCCAAACGCTCAGCAGCCAAACCCAGTCAAAGCCTTGGGCGGCGATTTCGTCGAGCGCGGCGTCGGGAATGTCGTCCAGCGTGGCTGGACGGCCGAGCTGGCGCGCAATTGCCGTCAGCCAGACGCGGGTGTTGATTTGGTATAGCGTCGGATAGCGGGGAGAGGACATACGCCCATTGTGATTCGGCGGGGCGCGGTTGTCTGCGCGCGTCGGAATTGACGGCCGCGTGGCCGACTACAGCTTTCGCAAGTCGCTGAACTCGTCGAGCGTGATCGTCGTCAGCTCGCCGCTGTCGCGCTTGAGGAGCAGAACGTCGCTGAACGATTTGTCGTCTGTGTTGCGCTGGAAGTGGAGACCGTGACGGCGGCGGTCCTTCTTGACGACGGTGCCGACCGTGGTGGTCATCCACTTGCGGAAGCCGACCTTTACCTCGTGATCGACTTGCACGCGGTCGCCGGGAGCGAGCGCAGCGAACGTTTCAAGCGTTTGGGGGTAAGCCATGGGTTCGAGTTTCCGAGTTCCCGAGCTCCGCTGGGGAACGAGACAGCAAGACAACAATTACCGAGATCGTCAATCTATCCGCAGCGGGGCTGGCTTGCCAACCGGCGCGGAGGCCGTAGGCGCGCGTCCGACAAACAACCGACCGTGTGGGGGCAAAGGTCGTCCCGCGACTGGTCGGCTGTGCGACTTGCGCAAAAACACTTGATAGTCGTTGTCGATCAGCGCCTGCAAGCTCAGCACCGGCAGCCGCGGATAGGCGGCTGGAATCTGGTTACTTGCAGCGGGTGCCTGCGCGATGTTCTTGCTCCAAGCGGCGAGCAACGCGGCCGTTTCCTCGTGCTGCCGATGGCGATCCAACTCCGTCGCGCGAATGACATTCACACCATACCGTCCCTGCCGCAGTTCCAGCGGCACAAGCTCGGCCCGGCTGGCGATGTGACGATCTGGCAGCAGTTCGCGCTGCGACCTGATCTGCCGATTTTCGAGCAACCGAGCCGAGAAGACCAGGATTCGGAACCGATAGCAGGTGGCGGTCCAGGAATCGTTGACGATGACAGTCGAGCGCGCCTCGCCCGTCCGCTTGGCGGCACCGGGCGTTTCCGGCACTTGCGGAATCAGCCGATGCGCCGTTTGATCGAGGCAGGGGCCAAATGGGGTCCATCGCCGCACGTGTTCCTCGGCCAGTAGTAACTGACCGGAATACCCGCTGTCGAGGATCGCCGGAAAGGGCTGGACGCTCGCGTCAAGCTGCTTCTGATCGAACGGGAGCAGTCCAATCCACAACAACGGCACATGGGCCCTCACCGAGACCGTCCATTCCACTCCTTGGCTGGGGAAAGTTACCCAGGTGGCCGCGTCACGTCCGTGGCTGTTTCGCCATGGAATTGGAAATCGGTAAATGTGCCAGGTCAAGGTTGTGCATCACACGGATGAATTTGCCACTCAGCTTTCCGCCGCGCTCCGCGCCTCAGCCATTGTGCCACACGATTTCGGCACTCTCCGGCTCCACCACCGCCTCGACACGCATGTCAAACCAACCAATATCCAGGGCGCGGAGCGAATCCTCGACCGCCCCCTGCGAACGCTCGCAGGCCGCCCAAACCTGGCCACCGGCATCAATACCCAAGCCCAGCGACCACCCGTATTGTTCGTCGGGCAGCTTGGCGGCATGTTGGGACCATCGGTCGCACAACCATTCGGCCCGGTCTTCAGGCGCGACGCTCACGCGCTCCAGCCGCACCGCTGCCGCTCTCTCGACAATCGTCGGGCTGTCGTGCAGCGAATCCGACGATCCACATTCCGTGGTTGGCTCGTCCAGCACCCACTCCGTGGCGTCCGTGTTTTGAGCCATTGGTTTTCCTCAGACGGAGTCAGACAACGAATAGGCGATTATGGCGGGCGGCGATCCCGCTCAGGAACATCCCTTCGGACATCTTAACACACAATTAACAATTGCCATCGCCTTGGCCTCACTTGATTATGCAAGCTGCCGCCACCATCCTGCCCGGTTCTCCTAAACCTCCTTGCTGTTAATCCACGTCATCAGCTTCCGCAGCCGCCTACCGACTTCTTCAATCGGATGATTCCGTTCGCGTCGGCGGACGGCTTTGAAGGCCGGGGCACCGGCTTTGTTCTCCAGAATCCACTCGCGGGCAAATTGACCGCTTTGGATTTCCTTAAGGATCTTCTTCATTTCCTTCTTCGTCTCTTCGGTCACGATCCGGGGACCGCGGGTGTAGTCGCCGAACTCGGCCGTGTTGCTGACGCTGTAACGCATGTAGTTCAGGCCGCCCTGATAGAACAGATCGACGATCAGCTTCAGCTCGTGCATGCACTCGAAGTAGGCCATTTCGGGCTGATAGCCGGCTTCGACGAGCGTCTCAAAGCCGGCTTTGACGAGTTCGCTGACGCCGCCGCAGAGCACGACCTGCTCACCGAAGAGGTCCGTTTCCGTCTCTTCCGCGATGGTAGTTTCAATCACGCCGCCGCGCGTGCCGCCGATTCCCTTGGCATAGGCGAGGCCCACTTTTTTGGTTTCCGGGCTGCTGCCGGGATGAATGGCAATGAGGCACGGGACGCCGCCCCCCTTCTCGAATTCGCTGCGAACCAAGTGGCCGGGGCCCTTGGGAGCGACGAGCATCGCATCGACCCCCGGCGGCGGCTCGACCTGGCCAAAGTGCATGTTGAACCCGTGCGAGGCCATCAGGGTGGCCCCCTTCTTCAGGTTTGGACGCACATCGGCGCGGTACACGTCCCCTTGCACTTCGTCGGGCAAGAGGATGTTCACCACGTCGGCCGCCTTCGTGGCGTCGGCCGCGCTCATCGGCTTGAAGCCGTGCTTCACCGCCAGATCGTAGTTCGGGCTGCCGGGGCGCTGGCCGATGATGACGTTGACGCCGCTGTCACGCAGGTTCTGAGCCTGGGCATGCCCCTGGCTGCCATAGCCGAGGATTGCGATGGTCTTGTTCTTCAGCAGGGCCAGGTTGGCATCGTCTTCGTAGTAAACTTTGGCGGGCATAAGCGAGCGGCCGTGAAAGAGGGTCTGTCGAACACACTGAGACAACACGTAG
>JANRLS010000240.1:0-3642 GCA_033762315.1 Pirellulaceae bacterium
AGGCGGGCGGCATCGAGTGCGCTGATGTTGCCGCGCCGGGGGGGAGTAGATGATCGACCGGGGCGGATGTTGGCGGAGTTTCGACCGCCGCCGGAGAAGGCGCGGGAGCCGCCGCCGCGCCAGGGGGGAGCAAATCTTCGACCTTGCGCCGCGGCTGTGGAGCGGGCGGCAGCCGCTCGTCCACGGGGCGCGGCTTTGGCGCTGGTGCGGGACGACTCGGCTTGCTGGCATCCTTGCTCGTCGGTGGCAGGCGGTCGTCTGGCGGCGGCGCTGGGGCGGCGCGCGGCTTGGCAGGACGCTGCGGCGGCAGGCGGTCGTCAACGGGGGAACTTACCGGCGCGGGAGGAGCGGTCTCGCGAGGCTTGGAGCGCGGGTTTGGTCGGGACGGCGCAGCGGCACCGGGAGGGAGGCGGTCGGCGGCGTCGCTGACCGGCGCGGGGGAAACCTGCCGCGGAGTTGGCGGCAGAGCGCTCGGAGAGAATTCAGCGGCTCCGGGGGGCAATAGGCCGGCAAGATCGGCCGGCAGCGGCGGGGAAACAGCCGTTTCGGGCGGGGGCGCGAATCCTGGCGGCGGCGGGGCAAAGGCTTCCGGCGGAGAGGCCGCCAATTCCGCCGGAACGAGCACCGGACCAGCACAATGCGGGCAGCCGACTTGCTGGCCCGCCATTGCCGAGAGCACCTGAAAGGGTCCGCCGCAGAGCGGGCAAGCGAGCTGAATGACGTCGGCCGGTGGGGGGGGAGCTGGCGGATTCGCGCCGCGACTGGCCGCGAGCAGCCCCTGCAACACTTCGGCCGTGGGCAAGGCCATCACGCTTTGGCAGAGCGGACAGGCGACTTGCTGCCCGGCCATCGCGATGTCGATCTGAATCAGGCCGGTGCAAACCGGACACTGGAGTGGCACAACCGACATCGGGAATCCGCCTCTGGTCGCTCGAAGGCAAACACCTATCGTAGTCGCGGCCCCCCCGCCCCTTCAACCGCGCCGGCGGTTCACCGGATTCTGCTGACGCAAAACGCCGGCCACTAAAATTTCCCTTCAACCGCGCCGCGAGAGCCATCAGACCAACAGCCGGGCGGCGTACCGCGCTTGGCAGGCGGCGACGATCGCATCCCGCACGCCATCCGCTTCGTGGCTCGTCAGCGTCCGGTCGGGGGCGCGGAGCGTGAAAGAGAACAAGAGCCGCTTCGTGTCCGGGCCGTCTTTTTGCGGATCGCGGTAGGTATCGAGATACGCCAGTCGCTCCAAATGCGAGCCGGCTGCCGAACGCACGGTGCCGGCCAAATCCCCCCAGCGGACCGCCTCGGCGACGATGAGGTTGATGTCGCGAGCCATCGTCGGATAGGGGCTAAGGTTCGCGTGCTGCGGAACCAGCACCGCCGCCGCGGCTAGGATCGACAGATCCAGCTCCAAAATCGTCGCCGGGCCGCGCAGGCCGAACGCTTTTTGCCCGGCGGCCGAAACATCCCCCACAAAGCCCAGCCGCTCGGCTCCCAACGTCAGCTCGCACGCCTGCCCGGCCGCCAATAGCTCGTGGCGAAAATCGCCGAGCACCAAATCCTGTGGGACATGCAGCGCGGCGAGCAGGGCCTCGACAATCCCCTTGACGTGCAAAAAGCCCAAACCGCTGACGGCGGCGACGGTCCATTGCTCGCGCGGAAGCTGGCCAGTTCGCGGCAGATAGACCTTGGCGATCTCGAACAGCTCGATCACCGGATTGCTGAGCGATTCGTTCGTCCGGCGGACATCGAGCAGGCTCGGCACCAGGCTGCGGCGCAGGCGGTCGGCCCCTTCCAGCATCGGTGTATTCGCCACCAGCGGCGGGGCGTCGGTCCAGGGGCTGAACGCGTCCGACCAGGCTTCGGACACCACGCTGGCGGTCATCGCCTCATCGCAGCCGGCCGCGGTCAGCACCTGCCGGGCCTTGCCGAGCACCCGGTCATTGTGCGGACGCCGGGAGGGGGCCATCGGCACTTGGGCGTCTTCGGGAATTTGGTCGTAGCCGTGGATGCGGGCGACCTCTTCGACCAGGTCGATCTCGCGGTCCAAATCGCGCCGCCAACTGGGGGCGAGGGTGACAACTTCCGTCGCGCTGGCCGCCTGCTCGATGCAGCCGAGCGCGGCGAGAATTCGCCGGACCGTTTCCGCGGGCACTTCGATGCCGATGATCCGCTGGAGCTGTGATAATCGCAGCGTGATCGGCGGGCGCGTGGGGCGCGTGGGGCCGACGTCGATCACTCCGTCCGCCAATTCACCTCCCGCCAGGTTCAGAATCAGCTCGCAGCAGCGGCGGCTGGCCCAATCGACCATCGCGGGATCGGTGCCCCGCTCGAAGCGATACGACGACGGGCTATGCAGCTTCAGCTTGCGGGCCGTGCTTCGGATTGACAGCGGCGCGAACTGTGCCGCTTCGATTAGCAGATCCTTGGTGGCGGGGGAGACTTCGCTGTCGGCCCCTCCCATGACGCCGCCGAGGGCAACGGGGCGCTGGCTGTCCGCAATGACGCACATCTCGCCGTCGAGGACGTAGGTTTTGTGGTCGATGGCGGGAAATGGCTCGCCCGCTTGCGCGCGGCGAACGATAATCTCGCGACCGGCGAGCTTCGCGAAATCGAATGCATGGAGCGGCTGGCCGCACTCCATGAGGACGTAGTTCGTAATATCGACGACGTTGTTGATCGTCGGCTGGCCGATGGTTCGCAGCCGGTCGGCCAGCCAGGCGGGGCTGCTGCCGATTTTGACGCCGCGGATGACCCGGGCGCTATAGCGGGGGCAGAGATCGGGGCATTCGACGGTGATTTTCGTCAGATCGCCGACCTTGGTCGCGCCGGCTTTCGGCCGCGGATCGGGAATCGTCAACGGCTGGCCGAGCAGCACCGCCGCTTCGCGGGCAATGCCGAGGTGGCCGAGGCAATCAGGCCGGTTACTGGTGATTTCGAGGTCGAGGGCGAAATCGCCGCCAACCGCGTCGGTTGATTCGTGATTCAGCCCCGCCATCATCAGCCGGCTGGTCAGTTCGTCCGGCGAGATGGCGAGCGGGACGTATTCGCGAAGCCAGTTCCAAGAGACGATCATCAGAACTGCTCCAAAAACCGCACGTCGTTTTTGTAGAACTCGCGAATGTCGGTCACGCCGTGTCGCCGCATGCAAAGCCGCTCGATGCCGAGGCCAAAAGCAAAGCCGCTGACCTGTTCCGGATCGTAGCCGACTGCCCGGAGGACGTTGGGATCGACCATGCCCGCCCCGCCGAACTCGATCCAGCGGTCGTGCCAATGCATGTCGCACTCGACGCTCGGCTCGGTGAAGGGAAAGAACGACGGCCGAAAGCGGATGTGAACCGCTTCCCCGAGGTAGCTGGTGGCGAACATTCGCAGCACGCTTTTCAGGTCGGCCATCGAAACGTGCCGGTCGATCAGCAACCCTTCGATCTGGTGGAACATCGGGTAGTGCGTGGCGTCGGCCGCATCGGGACGATAGACCCGGCCGAGCGAAACGATTCGCACCGGCGGCGGCTGGCTTTCCATGACGCGGATTTGGACCGTGCTCGTCTGACTGCGGAGCAGGAGGGGGGAGTGAGTGGCGGCTCCTGGCTCCTGACTCCTGGCTCCTGTCCCCTGCCCCCTGTCCCCCATCCCCTGCTTCTC
>JANRLS010000241.1:0-13048 GCA_033762315.1 Pirellulaceae bacterium
GGATCACGCACGAAATTCTGCTCTCGCTCGAAGAACGCAAGACGCTCGTCGTCTGGCTCTTCGACGGCACCGCCAGCCTCATTCCGCAGCGGCAAGCGATTCGCGATCGCTTCGAGCGAATTCACAAAGAGCTGGGCATCATCGAGGCGTCGGGCAACGACGCCTTCACCAAGCACGACAGCAAGCCCCTGCTCTCCTCCGTCATTGCTTTCGGCAGCGGCATCGAACTGAAGACCAAAAAACCGACCGATAGCCTCACCGAAATGAAAGAGGCGGTCGCGAGCATCCAGAATGACGACTCGGGCACGGAGAACGTGTTCCGCGCGATCTACGAGGCAGCGAAGGAATACGCCCCCTATCGATACACCACGGCCGAGCGACCCGACCCCGATCGGAACGTGATGCTCGTCGTCTTCACCGACGAAGCCGGCTCCGATCAGCAAGGCGCCGAAGAGACGATCAAAATGTGCCGCCGCTGGGCGATGCCGGTGTTCGTCGTTGGCGTGCCGGCTCCCTTTGGCCGCCGCGAAACCACGATGAAATACGTGAATCCCGACACCACCACCAGCCAGGATGTGCAGTGGGGCGTGGTCGAGCAAGGACCGGAATCGTTCCTGCCGGAGATGGTCAATCTGAAGTTCTCGGCCTCGAAGGAGGAAGAGGCCCCGATCGATTCCGGCTTTGGTCCGTTTGCCCTCACGCGCCTGTGCTACGAAACCGGCGGCATCTATTTCGCCGTCCATCCCAATCGCGATGTCACCCGCGACGTCACCCGCGGCGAAACAGCCCTCTTCTCGTCGCACATCAAGATGTTCTTCGATCCCGAAACGATGCGCCGTTATCGGCCCGATTACGTTTCGGTCGATGAGTACCGCAAGCGCGTCAGCCTGAACAAGGCCCGCGCGGCCCTCGTCAACGCCGCCAACATGCCCCAACTCGGCGGCATGGCCAGCCCCGACATGCGGTTCGTCAAGTCCGACGAAGCCGCCTTCACGAACGCCCTCTCCAGTGCCCAGCAAGCGGCCGCCGCCCTGGAGCCAAAAATCAACGGCCTCTTCGAGACGCTCAAAATCGGCGAGGCCGACCGCGATCGCGAAACGGTTCCGCGCTGGCAAGCCGGCTACGACCTGGCGATGGGCCGGACGATGGCGATCAAGGTTCGCACCGAAACCTACAACGCCATGCTCGCCGCCGCCAAACGCGGGCTCAAGTTCAAAGACCCCAAAAACAACACTTGGGTCTTGGCCCCTTCGAACGACATTAGCGTCGGCAGCCAATACGCCAAACAAGCCGAGCGGGCCAAGATGTATCTCACCCGCGTGGTGAGCGATCATCCCGGCACGCCGTGGGCCGCCCTGGCCGAGCGCGAGCTGAAGGATCCGCTAGGCTGGGAATGGAAAGAGGAATTCACCGACACCGCTCCCCAACGCATGGGAGATGGCAACGGCAATCCCGCTCCCGCCCAGAACGATGCCCGGATGATGCTGAAGAAGCCTGAGCCCCCCAAGCGGCCGCTCAAGCTCTAAGGCGAGTTACGCATTCCGGCTGGGTCGCCCGGTTGTATCTTCGTGGCGTGGCAACTAAACTCTGGCTATCCCTCCAGAGCTGGTTCCCGCCATGATTCGCCCCGCCATCCGATTGCGCTCTTGCTCGCGGCGCGCCGTTGCCGCGCTCGCGCTGGCCGGGTTTCTGGTGGCGACCATCGGCTTGCCGGTGGTCGAGCCGCGGATCGGACCCAACGGCAAAGACATCTCGCGGCCGTTTCCGTGCATGTATCGTCAATGCGGCTGCCGGTCGGCGGCCGGCTGTTGGCGGAGCTGCTGCTGCCACACCCATGCCGAGAAGCTCGCCTGGGCGGCGGAGCATGGGGTGACGCCGCCGGAGTATGCCGTCTCCGCGGCCGAGCGCGGAGCCGCGCGCGGTTGCTGTGCGGCGAAGGCGTCGTCCGAGGGCACCCGTTCGTGCTGCTCAAAACAGACCACGGACGAGGAGCCGGTCGCCCGTGAGCCGGGGCTGCCAATTCGGCTAGGGCTGATTCCCGCGGTCGCCGCGCAAAAGTGCCAAGGGATCACGCAAGTTTGGCTCATGCTCTCGGCCGCCGCGCCGCCGCTGCCGATTCGCATCTGGCAGCCCGAAACGGCGGTGGTTTCGTTGGCCGAGCTGCCGCTGCCGAAACTGACCTCCGGCGATTTCTTCCCGCCGACGCCGCCCCCCAAGGCGTAGCTCGCCTGTTTGGCCGGCGTCGATTTGGTCGCGCTCTCTCGCGAGCTTGCTTGCGCGTGGCCGCGCGGCTTTCCATTCACGTTTGCGGGAAGATTTCATGTCCAGATCCATGTCTCCGCGCGCCGCTGCGCGCCGCGGATTTACTTTGGTCGAACTGCTCGTGGTCATCGCCATCCTCGGAGTGCTGGTCGCCCTGCTGTTGCCCGCCGTGCAAGCGGCCCGCGAGGCGGCGCGCCGGGCGCAATGCTCGAACCATTTGCGGCAGTGGGGCCTCGCCGCCCAGATGTATCACGATACCTTTCAGTCGTTTGCCATGACGAATGCTCAGAACTACCTCCCCAACACGCAAGGCTTTTCGCCGCAAGCGCGGATGCTGCCGTTCATCGAGCAGGCGAACCTGCAAAACGCTCTCGATTTTTCGCGGCCGGCGTTTACGGGGCCATTCAATGCCCTGGTACCCAATCCGCAATTTGCCGCGGTCTTCGCGATGCCGATCAAGGTGGCCCTGTGCCCCAGCGATCCAGCACCAGTGCTGAATGTCGGTGCGGGGGGAACGCAATATTCGGGCATCAACTACATGGTCAGCTTCGGCAGCGGCACGGGAACGAACTACGACCTCCGCTGGCGGACCGATGGCGTCGTCTATGAAAACTCCGGCGCTCGGCTGGCCGACCTGACCGACGGCGCGTCGAACACCGTGCTGATGACCGAAACCGTCCGCAGCGTCGGAGCCGATTTTACTTTGCCCGCCGGCACGCTCCCCAAAGCCCCCTATCAGGCCACGGTTAATGGCTCGTCCGGCGTGAGCGCCACGCTGCAAGCCATGCCGGGAATGTCCGGCACCGGCAACGGCTGGACCAATGGCGCGAGCGGCTCGATCGAGAATCCCAGTCTCGCCGCGATTGTCCCCAACCTGACCAACTGGCGCGGCGCGGCCAGCGCCGCCCTCCGCGGCCGCGGCACGTCGTGGGCTCATTCCGGCGCGATGAGCACCCTGACCAACGGCTACACGCCGCCGAACCACCAGATTCCCGACGTCGTCACCCACTTCACCGGCTATTTTGCTCCCCGCAGCTTTCATCCCGGCGGCGCGATGGCCGTAATGGGGGACGGCTCGGTCCGGCTGCTCACCAACTCGCTCGACACCGCCGTCTGCCGTGGCTTGCACAGCCGCGACGGCGGCGAGGTTCGCACGAATTGAGGGCCGCCATGAACAATCCGAAACCACCCGCCAAAGGCTGGACCGACTATCGGGCAGTCTGGCGCTGGCATTTTTATGCCGGCCTGTTCACGCTGCCGTTCGTGGTCGTCCTGTCGATCAGCGGCGCGATCTATCTTTTCAAGCCGCAGATTGAAGGCTGGATCGATGCCCCCTACGACCGGCAAGTCGGCTCCGGCGCAGCGCAGTCGGCGTCCGCGCAAGTTCAGGCGGCGCTGGCGAAACTGCCCGGTGCGACCTTCATCAGCTACGAAGTCCCCCTCGAAAACACCGCCGCCCGTGTGCTCGTGCGGCATGATGGCGAGGCGATTCGCGTTTATGTCGATCCGCAATCGCTGGCCGTTCTGCACACGGTGCCCGACGGCGACCGCTTCATGCGCCAGATATTCCGGCTGCATGGCGAGCTCTGGATGGGGGACCGCGGCTCGAATCTCGTCGAGCTGGCGGCTTCGTGGACGATCATCATGATCCTGACGGGTCTCTATCTCTGGTGGCCGCGAAATGCTCGCGGCTGGGGCGGAATCCTCTACCCCCGGCTGTGGGGCGGATCGCGTTTGTTTTGGCGCGATTTGCACGCTGTCACCGGCATCTGGATCTCGACCTTCGCGCTTCTGCTACTGATTAGCGGATTGCCTTGGGCCAAGTTTTGGAGGGGCTATTTCAAATCGGTGCGGCAACTGACCGGCACCGCCGTGGCCCGACAAGATTGGTCCACCGGCAGCGACCGCGGCTCGCGCGGCGAATCCGGCGAGCATTCCGGCCACTCTGGGCGACGCAGCGGCGGACGACCGGCAGCCTCCGGTGGTCCCCCCATCGACCTCGCGCCGCTCGACCGAGTGCTCGCCGCCGTCCAGCCGCTTGGCCTGGCGCATCCCGTCGTCATTGCTCCCCCCGGCCGCGGTTCCAGCGATTGGACGGCGAAATCGATGTTGGCCAATCGTCCGCTGCGCGAGAACCTGGTGATCGATGGCCAAACCGCGGAGGTCAAGTCGCGCGATGGCTTCTGGGAAAAGCACCCGCTCGACCGGATCGTGGCGGTGGGGATCGCCGCGCACGAGGGGCAACTATTCGGCTGGCCGAACCAACTGCTCGGCCTGCTCACCGCGCTCGGACTCGTGCTGATTTCGGTCAGCGGAGCGATCCTCTGGTGGCGGCGGCGCGATGCGGGGGTGCTCGGCGCGCCGCAGGTGCTGCTCAGCCCGCGAGTTTCGCTGGGGCTCATCGCGCTTGTTGTGCTGCTGGGCCTGTACTTGCCGCTGTTTGGGGCGTCGCTGGTCCTGGTCTTGCTGGTGGAATGGCTGGTGCTGCGGCGGATTCCAGCCGTGCGCGATTGGCTGGGGCTGGGCGCTGCCGCGCCAAGATCGGCGGAACTGGCAACCGCTGCGCTACTCATAATGTCCATCGTCGGCTGCGGGCCGCGTCCCGTAGCCGGCGGCACACCGGGAACGCTTCGCGCGGCGGGGGAACTGCTCAGCGAGGTGCAGATAACCGTGCATCAGGCGACGGACGGCGTTTGGCAACCGGCCGGATTCGCAGTCACTAGGTCCGATGGGTCGTTCGCGCTCGTCACCAACGGCGCGAAAGGCGCGTTAGAGCTCTCGCCTGGCGAGTATCGCTGCACGTTGGAGTCGGCCGGGGCTCCGGTGCAGATTCCGCCGGCCTACACGAAGCCGGAAACCACGCCGCTGACCGTCGCCTGGCCAACGGCAAGCGCCAGCCTCGATTTGGAGGTTACCGTGAAGCTGCTGAAGTGACGACTCGCCGCCGGGACGCCTGCCCCCGGCGCGCGCCCCTTGGTAGCATGAAAACATGTCGAATCCGCTGCTCAAGCCGAACGACCCGCGATTCGTCCGGCCGACGATCACCGATGAGGCCGGCCATAACCGGTTCGCCGATGGGGCGAACGGGGCGACTCCCCCAGCCCCCGCCAGCGACAATCTGTTCGCCGCCGGCAGCGACGCGGCGAGTGCCGAGCGACCGTATCAACCGCGCTACGAAACGCTGGCCCCGGCTCGCGGGGTGTGGCTGCTGGTGGCGGGAATGCTCGGCCTCGCCGGGGCGGCTTCGTCGGCCGCGTCGCTCTCGGGAGTCCTGGTCTTGGGCTGGTTTCTGCCGCTCGCCGGCACGGTCGCCGCGGCCACCGCCTGGTTTCTCGCCCATCACGACTTGCAGGCGATGCATACCGGCGCGATCGATCCTTCCGGCCGGCCGCTGACGCTGCTCGCCATGTGGCTGGGCATTGCCGGCCTCGTCTCGTGCCTCGCCACGGCCGCCGCGATGATCTGGCTCGGTCTCTCGCTGCTGCCGGCCGGGCTATGAGCGCGATTCACTCCCCCGACGACCCCGCGCTCGACGATCTGTGCCGGCAATTGGCCGAGTTCGCCCCAGCGCTCGACCTGCCGAACGCCTGGCCCGCCAAGCAGCTCGCGCTCTGCGGCGCGGCGGGGGTCTTTGCCTGGTTCGTACCCGAGCGACTGGGGGGCCAAGGTTGGCCCGCTGTCGATTTGCTCCGCGCCTATGCGACGCTGGCGGCAGCCTGCTTGACGACCACGTTCGTCATCACGCAGCGGATGGGTGCCGTCAGCCGAATTGTCGGCGGCCAGAGCGACGCCGCCCGCGCGTTGCTCTTGCCGGACCTGGTCAGCGGTCGGTCGTTTGCCACGGTGGGCATCTCGCACCTCACGACGAGCCGGCAGCATCTGGCCGGGCCGGTGCTCTCCGCCGTCGAACAGTCCGACGGCAGCTTCGTGCTCACTGGCTATTCGCCCTGGGTCACCGGGGCCGAGCACGCCCAGCACATCGTGCTCGGCGCGACCTTGCCCGACGAGCGGCAGATTCTCGTCGCCTTGCCCACTGCGCTCTCGGGCGTGACGATTGAACCCGCGCCGCAACTGGTGGGGCTTGCGGCCAGCCGGACCGGCGCGGTGCGCTTCGACCAGGTGCTGGTCGAGCGCCGGTGGCTGCTCGCCGGGCCGGTGCGCGAGGTGATGAAGCAAGGGATTGGTGGCCAAACCGGCGGCCTGCAAACCTCGGCTCTCGCGGTCGGTCTCGCGTCGGCCGCGATTCGCTACCTGACCGAGCAGAGCCACGACCGGGGCCAGCTGGCGAGCGCCGCCGCCGCTTTGCAAACGGAAATCGCCGCGTTGGCGAGCGATCTGTGGCAAGTCGCCGCGGGAGCTTCGCCCTGCACCAGCGACGATATCCGCTCGCGGGCCAATAGCCTCGCCTTGCGCGCTGCGCAAGCGGCGCTCGCCGCGGCCAAGGGGGCGGGCTATGTCGTCGGGCATCCCGCCGGCCGCTGGTGTCGCGAGGCGCTGTTCTTTCTGGTTTGGAGTTGCCCGCGCGACGTGCTGGCCGCTAACTTGTGCGAACTCGCGGGAATTGGTGATTAATGGAATCCACGCACGTTGTCTGGCACGACCATGCCGTCCCCCGCGCCGAGCGAGAAAAGCTCAACGGCCATCGGGGCTGTGTCGTCTGGTTCACAGGGCTTTCCGGCTGCGGAAAAAGCACGGTTGCCAACGTTGTCGATCGGCAACTGCATGCCGCCGGGCTGCACAGCTTTTTGCTCGATGGAGACAACGTGCGGCATGGGCTGAATGCCTCGCCGGCGATGCTGGCCGGATATGGCGAGGAGTTTGCCCGCCGGTTTGGTCTCGGTTTTTCGGCCGAGGACCGCCAGGAGAACATCCGCCGGATCGGCGCGGTAGCCGAGCTGTTCGCCTCGGCCGGCCTGATTACTTTGACGGCGTTCGTCAGCCCTTTTCGGGCCGATCGCGACGCCGTCCGCAAGCAAGTCGAAACCCGCGGCCAGCCGGGAGACTTCGTCGAGGTGTTTGTCGATGCCCCGCTGGCGGTGTGCGAAGCGCGCGATCCGAAGGGGCTCTATAAGAAGGCTCGGGCGGGCGAGCTGAAAGACTTTACGGGGCTGGATTCGCCCTACGAACCCCCCACGCACCCGGATTTACGGCTGGAATCGGACCAACAAACTCCCGAGGTGCTAGCAGCGCGCGTGCTCGCACACCTGCGTCACATCGGCAAAATTCCCTAAAATTCTCGGCAATTTCACGAGCTTCACGTTGACACGCCGCGCTCGACCCGTACATTGAAAAGCCCGCTACTGAAGCGAACCCCCAGGATTGCTGATTCGGGTTTGTTGTTTCAGGAACCGCCGGCCTGGGCCCCACGCCTGGGCTGGCCAAGGATGAGGCCGAAGACGGATGGCCGAAACATTTCTTACGGATTGTGCGGATCGGGCGCAAACGGCGCTTGCTCAAAGCGCGATTTTTGATCTGCGCCGGCTGAGCGTGCAGCACGATGGCGAAGCGGTCGTGCTGTGCGGCAACGTCGGGTCGTTCTATCACAAGCAACTCGCGCAAGAGATCGTGCGCGGCGCGCTCGACGGCGCGGAAGTCGTCAACGAGATCAACGTCGTCTATCGGGGAGACGATTCGGGTCTCGGCTGGTAGGGCCGGTTTGGCGCAGGCTGGTTGCAACCGCGCGGTGGCGTGCGACAATCGAGCGGATGGTCATTCCCCGTTTTTCGATCCGCTGGCTCTTGGGCCTGACCGCCGTCTGCGCCGCGATCTCGCTGGTGTTGTCGTATGCCGCCCGCGGCGAGCCGTGGGGAATCGGCGCGGCGATTGGCCTGGCGAGCCTCGTACTGCTATTCCTCTTGCACGCGGGAACCTTCGCGGTTGCCTGGCTGCTGTCGCAAGCGCTCGCGGTGGTTGATCCCCCTTCGACCCCCGTCAATCCGTTTGGCCAGTCGCCGGAAATCGGCAGTTTGCCGGCGGCTGATCCCCCGGAAGCGGCTCCGTGAACCGTGGTTTGTGCGGGAGTATCCCCCATGCGTCCCTGGTGGTCTTTCGGTCTCGTGCTCGCCGCGTGCGCGTGGGCTTGGCCCGCCCTGGCCGGCACGGGAGAAACGCTCACCCTGCCGCAGGTTCCCAAACCGAAAAGCGGCCTCAAAATCGTGCTCGACGGGCACGGCGTCGATGGCAATGGCTATCGGCCGATCCGCGTCACCGTGTCGCCCCTGAATGGCAAGCCGTGGGCGTTCGACCGGCAAATTCGGCTCGTGATCGTGCCTCGCTGCTACTACAACCAACATTCGCCGCGGGTATCGCAAACCATTGATTTGCCCGAAGGGGGAACGAGCGTGAGCACGTCGATCGCCGTGCCGCAAGCGGGGGTGTGGCATTCGCTCGACGTGCAAACCTATGAAAATGGCCGCCTGCTGCGCGATTTGTCGCAGGAGGGAATGGATTGGCAGGCCAACAACGCCTGGGATTGGACCGAGTCGCGCCCCTCGCTCTTGCTCATCGATGCCGACGTTCCCCCGCGGCCCGTTCGCAAACAGTTGATCGCGGCACTGGTGGGGCAAGGGAGCGACCCGATGCCGACCCACGACTTGCCCGACTTCCGCGCGCTCACCTGGCTCTTTCCCGATCCGAACCGAGGCGGCGGCAGCGGTCCCGGCGGGGCTCCGCCGAGCGATACGACGCTGCTGGCCCAGGCCGACGAGCAATCGCGGCTCAATCTGGAGGCTCCCGGCGATTTGCCCAACCGGTGGATCGAATTGAGCCAGTACGACGTGGCGATTGTTTCGCTCGCCGACCTGCAAGCGAGCGCCAAGAGCCATCCCCAGCGGGCGAAGGCCCTCGCCGATTGGGCCGCCACCGGTCCCGTACTCATCGTGCATGGCGTGGGGAAAGACTTCGCGGAACTGGCGAGCCTCGAACGCCTGCTGGAGCTTGCGCCGCTGGCCACCGCCGCGGAGGGAGACGACAATTTTCGGGGCTGGGATCCCGCGAACAATACCCACCACCTCGAACGGCTGACGGTCGATCTTGATAACGAGCAGCGCGGCTATCCGTACTATCGCCGCCAGCGAGGCTATCCGCCGGGGGACGAGGGGCAGGGGAAGCCCGGCGGCGAAACGATCACCGCGCCTCCATCTCCACCGTTCGCCATTCGCCCCATCGGCCTGGGCAAGCTGGTTGCCATCGCCGCCGACGATCCGTTCGCCGGCACCACCTCCGACTGGATTTGGATTTTCAACAGCATCCCCGAGCGACACTGGACCTGGCGGCAGCGGAATGGCTATTCGCTGCATCGCAAGAACGACGACTACTGGCAATTCCTGATTCCCGGCGTCGGGCAGGCCCCGGTCGTTTCGTTCCTGCTGTTGGTGTCGGTCTTCGCCGTGCTCATTGGCCCGGTGAACTATATGTTCCTCAGCCGCGTCCGCCGGCTCTATTTGCTGCTGCTGACGGTTCCCGCCGGGGCGCTGCTCGTGACGGGGGCGCTCTTTGTGTATGCCCTGGCGACCGACGGCCTCGGGGTGCGGCTGCGGGCGCGGAGCTTCACCGAGCTGGACCAGCGCTCGGGCCGAGCGGTCGCCTGGTCGCGGCAGTCGTACTACGCCGCGCTCGCCCCATCGCGCGGGCTCGATTTTCCCGCCGATGCCACGGTCTTTCCCATCGAGCCGCGTCCGGAAAACACCTACAGCGACGCTCCCCCGAAAACGCATCTGGTTTGGGAGGAGGATCAAAACCTCCGCGATCACTATCTCGCCTCGCGGACGACAACGCAGTACATGGTCGCGCGGGCGACGCGGGCCACGCAAAAGCTGGCCGTCAAGCTGACCCCCAATCAACCGCCGCGAGTCGTCAACGAGCTCGGAACGAACATCGAATACGTGCTGCTCCGCGACCGCGAGGGGAACTACTGGTCGGCGGAAGCGCTGGCCGCTGGCGATGGTGGCCCGCTCGCCGCGGCCGATTTGCCCACCGCCGCCGACAAGCTGCGCAAGCTCTACGGACGGCATCCCCTGGAGCTACCGGCGAATTTCCATCCCGATCAATCAAGCGGCCTCGATTGGCTCGTCCCCGGCGGCTTCAGCGGGTTCTTTCCCGACGGCACCGACCCCTGGATGGAGGCGAGTCTGCTCGAATCGCAGCTTGCGCGAGCCGCGAAACCGGTGGCCGAGCCGCTCGATCCGCACAGCTATGTGGCGGTGGTGGAGCGTTCGCCGCTCGTCCCCTACGGCGTGCCGCGAGTCCGCGAAGAGGCGAGCTTGCACGTCTTGCGCGGGCGGTGGTGAGGGAGGCTCACTCCGCGTTTTGCTCGCTCATCAGCTCGCGCAGTTTTTTGAGCCCGCGGTGTAGCAATCCCGCCACCGCCGGCTCGGTGCGTTCCAATTGGCGGGCGACTTCAGTCAGCGGATGCCCTTGCAGATGATGCAGCACGATCGCGTCGCGCTGGGCCGCGGGAAGCACTTGCAGGGCCTCCGCCAGGCGCAGCAAATCTTCGTTCCGGGCCGCCCGCTGGCTGGGCGACGAATCGGCTGCCGCCAGCCAGCCCGCCAGTTGGGCCGACGACTGCTCGACCGCCGCCTCCAGCGACCGCTCGCGGGCGATGTCGCGCTTATCGCGCCGCAAGGCCCGCAGGGCGTCTTTCAGGTTGTTGGCGAGCGCCCTCCGCAGCCAGGCCGCCAGCCCCGCGTCGTCTCCCGTGAACTGCCCCTGCTTGGCGTGGGCCTCCAGCATCGTCTGCTGCACAATGTCGGACGGGTCCAGCTTGCTCCGCGGCCGTGCCTCGAGCTGCATCCTGGCCAGGATCAGCAGATACGAGCGGTAGCGCTCGAGGTCGCGTTTTTCGGGAGGCGGCATGAGGAGGGAGTCGGGGATCGGGAGTCGGGAGGGCGAGGCTTCCGCCGAGCCGAGTTCCGGCAGCGGGCAAGACCTGGGGACAGGATAAGAAGCGCCGCGGGCGCTGGCTAGAAGCGCGCAAATTCTTGTTTACCCGACAACCGGAGCGAGAATGTCGTTTACCCCCGAACTCGGCAGGCGGGACGCCTACCCCACGTTAAATAATCTCGTGGATCGGCTCGGCCCCCTCGACGCCGACGAGCTTCTGGTCGAGGCCGCTGTAGAAATAGGTGAGCCGGTCGGGATCGAGCCCCATCTGCTTGAGAATGGTGGCGTGCATGTGTTTGACGTGCAGCGGCCGCTCGACCGCGGCACTGCCCAGCTCGTCGGTCTTGCCGACGCTGACGCCGCCGCGCACGCCGCCGCCGGCCATCCACATCGTGAAGCCGTAGGCGTTGTGGTCGCGGCCGGTTCCCTTGGGATACTCGGCGGTCGGCTGGCGGCCGAATTCGCCACCCCACACGATCAGCGTGCTATCCAAAAGGCCGCGCTGCTTGAGATCGGTGAGGAGGCCGGCGATGGGCCTGTCGGTTTCGCCGGCGTGCAGGTTGTGGTTGGAGAGCATGTCGCCGTGGGCGTCCCAGTTGTCGTCGTTGTGGGCGCCGCCGGAATAAATCTGCACGAAGCGCACGCCGCGCTCGACCAGCCGCCGGGCCAGAATGCACTGCCGGGCGACGGTGGCGCACTTGGGATCGTTCAGGCCGTAAAGCTCTTGAATCCGCTCCGGCTCGTCGGCCAAATCGACCGCTTCGGGAGCGCTCGCCTGCATCTTGTAGGCCAGTTCGTAGCTGGCGATTCGCGAGGCCAGGGCCTGGCTACCGCCGTGCGCCGCCTGATGCTCTTCGTTGTACTGGCGGAGCGTGTCGAGTAAACGCCGTTGGGCCGTTTCGCTCATCGTTTCGGGGCGGGCGAGGTCGAGAATTGGCGTCCCGGAGGGGCGGAAAATCGTCCCTTCGTAGTGGGCGGGCATATAGCCGCTGCTCCAGGTCTTGGCCCCGCTGATCGGCCCGCCGCGGGGATCGAGCATGACCACACAGCCCGGCAGATTCTCGTTTTCGCTCCCCAGGCCATAGTTGACCCACGAACCGAGGCACGGGCTGCCGCTGAGGACTTTGCCCGTGTTCATCACCAGCATGGCCGAGCCGTGAATCGGCGAATCCGCTTGCATACTGTGGATGAACGCGATGTCGTCCACACACTCGGCCAAGTTCGGGAACAGATCACTCACATATTTGCCACACTTGCCGTATTGTTTGAACTGCCAACGCGGCTCCACAATCCGCCCTTTGTTCTTGTGCCCACCTCGGCCAAACGTCTTGATGTCGATGGTCTTGTTATCCATGCCCACCATCTTGGGTTTATAATCGAACGTATCAATATGACTGGGGCCGCCATACATATACAAAAAGATGACCGACTTGGCCTTGGCCGCGTGATGTGGCTTCTTGGGCGCCAACGGATTGGCCAACGGCGTCACCCCGTCCGCCGCCACGCTCTGCCGAGCAAAGAACGCCTCGTCCAACAGCGTCGCCAACGCGCACGCCGTGAAGCCGCCGCCCGCCTGCCAGAAAAACTCCCGTCGTGTCCGGCCACAAAAGTTTTGCATCGTCGCTACCTCGGTGATTTGGTGTTCGGTGTTCGGTGGTTCGGTGTTCGGTGATTCAGTGTTCGGTTGTTAGTGGTTGGTGGTCAGTAATACAGAGGACGACGGTTTTTCGTTTAACGCGATGCCGAAGGCGAGCTTCTTCTGTATTACTGACCACCGACCACTAACAACTGAACACTGTTCACTAATCCAAATAAATGAATTCGTTCGTATTGAGCGCCAACAAACACCAGCGCCGCAGTGCCTCGGCCCCGTCGGCGCCGTGGAGTTTCTGCGTGAGGGCCA
>JANRLS010000242.1:0-12128 GCA_033762315.1 Pirellulaceae bacterium
AGTCACCCCCAGCTCCATCCGCCTCCGCAAAATGCTGCTCACCGAAAACGACCGCAAGCGCCAATCGCGCAAGAGCGACGGGGCAACGTGAGCGTTGATGATTTGCACTCGCCAGCGGCCATAGTTGTTTCCGAGCGTCGGAATCGCCGCGTTTGGCAATATGACAGGCGCGCATTGCCTGAACGCAGCGGACAGATAAGATGAGGTTTATGGTCCTCATGCCCTAGTACGAGGTCAATTATGGGAAAGGCGCGGAATCTTACGGAGCAAGAAATCAAGGACGTTGTTTGGAGACGAGCGAAAGAGGCCGCCGAACAAGGGGCCGGGTATGCTCAAGAAGGCGTTGTCATGCGGCAGATTGCCGACGAGTTAGGAATTCGTTGGGACGCGGACCCAAAAGTTCAGTACTGGGTGTTGGACGCATGGCACGATTTGTTCGCGAGCAAAAGGCTCGGATGGGGGTTTAATCTCGACAACCCCAATTCGCCATTCTTTCATGTCCGAAATCCCGGTTAACGCCGCAGGAATGGCGGAAATGGACGATAGTCTGAATCTGCAATTTGGCGCGAGCGTGGACTCGCGATCCACCAAGTATCGCGTTTTGCAAAAGCTGGGTGAAGGCGGAACTGCCGAGACCTACCTGGTATTGGCCTCGACCGGGGAGTTGCGGGGCCAGAGCTTTGCACTCAAGGTGTTTCGTCGCTTGTCGCGACCCGAATGGCGGCACAACTTCCTGCAAGAGGTAGCCTTCCTCAAGACTTGCAACCATCCGTCGGTAATGCGAGTTTTTGACGAAGGACTGTTTCTCGATAAGCACCCCTTTGTCGTTGCTGAATACCTGCCGAGCACTCTCGCGAATGTCATTAGCATGAATCCGCGAATGATGGAGAAGATGGCTTATTCGGTTCAATTGTTGTCGGCCCTGGAATACTTGTCGCGGCCCGAGATTCGCGTCATCCATCGAGACATTAAGCCGCCCAATGTTTTCATCAAGGGCGGGACATGTGTTCTCGGCGATTTCGGCCTGATGAAGCGGATCAGCGTCGAAGGCCACGATGACCTGGAGAGGATCAAAGCGAGCTTTGGTCCCCGCATGCCCAAAAGATATAGAACTCCGGATTTAGTGGAGTATTTCAAGGGAGGACCAGCTCCAACCGAGAAGAGCGATATTTTTCAACTGGGGATTGTTCTGGTCGAGTTGTTCACCGGCAAGAATCCTCAGAAGATAATGCGGGATTTCATGGATCCCGTTGAAATGGAGAGCTTCAAGATTGAAGGAGGAATGGGTCCGCTCATCATGAGGCTAATCGCGCCTATGTTTGACGACAACGCAAACAATCGACCCACGGCTTCGGAAGCCCTCAATAACTGGCAAGAGCTATTCTTGGAGGCCGCCAAGCGATCACACGCTCTGGAAGGCAAGGTCGTGTGACCTGCGACAGTGTAAGATTTGCCAAAACGTCGTCAGTTTAGGCCGATTCACACCCATCAGTTGTTGCGGGCCAGCGGCAGCGACGAGAACATCCTCCTAAAACCGCCCCGCAAGATGGACCTGGAAGCGGCTCTTGAATACATCGAGGACGACGAGCTGGTCGAAGTCACCCCCAGCTCCATCCGCCTCCGCAAAATGCTGCTCACCGAAAACGACCGCAAGCGCCAATCGCGCAAGAGCGACGGGGCAACGTGAGCGCGGCCCGCGTCCGCCGGCCTCATTCAAACGCCAGCCGCAACCGATCTTGGGCCACCAAAACCTGGCGGACCATCGTCTTGGCCGCTTCGCGATCGCCATCCTCCACCTCGTGACGGAGCAGCTCCAGCTTCTCGCGGAGAATCCGCGCCTTCATGTGCTGATAGGGAGTGAGCCGCCATTCGCGAAGAAAAACCCCCACCTCCAAACGGCGGGTCCATTTGTCCCAGACGGCGATGTAGTGGTCGGTCAGTCGCGAGTCCCCTTGGTTGGCGGCCACGATCGCATCCGCGCGAACGGCTCGGATTTCATCGAACACCTCCCCCTTCGCGGGATAGTAGGCATAGCAGCCCACCACGCTGAGCGACACGATGCCCCCGAGCACGACGAGACCCACCACCGGCGCGGGGAGAGGAAAATCGTATCGCGAAGCGGTCCGCGAGCGCTCGCGGCTTTCGAGCCAGGCTTCGCACCGCTCCCGCGGATCGGTCCAGCGAAGCACCGCGCCACCCAAAACGAGGCCCCCCAGCACGACCAGCGGAACCACGTTCAGTGGAGTGAGGATTTCGCGAATTCGCTGTTGGGCGAGCAGTCCCAAATGCGGCTCCCCCGCGTGAAACGGCGAGCAATAAATGTCGAACGCATGGGTGTGGTCGGCCGGATCGACATCGGTGGGATGCAGCGGCCGGTCCAAGGCATAAGCCATGCCGAGCCCCGCGACCACCAGCAGTCCGAACCAGGCGACCCCCTTGCGCCAGCCAAACGCGGCGAAAATCCAAGCCACCAATCCCAGATTGAGCCCCGCCCCCAAGGTGAGCAGTTGCAAAGCCGCCCCGGCGGAGTTGGCGTGCTGAAACATCGAGCCGAGCTGGCTCATCGCCAGGGTCGGCGTGGCATAGGCCGGAATCGCCACCCAAGTCATCGTCCACGGGGCCCACGGATCGCCCCCATTCATGGCCCGCTGCAGCGCTCCGTGCGGCAGCAGCGCACCCAGCGTGGCCGTTCCCAACAGGCCGATCGCGATGTACGCCGCCGACGGCCCCGCCGCCTCGCGCAGCACGACCAGCAAGATCGATACGAGGCGCGGCCAGCCCGCTTGCACGGGTGGGGGAGCAACTTCGGGCGCGGCGGAATCGGGATAAAGCCAATCCCAGATCGATCCGACCGCCATGACCAGGACGAGCGAACAACCCGCGAACGCGAATACCACCAGCGGCTTGCTTAGGGTGAGTCCGTAGAGGACCGAAAGCGGGTCGAAAAGGGGTTGCGACAGCGCGAAAGCGAGCACGGCTCCGCCGGTCAATCCCGCCCGCCGCAATTCGCGCGAAATGGGAATCACCCCCAGCGAACACCCCGGCAGCAACATGCCGATGGCCCACGACTGGACGAGGCTCCGCCAACCGGCACCGCCGAAGACGCGCCGCGTGACCTCGGGACCGAACAGCCGGCGAATGACGCCGGTAATGAACAGGCTCACCAATATGGTCGGCGCGGCCAAAGCCAGCGCCTGAACCAGCCGCACGAATCCGCTCAAGAAAACTAGTTCAATCATGTTGGTGCGCGTGGTGGTGGTGAAGGTTGTCTGCCGTCGAGCGCTCGGGAAGCGTCGCGGCAATGCGTCGCAGGGGGGGCAGACCGCGCTCGATGGTGTCGTGAAGGCTCGCGAAATTCCACTGCTGCCCGCGCCCCGCCGCGAGCCATGCGCGCCTAACCGGCGCGAGCATTTGCCGCGAGGCTTGCTCGACCTGGTTCCAATCGGCTTCGGCAAGGTCCGAGTCGCCGGCCAGTTCCGGCAGCCAGCGGACAATGTCGAGCAGCTCCCGCAGTTGCGGGGCAACCTCGGCGGCGGGCTGGCTCTGGGCGTGTTCCAAGGCGTGGGTCCGCTCGTCAATCTGGTCGATCGCGGCCCGCAAGTCCGGCGGCTTGTGGGGAGGTACGTGATGCTCCAAATGGTCGTCATGGCTCGCGCCCGCCCGGCGACAGCCCGCGGATGCCGCCAGGACGACCGCCAGGAGGATGAAGCCGGCGACGGCAAGATAGTTGCGCATGAGACCCACCGGGAGCAGGTTGTGATTGCCTTTACAGCACGGGAACGCGCACCGATTCGAGAATCTGGTTCACCAGGACCACAGCGGAGCTGAATTCCCCGCGCAAGCGCACTTCGAGCACGGGGAGGGCCACGTCCTGAATGTCGTCGGGAGTGACGAAATCGCGCCCCTGCAAATGAGCCCGCGCTTGGGCGACGCGCTGCCAGGTGAGCACGCCGCGCGGACTAAGGCCCAGCGCGATGTCGCGATGGCCGCGGGTGGCCGCCGCCAGATCGACCAAATACTCGCGCACCGCCTGATTCACCGCGACCCGTGCCACATGCTCTTGCAGACGGCTGAGCTGCACGGGATTGACGACCGCCGCGACGGTGTCGCGCCCCCGCTCGCGGCCGACATGGGCGGCCAGCATTTCGAGCTCGCTCAGGCGGTCGGGATAGCCGATCCGCAATTTCATGGCGAAGCGGTCGAGCTGGGCCTCGGGCAACGGATAGGCTCCGTGGCTTTCGACCGGATTTTGCGTGGCGATCACGAAAAACGACGCGGAAAGCTGACGCGTCCGCGAATCAATCGTCACCTGCCGCTCGGCCATCGCCTCGAACAGCGCGCTTTGGGTGCGCGGCGTGGCCCGGTTGATCTCGTCGGCCAGCAGCACGTCGGAAAAGACCGGCCCTTCTTGGAATTCGAACTCTCGCTGCTGGGCATTGAACACATTGAACCCGGTAATGTCGGTCGGCAGCAAATCGGGGGTGCATTGCACCCGTGCGAATCTGCCGCCGACGGCGGCCGCCAGGGCCTTCGCCAAGGTCGTTTTGCCTAGTCCCGGCAAATCGTCGAACAGAATGTGCCCACGGGCAAGCAGGCAGGCCAAAACCAGCTCGACCACCTGCTCTTTGCCGAGCAGCGTGCGATTCAGAGCGGCTCGCAGGCCGTCGATCGCCGGCTGATGCTCGCATTGGCGGGCAGGGGCGACGACGGGAATGGATTCGAGAGTGATGGTCATCGCTGGCTGTATTCTGGCGAGTGAAGTCGGGACCGCTGCCGGGTGGCGCGGAGATGGGTGAGGGTGAAGCGCGCCGCCACCTGCCGGCAGGGAGCGGCCGACAAGGCGTGCGGCAAAGGCGAACCGTAGAGCAGGGCCGCCGTGGCGCCGAGAAATTCCTCCAGCTCGCCTCGACACGACGCCCCGCCATTGGGAGCCAAGGGCAAGTACCAGCTCCGCAGGGTCGCGTGCGCGGGGCGGGCCAATCCCGCCAGCCGCGCCCGCCGCTCCAGCAGGCGCACCGTGGCCAGCAATCTCGTCGCGGGAGAACCGCGCAGGCTGACGAGCCACAGCAGCGTGTAGCAGGCGTCCAAGATTCTGGCCCGCAGAATGGCGACGACCACCACCAGGCACGCCACCAAAACGATCGGCAGCCAATTCCGCGCCACGGCTTGAACACAACTCCGCAAAGCTCCCAGCACGGCTTGGGCAAACGTGGGACGCGGCAGCAACACCTCATAGCCCGGCGTCGGGTCCACGGTTATCCAGGTGCCGCTGACGGTGTCGACTTCCGCCCAGCAATGGGCGTCGGCGGCCAGCACCTTCGTTTGCCGGCTGACGAGATCGAAACGCTCTGGATGGGCATAAAAGCCGGTGGCGAGCCGGGCTTCGTAGCCGAGCGCCCGCAGCAGCGTCGCGGCACTCGTCGCGAACAGGTAGTCCGGCCCCCGTTTGCTTTCGAGCAAGAAGTGGGCGGCGACATCCTCGCAGTCCGTGGGAGCCCGCGCCTCGCGATCCACCACAAACTCTCCTCCCCGCAGCCGCTGGCAAATCGCCGCGACTTGCGGCCAGCCTCGCGGCACCCCAGCGGTCCACTGGGCGGCCAATGCTCGGACCTCCGCGGAAATTGAAGATTCCTCCACGGTTGTCGCGGCCCCTTGGGGAGACAGACCCGACGGCACGCCTCCCGCCGATTCGCCGCTACCGGGCGCGATGGCGCGCGCCTGCGAGCGGACATGCACCACGGTAAGTGGCGGAATTCGCCCGCGTCCGGGCATTTCCAAGACGTCGTCTGCCGTCCAAGCGAAGAAGTCCGCCCGATCGAGCTTGTCAATGTGTACGCCGGTCGGATGGGCGGGGGTGGGAAGTCGGCGCGTCTTCAGGTTCATGACGCGCAAAGTATGCAGTTCATCCTCACTGGCGGAATCACTTTGGCCGGCGCGATGAATCTCCAGCCAAGGGCGCTCGGCGCTATTGTCCATCCGCAGCACGAGATCGCGACCAGCCAGCGAGCTTGTTGGCGGCGCAGGGAGCCAGTCCCGGCCATCGAACTTGCTGAACGTGCTCAGCCGCAGGTGCAGCGGCACGCGCCCGGCGACGTAAAAGAGTGCGCCGGCATCGCGATTCGCCAAAGATTGCTGGCGGCGCTGCGTGCGGCGGCGAACCGTGGAGAATTCCCGCCCAGCTTCAGACGTGGTGGCGGTTCGCGACGTGGACTCTTGCGTATTCTGGTCGACGAGCCCGATGGTCCGTTCCTGCTCGCGCTTGGCGAGTGGCTCACCAAAAGTATCGTTGAACACGTCATAGAGCGTCGGCTGGTCGGAATCGAGAAACAGCTCGCTTTCGACCGCCCCAAAGCTGGCCGCGAAGTCCTGGGCCGCGACCAGCGCATCGACATCCCCCACTCCGCGAGCGGCAGCGGGGTCGTTCCAGCGATCGCCCCCCGATCCCCAGAAAAATCCGCCAATCGCGTGGGTGGACGAGGTACCGCCCCAGGCGAACACGCTTGCCGCCACCCCCAAGAGGACAATCGCCGCCAAACCGCCACCCGCGGCGAGGGGAATCTCTCGCTTGGTCTGGCAGGCGAAGCGCCCTTCCAACCGCTCCCAACTCGACCCCATCAGCCACCAGATGCCGACAAGGCCATACAGCAGCGCCACGCCATAGCCCAACCAGTGGGTCGTCAACGCCAGCGCGCCAAGCGCCAAAAAAAGACTGAGGGCGCAGCTCAATGGCAACACCCCCGGCCAGGCGGCCACCGCGATCAGCCCGAGCATGAAGTTGCGCAGCGCCACCAGTTGCACGAACTCCGGCGAGATACCCCCCCAGCCAGCCCACCGCGCGCCGCTCTCCGCCACAAACGGAGCCGCCACGAAACCGACCACGATCAGTATCGCCACCGCCGAAAGCTGGCGATTTGCCGGCACCTGCCGACGAAACCACGCCGCCACGGCGGTCGTGGCCGCGAGGGTGAGGGCCGTGGCCAGCAATCCCAGCCAGGGGCGACGGATTTCAGGCAGACGGGCGATTTCCAGCGCCAGCGTGGCCAGCGCCGCCAACAGCCAGGTGCTCCCCCGGAGCGAACTACCAGCGGCAAGGCTAAGCATGGCGGCACCCGCTTTCCCACTGCTCGCGGAGTTGCCTTAGCGGGTCGGCCGCCAGGTCGAGCGCGCACCAGGCGGGAAGCTCGTGATCGGAGAACGCGCGCTCCAGCCGAGCGCCGGTTGCCAGAACCACCAGCCGGCGATCGAGTTCCCGCTCCGACCAGGCCCGTCTTCCGAGGTCGGTGGTTACCACGAACTCGACAAGTTCCTTTTGCGACTTCGCCGGCTGGACCATCTCGGGCGGGCCATCCGGAGCGGATTCCGCGGGTGAATACCGCGCTAAGCTATCCCCCAAGCGCTCTCGTCCGGCGGGTCCCGAAGTGACGGTGATGGTGCGACCCCCGACCGAGACATGGAGCTTCGCCACCTGATGGAGCAACGCCTGGCAAATGCTGGCACCGACGCGCAGCGTCCATTCGAGCGAGCTATCGGCCCCATACCCGTGATGGTGGTCAGGATTCAGATCGAGGACGACTCTCGCCTCGGCGGTCAGGCTGGCTTGCCGCTCGCAAACGATGAGTCGTCCCAAGCGGGCGGTCTGGGCCCAATGAACGTGACGGAGCAAATCGCCGTCGCGATAGGGTCGCGCGCCGATGACATCCCCCTCGTAGCCGGCGCGCCGGTCGGAAAGCGCGCCGAGCGTCCACCAGGCCCCCTCGTCAATCGGAAACGGCATGAGCGGCACGACGCGCGGCCAAACGAGCAGTCGCGATTTGACCCGCGGAGCGCGAGTGCTTTTCCAGAGACCGAAGGGAAAAGTCGTTGTCAGCAGCGGCTCTTGCAGCGGATATTCGCCGCGACAAGCGGGGACGAAGTTCCAGCGAAATTCGGCCCGCGACCAGCCGGGGACACGCGCCAGGGCGAGCGAAACCTGGTCGCTGGCGGCAGCCGGCGACACTCGATCCGAGCCGGCGTCGAGCGGCAGGAAGCCTCGTTCCAGCACCAATCCCCAGACCGGCCAGGGCCTGCGGTTGACGATGGTCAGCACGGCCTCGACCGCTTCCCCTTCCCGCGCGCGGCGGCGAGGAAAGTGCAACTCGCCGGCGATTCCCGACATGGATATCCACGGCCAAATCAGCCCCAGCCCGATGACTGTGCAGATTCCTCCGCACACGACATACCCCTGCGGAAGCAAGAGCCAGCCAATGGCCAGCGAAACCCCCGCCGCAACCCCCAGCACGGTGAGCGGGCTGCGGAGCCACTCCACGTAGCGATTGGCCCGCGGGCAAAAGTCGTGCGTCAAAGCGCCACCCAGACCGGCCGCGAGGCTGGCAATCGAGAAGCGCAGGGGGCGAAATCGGCTGGGGATCATGCGGACCAGGGGCGGAAATCACGAGGCGGTAAATTCGAGAGCGGCGCTGCGAGCGACGATTTCTCTCGACCACGCGGTTTAGCCTGTCAAGGTCTCGCAGTGCTGTCAATATGGAGATGCAAATCTTAATCAAATGCGCACATTAGGCAGACATGCCACCCCAGGGGGGCGTCGCGCGACTTTGACGCGGCTCGAAAGCTGCCAAAAGTTCCGGCCCGCCGCGGCGATCGCAGTGCGAGATTTTGGCCGCCGCGACGCGAGAAGCTACAGCAATTCGCGAATCGGCTCGCCGCTGGGAAGAATCGGGTGGGGCCGGCCGCTCCGGTCGAAGAGCGCGGTTCGGGGGTTAATGCCAAACCGGTGATAGAGCGTCGCCAGCAGGCAATTGCTGTTCATCGCCCGTTCGGCCGGTTCCTCGCCGCGGCGATTCGTCGAACCAATCACCTGCCCCATTCGCAGGCCGCCGCCGGCCAAAAACACGCTCATCGCCCGCGGCCAATGGTCGCGGCCGGGCCGCATGTTGGGGCCGCCATAGCTGATTCGCGGCGTCCGGCCGAACTCGCCGCAGAAGATAAACAGCACCCGCCGGTCGAGATCTCGGGCGTGCAGGTCTTCGATCAGGGCCGAAACGGAGCGGTCGAACGAGGGCATTTTCTCGGCCAGTGAATCGAAAATGTGCGAGTTGACCGCATGGTCGTCCCAGTTGCTGGTAACCCCCGTTTCGGGCCGCAGGCGAAACTCGGCCTGGCACTGCACGAATCGCGCCCCCGCTTCCACCAACCGGCGACAGGTGAGCAGGCTCCGCCCCCAATGGTCATCGCCATAGCGCTCGCGGGTGTACTCGGTTTCGCGGGCCAGGTCGAAGGCGGCCGGTGTTCGGTCGCTGGCCAGCATCGCCAAAGCCCGCTGCTGGAAGCTATCGAGGGCGGCCAAATCGCCACTCTGATCGAGCTGGCGGGGGAGCTTGTCAAGCGAATTCAGCAGATTTGACCGACGACGAAGCGACAGCACCCCCTCGTCGCTGATCGCCAGGTCGTCGTTTGCTCCCGGCTGGCGATAAATGGGGATCGGGTCGTAATGGTTGTCCCCCGATGCCGAGGTTGCGCCGGGGTTGGGCATATAGGCGGCATAGGCCGGCCCCAGATAGCCCGGCCCGCAGCCATACGAGCGGGTATTGGCGACAAACGGCGGCGCGGCAGCGGTTTGCCGGCCCAGTTGGTGGGCGAAGATCGAGCCGACGTCAGGAAACTCCGCGACGTTCAGATTCGCCGCCTTCGAGGGATAGCCCGTCAAAAAGCGGTGCGAGCCGCCGGAGTGCTCGGCCCGCTCGTGGTGCAAGCTGCGCACCAGGGCCCACTTGTCGGCCATTCCCGCCAGGCGGGGCAAATGCTCGGTGATTTCCACCCCCGGCACGTTGGTCCGAATCGGGCGAAACGGCCCGCGATACTCAGCCGGGGCGTCGGGCTTCAGGTCGAACAAATCGAGGTGGCTCGGCCCGCCATTGGCCCAAAACAAGATGACCGAAAACTCGCGGTCAATTCGCCCATTCCCCGCTTCCGCGGCCAGCAGCGACGCCAGCCCCGGCAAACCGCCCGTCGCCAGCGCGCCGAAGCTCATCCCACCGACCGACAGCCATTGTCGGCGATTTAGAGGCCCAGAGCATTTTTTTGGATCGACCCGCATCGGTCCCTCCGCCACGCTACTGGCGAGAGTATATCAGTGCCGGCTGATGAATGCGATAGTTTTTGGTTCGCGACCGTTTTTTGCTTCAGTACAATTCGAGGATGCGATACCGCCTCCGTACGCTGCTGATTCTGATCGCCGTGGGGCCGCCAGTGATCGCACTGGCGTGGTGGTACGGGCGTGCGGTAATCGGCGTAGTTGTGCTTGCGATGATCTTCTGCCCGGAAATCTTGTTTGGCGTGTTCGCCTATACGTTCGGCGGGCTTTGCCACTTGATCGGTCGATTGCCGCCCCCTGGTCCCCGAAAAACGCCTCCGCCGCACGCCCCCTAGGAGCCCGCCCATGATCCGTTTCACGATTCGCGACGTGCTGTGGCTGACCGTGGTTGTGGCCGTCCTTTCCGCCTGGGGAGTCAATCACCGGCGGCAGGCGGCCCTGATCGACTGGTATCAAGCCGAGATAGAAAGAAATGTTTTTTGGAAACCAGCGGGAGGCGGGGTCAAATCAGTGAGCAAGGCGGCGCAGCCGGCAGCAAAGTCAAATTAGAGCACCACCTGCCTCCTGCTTTAATTGACCAATTTGCCCCGGTCGCCTATAACCAAATCCCAAGGATGGACATGCAATGAGCATTGGCGAGGGGGCGGGAATCGGCTTCGAGACGATGCGGGGCCGGAACTATCCGACGATCCGGCAATTCACGGTTTTCCTCGAAAACCGTGTCGGTCAATTGCTGGAGGTGATCCGCCGGTTCGAAGGGGGCCGGGTGCGGATCGTGGCCCTGTCGATCAACGACGCCACGGAGTGCGCCTTCGTCCGCCTGCTGCTGAGCCACCCAGAGCAGGGGCGCGAGATTCTCGAACGGGCCGGCCTGGCGATTATCGAGAGCGATCTGATCGGCCTGGAACTCCCCGACCGGGACAATCCCCTGCTGGAGGTTTGTTCCGCCCTGCTGCAGGCCGAGGTGAATATTGTGCAGGCCTATCCGCTGATGATTCGCCCGCACGGCCGGCCGGCCGTCGCCCTGATGGTCGATAATCTCGAAATGGCCCTCGAAACGCTCAACAGCAAGGGCTTTCGGATGATTACCGAAGGGGATCTGCAGGACGACGAATAGGCCCGCGGGTGGATGTCTCGGAAAAACGGCCGCCTCGAACCGGCCGGAGTTGCTGAACGGTTCCCACGGTCGGTCCCACCGATCGCGGGATTATGAATTCGCGGCCAATCGCATTGCGTTTGCTTCACCGCAAATCGATAATCAAAAATTCCGAGCCAGGCGAGATTCTCTGGGCGAAAAGAGGGGGGCGTCGTGACAACGAGCAGAATAGCCGCGCTGCTCATTTGCGCCCCGCTCGCAACGTGTTCGGCTGCCGACCGCGCAGGGTTCGACGCATTCGTAACCGAGCATTGTCTGGATTGCCACGACCAAACCGCGCGGCAAGGGGGTCTGGCGCTCGACCAACTGCTCAGGGGGGAGATTGCTCCCCGCGCGGAAACTTGGGAAAAAGTGGCCCGCAAACTGGCTTCGCGGCAAATGCCCCCACCCGACGCCCCTCGTCCCCCCGAACGCGACCGGGTCGCCGCCGCGGAGTGGCTCGAGTCGGCGCTCGACTCGGCGGCGCGGCGGTCCCCCAATCCGGGCCGGGGCGAGACCTTTCGTCGGCTCAATCGGACGGAATACCAGAACGCGATTCGCGACCTGCTGCATCTGAAGATCGACGTGGCCGCGCTCCTTCCTCCCGACGAGGCCAGCCACGGGTTCGACAATGTCACGGTTGCCGACCTTTCGCCGACGCTCGTCAATCGCTATCTCGCCGCGGCCGAAAAGATCAGTCGCCTGGCGGTGGGGACCGCGCCGGCCGCGCCGCGCGGCGAGACCTTTCGCGTTCGCCCCGACATCACGCAAGACTCGCATCTGGAGGGGCTGCCACTCGGCACGCGCGGCGGAGCGCTCCTCGCGCATAACTTTCCGGTCGCCGGCGAGTATGCCATCCAAATCCGTCTGATGCGCGATCGCAATGAAGAGGTCGAAGGGCTG
>JANRLS010000243.1:0-5986 GCA_033762315.1 Pirellulaceae bacterium
GAACACGCGCAACACGTTGTGCGCGGGTCTCCGACCCCGCACGCGTTGTGCGCGGGTCTCCGACCCCGCACTGCTCCTGACCGTAGGTCTCTGTATTGGTGGCTGCTCAACGCCGAACCCACCGTTCCCAGCGCGATCGGCGGGGAGGAGGAGACCTGCGGTCACAGCCACGGCGGGGTCAGAGACCCGCGCCGAACACGGGGGAGACCCGCGCCGAACACGCGGCGGGGTCAGAGACCCGCGCCGAACAGAGGGGGCGCGTTGTGCGCGGGTCGCGTTGTGCGCGGGTCTCCGACCCCGCACTGCTCCTGACCGTAGGTCTCTGTATTGGTGGCTGCTCAACGCCGAACCCACCGTTCCCAGCGCGATCGGCGGAAAGGAGGAGGAGACCTGCGGTCACAGCCACGGCGGGGTCAGAGACCCGCGCCGAACACGGGGGAGACCCGCGCCGAACCCGCGCCGAACACGAACACGTGCTTCGTGCTTCCCTCCTTTACTTCCCAAACCTCCCCACTCCCAAAAAACCAATCGGCAGCCTGGTTTGACCATCGAGTGCCAGGTCCGCCAGCGCTGGCCCCAAAACGCTGGTGAACTTGAAGCCGTGCCCCGAAAGGCCGGCGGCAAAGACGACGTTGTCATGCCCCGGCAGTTGATCGACGAGAAAATGCTCGTCGGGAGACATCGTATAGAAGCAAACGCCGCGGCACGTGTGCGGCCGGCCGACGCGGGGCAAATGAGCGGCGAGAAAGCCCTCAACCCGCGCCAGATCGCCGGCATCGAACGCACGCGGATCGGTCAGCGGATCGGCCACCGCCGCGCCGCCGCTGTGCTCGGCCACCTTCAGCCCCAGATCGTCGATTTTCGGAAAGCCATAAAACACGCCGTGCGGCAGCTCGAAGAGAAACGTCGGGTAGCCCTTATCGGCCTGATAAGCGCTGTCGCCTGCCGGAAACCAATACAGGTGCTTGCGGCGGACGACGAGCGGAACTCCCAGCCCAGCCAACACTTGCGAAGCCCACGGCCCGGCGGTGACGACCAGCTTCGCCGCCGAGTAGCGCTGGCCATCCTCGGTTTCGACCGTCACGCCGCCACCATCCCCCCGCCAGCTTCGCGCCGCGCTGCCAAAACGCAGGTCCGCCCCCTGCTCTTGCGCCGCCGCCAAATGGGCCAGCACGCACCGCTCGACGTGCAAATAACCCGCCGCGGGCTCAAGAACGCCGACTAGCTGCTCTGGCACACGGAAACCGGGCCAGCGGCGCTCGATTTCGCCTGCCGCCAGCGATTCGACCGCCAAGCCGTGCTGCTTTGCGCTCGCCAACACGCCCCCGATCACCGCTCCCCCTGCCGGTCCCACTTGCAAGAGCCCCACCTGCCGCAGCAGCGTCTCGCCGCTCGATTGCTCCAGCTCGCGCCACAGGCGATAAGCCTCGATCAGCAGGGGTACATAATCGCTGTGCTCAAAATACGCCTGGCGGATGATCCGCGTCTGGCCGTGCGAGCTGCCGCGGTCGTGGCCGCCGGGAAAGCGGTCGAGCCCCAGCACGCGTGCTCCCCGCCGGGCTAGGTGATAAGCGGCCGCGCTTCCCACGCCGCCGGTTCCCAGCACAATCACATCGAAAACTTCCGTTGCCATGCGGTCGATTGTAGCAATTGGGTGCCTGGTGTTTAGCGTCAGCAAAACCCAGGTGAACCTGACTTGCGGTTAGGCTATAACGGACTGCTGCCGACGGCTTTGGTCGCGGCGTCCACTTATCGAGTACCACTCGCCGCGGCCCGCATGTACGTCCTCGAAAACCCGGTGATGCAGCGCGAGCTGCTGGTGAACCTGCGGATGTCGCGGGCCTTCATCCTGCTCTTGTGCTACCAGGCGCTCTTGGGGGCGGTCGTCTATTTTGCCTGGCCCCAAGATACGCGGGTCGATCTCACCGGCAACAGCCAAAGCCAGGCCCAAACGCGAAACCTCGTCGATCTCTTCTTCATCGGGCAATATGTGCTCGCCTCGATGATGGCCCCCAGCTTCGCCGCCGGGTCGATCACCGGCGAAAAAGAGCGCAAGACCTACGAAATGCTGCTGGCCAGTCCGCTCCGGCCGGCGGCCATTGTGCTGGGCAAGCTGGTCGCCTCGCTCACGCACCTGGGGGTGCTCATCTTCGCCTCGCTCCCCATTGTCATGCTCTGCCTGCCGCTGGGGGGCGTCTCGCTATATGAAGTGCTCGGGGCCTACCTGGGGCTGATTCTGTCGCTCATCACCTTCGGCATGATCAGCGTCGCGTGCAGTGCCTATTTCCAGCGGACGAGCGCCGCCCTGGTGGTGTCGTATCTGCTCATCCTGCCGCTGGCCCTGGTCGGCGTGATCGCCTGGATGCAATTGGCGGGAGATGGCTTCCTGCGGCTAATGCTGATTCTGACGGTCCTTCCCGCCGGGGCGATCGCGGTTTGCTTTGCGCTCTTCTTCAATACCTGCGCGCTCTTGTTGCATCCGCCGGATGTCGGCAGCGAAGGGAAGGAAGTAGTCGATCTGGAGCAGGAGGCCCAACAGGCGGTGGGCCTCGTGATCCAGCGCGACCAATTTCCCGACCGGCTCTTCGCCCCGCCGAAGCGCGACGACCTGATGGAGGACGAGGCCAACCCCGTCTATGACAAGGAAATCCGGAGCGAAATCTTCAGCCAGGGAACGCTGATGCTCCGCCTGGTGATTCAGGTGAGCATGCTGCTGGCGATTCCGTTCATGGCGGTCTGCCTCTATATCTGGCCGGAAAACGCCAAGTGGTACATCAGCTACGTCGTCATGTTCAATATGCTCGTCGGCCCGGTCTTCTCGGCCGGCAGCGTGACGAGCGAGCGCGAGCGGGAAACGCTCGATCTCTTGCTCACGACGACCATCACCCCCTGGCAAATCCTGTGGGGCAAGCTGGTGGCGGGCTTGCGAGTTTCCAGCGTGCTGACGCTGTTTCTCGTTTGGCCCGTGCTTCTCGCCTGCGTGATGGTCTCGTCGTATTGGACCAACCTGCCGTCGGTCGTGGCTTATTTGGCCATCGTGCTGATGACCTGCCTGACAACCGCGATGCTGGCCCTGTTTTGCTCGGTGCTGTTCCAAAAAACGTCGATGTCACTGATGACGACTTATCTCGTCATTATCATCCTGTTTTGTGCCCCGCTCGCCGCCAGCTTCTTTGCCGAAACGTTCTTTCAGAATCACCCCAGCACGCCGATTGTCGCCCAGTTTGGCCTCTCCAGCCCCTTTTCCGCCGCCTTTTCCGTGCCGCTCGACATCGACCGCGTCACCTCCGACACCACCGTGCCGCTCGATAAGCTCCCCACCTGGAGACTTTTCTTTTCCTATCTCGCCTTCGCCAGCGGCCTGAACGCCACCCTCTTCCTCACCATGATCTGGATGTTCAACACCCGCTGGCGCGTGGCGGGGTAGGTTGGTGGTCCGGCGAGGCCCAAAGTAGTCCGGCGAGACCCCTCGCCGGACAGAATCGGCAAAGACACCTTTAGCGGCCAGCGGGCGGGCAAGAAACGAGCTTCTCTTCCGCCGCTGTCCTGCCGAGGGCCCGGCAGGACCACCTAGTAGTCCGGCGAGGCCCTTCGCCGGACAGAATCGGCAAAGACGCCTTTAGCGAAGGGAGAGCTTGCGGGAATGAAGGCCGTGCCCCGCGGCAACCCTGCCGCAGGTCCGGCAGGACCACCTTCCGGCCCCTAAAACAACCCCGCATCCGCCTCGCGGCCGATCAGCTCTTTCACGCGGGCGAGGTCGCGCTGGGCTTCGGCGGCCCGGTCGAGCTTTTGGAGCACGAGCGCGCGGTGATAGAGCATCACGGCGAGTCCCTGCTTCACGGGATCGGAAGGGTCTTTCTTGGCAAGCCGCTCGAAATCGCTCACCGCCGTTTCGAGATCGGCCAGGGCCTCTTTTTCTTTGCCCAGCCGATGCAGCAGAAAGCCGCGGGTATCCAAAATCATCGCGCTATTCGGTTCGAATTGCAGGGCTTCGTTCGCTTGCGCGAGGCCCGCCTCCAAATCGAGATTTCCCACGGCGCGGGCATAAGCGAGAGCATTCAGCGCTTCGGGCCGCGTCGGCCGGCCGCTGATCTGGCTCAGGCGATCGACAATCAAAAGATCGGCAATCGCCTCGCGATGTCGGCCCAGATGCTGCAAAACGACGCTGCGCTCCAAAAGCAGCGGGGGAAACTCGGGAACGATCGCCTTCGCCCGGTCGAGATCGGCAAGCGCCCGCTCGTAGTTTTTGGCCTCTTTATGCACCGCCGCGCGACTAAAGTAGATATTCGCCTTGTCGGTTTCGCTGGATGTCCAGGCGAGCGCCTTGTCCCACCGCTCTTCGGCTTGCTGGTGGCGGCCGGCCTTCCAATCTTCGTTGGCGGCGGCCAGATACCACTGGCTGACTTCGCGGGGAGCCAAAACCGCGACACACGGCCCCACGAGGACCAAAAACAGCATCCACATCATGAGCCGGACCCCCAGCGGAGTGGTTCGCTTGGGAGGCTGCTGTGGTGGCGAATGAACCGGCGCGGGGCTGCTCATAGGGGAATTGTACGCACGGGGCCGCCCGGCGGTCGATGCGGCACTCCCGGACTGCCCAGTTTGCCAATTTCAGGGGCTTTTGCCCGGCATTATTCACGAGGCGCGGGTGTACAACTCGCCTTTCGGGGGTACGATAATCGTTTCAGCCGGCCGGCATTCGCCCGCTGGCGACCGTGCTTGCGGAGGACCAGGGGATGAATCACCACCACATTCTGGCGCTGGCGGCCTCGCTGGCCTGGGCCAGTTCGACCGGCTGGTCGGCCGAAGCGAAAACCGAATCGGCCCAGAACGAGGCGAGCCGCTGGCTCGAGCAGCTCGATGGCTCGGAGTTCGCCCAGCGGCAAGAGGCCTCGCAAAAGCTGAGCGAAGCGGGGCGGCAGGTCTTTCCGGAGCTCGAAAAAGCGGCCGAAACCGGCACCCGCGAAGTCGCGACCCGGGCCATCGACATCCTCAAAAGGCACTTCGAGCGGGGGGATTCCGAAACCAAGGCCGCCGCCGAAGCCGCCCTGCAGCGGCTGTCGAAAAGCACGAACAAGTCGGCCTCGCAGCGAGCGATCGCGGCCCTCACTCCGCCGCAACAGGGACAGCCAATGTTCGGCGGCATCCCGGTCGCCAACCTGCCGATCCGGCTGAACAACATTCAGATTCAAGGGATGGCCCCGCGGATTGGCAACGCAGGGGGAGGAGCCATCGTCCGCCGCGTTCACATTCGCCAGGCCAACGGCAAGCGCGAGATCGAAGTCGAAGAGGGGGACCGCAAGGTCAAGATCGAAAGCACGCCCGCCGGCATTCAGGCCGAAATCACCGAGAAAATCAACGGCCAAGAGACGACCCGCAAAGTCGATGCCAAAGACCTCGACGACCTGAAGAAAAAAGACCCCGCCCTCGCCCGCATCTACGAGCAGCACACCCCCGGCAATGGCAACATGCAAATCCAGGCGAATGGAATTCCCGGCTTGCAACCCGCCCCCCCGGCCGTTCCGGCGGGAGACGCCAAAGAGCAGATGATCAAACGCCTGGACGACACCATCGCCCGCCTGAAGGCCCAAGCCCAAGCCCGCCCCAATCCCAGCATCGATCGGTTCATCGAATCCCTTGAGCAGCAAAAGCAGCGCCTGCAGGGGAACGCTGGAGAAGGCAAGTGAAGAGGCAGGAGCCAGGAGCCAGGAGCCAGGAGCCAGGAGCCAAGTGACCAACGGACAACGGACCACGGACATTTTCACCAACCTTGACGGACACCCCCGCCCAATGTCGCTTTTTGCCCGCCGTCGTGATGCACTTCGCCGTCTGCTTGCCGAAAAATCGCTCGCCGCGCTGCTCGTCACTGACGAGACCAATGTCACCTATCTTACTGGTTTTAGTGGTGATTCGAGTTCGCTGGTGGTGATGCCGGACCGCGAAGTCATCCTTAGCGACCGCCGCTATACGCAGCAACTTTCGGAGG
>JANRLS010000244.1:0-2120 GCA_033762315.1 Pirellulaceae bacterium
TGAACCTTCAAAAGGGCAACGGCAACCGGTCCTATATTGGCCAGACCGGCGGCAATCAGCTCGGGATCACCGTGCAGGATGGCAACAACAACGCCTCCTACACCTACCAGAACGGGACCGAACAGCTCTCGCTCGTGGTGCAGTCGGGCAATGGCCATTGGGCCGGCACCAGCAGCATCGGCTCAGACACCATTACGGCTGTTGTTCAGTCGAACTGAGCTTCGATGAGACGAGACCTTGGACGGCCAGCAGTAACGCTGGCCGTTCGCTTTAGAAGCGGGCGCTGAAGGTGAAATTGATCCCGTAATTGATCATTCCCGCCGTCCCGAAAGTCGTCGCAACCGGCGTTCCGGTGCCCGGCGCCCAGTCTTCGGCCTGCCCCGTCTGCACGACGCCCGTCCGCGAGATCGTCGGCACACCCGACAGATATTCGAGGTTGCCGCCCACGCTCAACGCTGTGGTCTCGCTGAGGAGGTAAGTCACCGTCGCGGAGCCCTTGGCCGAGAAGCCGACATTCGTTCCGAGGTTGGCCGTGTTGAGCGGGCCGCTCACCGACAGGTTCGGCGAGGGCGTCGCGAGCGGTGTGCCGACTGCGCCGCAGCAGGTCGAATAGGTGTCATGCCCGGTCCAGCTGGACATCACCGCATAGACTCCGCCTTCGGCTCCGAGCGTGAAGATGATCCCGGCATCCGGAAGCGGGATCGAAATGTTTCCGCCCGCCACGCCGCCGAGGAAATTGCTGACGAGATCGTCTGCGATCGACAGCCTGTACTCCGGGTGCGTCAGGACGCTCGGCTGGAGTTCGGGAATGTTCACGTTGACGGACGTGACGACGCCCTGCGTCAGGCGCCGGATGCTCGGTCCGCTATAGATCTGGACGACCGTCTGCCCGTCGGGGCTGCCCTGCAGGCCGACCGTGAAATCCGCGCCCCAATAGATGAAGTTGCGCGTGACATCGGTCGTCAATGCCAGCCCGTCGATATTGCCCGACGCGATGAAAATCCCGCCGCTGCTCGAGCCGATCCCGCCGAACGCGGCCGCGCTCGCCGCCCCAGTGTTGACGTCCGACATCACGAAGCCGGTGCCATCGGGGCTGACGGCCGCGACATTGTTCGTCGCGCCGGTCGCGGTGGTCGTAGCAATTGCGCCGCCAGGACCGGTTACGGTCGAGTTGGCGGAATTGGCTGCCGGCCGATTAAGGTCGATCGAGGCGGGAGCGCTTGGCGTAGACGTGCCACGAACCACGACAGCCGAGTCGGCGGATGTGAAGGTATCGGTCCACGAGGAGCGGGCGGTGCCGGAGGTGCCGAACACACTCACGCCCACCAGAACGTCCCAATTGTCCATGGCGCCAACCCGTGCGCCGAACGTGCCGCCGAGGCTTAGGCCCAGGCCGTTACCGCTCGCCACATGCCCAAGCACGCCCGTATTGAAGCCGGGAAGCATGAAGGCGTTTGGTCCGCCCGAAAACGATGCCGCATAGCTCCCGGGCGGAGGAAGCTCCTGCCCGATCGCTGCTGAACCCGCCAGAAGAACAATCACCCCGACGGATAGGCCCGCTAGCCGTTTGGCCATGCTGCCCCCCCAAATCACCGCATTTGGGTCAACTTGAGATCGGGAACGCATAAATGTCGATTCAATTCGTGCAAAGCACACAACGAAGCGTTGCTTGCAGTGACTGAAAAACCCCAGTTTTGGGACCGAATCGACTAGATGGCGCCCAAAGACAGCCGGGTCAGCAACGAAACGAGTTGCGACTGGCGCTTTGTCCCGGTCTTCCGCATCAGGCCAACCAGCTGATTCCGCAGCGTTTGCTTCGAGACCTGCCGGTCCTGCGCCAGTTCCGCCAGCGTCCAGCCATTGACCAGCGCCTCGGCGAGCTTGGCTTCGGCATCGGTCAGGGCAAAGCTCCGCCACAACAGATCGACCGGCAGCTGGATCGGCTGGTCCGCCTCATGCAGCGACACCAGCACGAGCGGCCCCGTATTGTAGATCGCATCGTGCAACTGGAGATGCCGCGACTTCGACTGCAGCACGCGCATCGCGGCGAAGTATCGCTCGCCCGCCGATCCGTTCAGTTTGAGTGCGCTCGTTCCGCCGCGCGGTCCCTGCCCGGCCCG
>JANRLS010000245.1:0-46992 GCA_033762315.1 Pirellulaceae bacterium
GGCTGGCGGAATTGCCGCTGCCGGAGCGGGCCGAGTGGCCGAGCGTGTCGCTGATCGCGCCGGCCCGCAACGAAGAGCGGAACATCGAAGCGGCACTTCGTTCGCTCATGAAGCTCGACTATCCGAATCTAGAAATCACGCTGGTCAACGACCGCTCGACCGACCGGACCGGCGAAATTCTGGATCGGCTCGCGGCCGAGTTTCCGCGGCTTAATGTCGTCCATCTCACCGAGCTTCCCGCCGGCTGGCTGGGCAAAAACCACGCGATGCAACTCGGTGCCGATCGCTCGCACGGCGAATGGCTGCTCTTCACCGACGCCGACATCGTGTTCGAGCCGAGCACGCTGCGGCGAGCCGTTGGCCATGCCCTCGATCAGAACCTCGCGCACCTGGCCGCCACGCCCGATACGCACATGCCTTCGTGGCTGCTGCGGGCCTTCACGGTGACGTTCGCGGTTTATTTTTCGCTGTTTGTGCGCATCTGGGCGATTCGCAATCCGCGTAGCTCGGCTCACATCGGCATTGGGGCATTCAACCTGGTGCGGACCGACGTTTATCGCGCCGTCGGCGGGCATGAGCGGATCCGCATGCGCCCGGATGATGACCTCAAGCTCGGCAAGATCATCAAGCTCGGCGGGCACCGGCAAGATGTCGTGCATGGGGCGGGGATGATCGGGGTCGAGTGGTATGCGAGCCTCGGCGAGCTGATTCGGGGCCTCGAAAAGAATTCGTTTTCCGCGACGGAATACAGCGTCTGGTTCACGGTGCTCACGTCGCTGGTATCGCTGGTGTTCAATGTTTGGCCGTTTTTCGCCGTCTGGATCGTGCCCGGACCGACACGGTGGATTTATGCCGCCGTCTGCATCGCCCTCTGGTGGATGGCGCTGATGGCGGCCCGCGGGATGAAGGCCCCGCCCAGCTGCGCGATCGCGTTTCCGCTGACGGTGCTCCTGCTTGTCTATATTCAGTGGCGGACGATGCTGCTCAACTACTATCATGACGGCATCCGTTGGCGCGACACGCACTATTCGCTGGCCGAGCTGCGGGCAAACAAGGTGTGAACGCCGTGACTACTATTTTTTCTCCACCGCGACGCGACTTTCTCTATGGCCTCGGCCTCTCGCTCGGCTCGGCGGCGCTTAGCTCGCTCTTGCAGGCCGAGGAGAAACCGGCGGGGCCGCTCGCGCCGAAGCCGGGGCATCATGCGGCGAAGGCCAAGGCGTGCATCTCGCTCTTCATGGAAGGGGGGCCGAGCCACATCGATACGTTCGATCCGAAGCCCAAGCTGGCCGACCTGCACATGCAGGAGTTTTCGCGGCAGGACAAGTTCGCCTCGGCAATGGCCAGCGGCAAGCGGTACTACGTGAAGAGCCCGTTCCAGTTTCGCGCGGCCGGAAAATCGGGCCTGGTGATGTGCGACCGATTCGAGCACCTCGCCAAAGTGGCCGATCACTTATGCGTTTATAAAGGCTTGCAGGTCGATTCCGTCGATCATCCGACCGCCTGCTACCAGATGAACACCGGCAACCGCTTTGGAGGCGATCCGGCGGTCGGGGCGTGGGCAACGTATGGCCTGGGGAGCGAAAGCCAGAATCTGCCGGCCTTCGTGGTGCTTCCCGAAGGGGCTTATCCGCAAGGGGGGGCGGCGAACTGGTCGAACGGATTTTTGCCGGCGTACTATCAAGGAACGCCGCTGCGGCCGGGCAATTCGCCGATTCTCGACTTATCGCCCGCTTATGGGATGCAGCGCGACCGCCAGCGGGCCAATCTCGATTTGCTGGCCGAACTCAACCGGGCCGATCAGGTCCGCAATCCGCACCATGGCGAAGTCGCCGCCCGCATGGAAGCCTATGAACTGGCCTTCCGCATGCAGGCCGAGGTGCCGGGAATCGTGGACCTGTCGAACGAAGACCAACAGACGCTCGACAGTTATGGCATTGGCCAGCCCGAGACCGACAGCTTTGGCCGGCGGTGTCTTTTGGCCCGGAAGCTGGTCGCGGCAGGGGTGCGATTCGTGCAAATCTTCGAGGCGGGGTGGGATTCGCACGATTACATCGAGCGGGCTCACACGCAGCGGATCAAGGCGATCGATCAGCCGATCGCCGCGCTGATCAGCGACCTCGCGCGGCTCGGACTGCTCGACAGCACGTTGGTGGTGTGGGGGGGCGAATTCGGCCGCTCGCCCGATAATGGCGTGCGCGGCGGGGGGAACGTGGCGGGGCGCGACCACAATGCCAAGGCAATGTCGGTCTGGCTGGCGGGGGGAGGCGTGCGCGGCGGCCGAACCGTCGGTGCCACGGATGAGCTTGGTGCGGCAGCGGTCGAGACGGTGCATCATGTGCGGGATTTCCATGTCACGCTGCTGCACCTGCTGGGACTGAGCGATAACAAGCTCACTTATTTCCACGAAGGGCGCTATAAGCAGCTGAGCCAGGTGGGGGGCGAGGTGATTCAGGAGTTAGTGGGATAATCGATGCGGTGCCGTGCCCCACGCAGCCGATGTTGCCCATTTTCAACGTTCCGCGCACCGTTGTCGCCAATCCGAAATCTCTAGCTGGCGGGTGCCATCTCGCTTTTTTTGCACGGGACATTGGTAAAATACGGGTGACGCGAGTGCTGCCATCTGGGGCAGCCAAATAGTCGTTACATCCGTCCCCAGCGGCCTTTGGGTGCAATCTTTGCGCTGCCGGTACATTTCAGGTACGGGGTTTGCTTTCAATGCCCCGGCCGGCTGAATCCCTGCCAAATCTGCGCGGATGCTGGCAATTCTGGCAAGTGGCGAAACAATCGACACAAACTGCCTGATTGTTACAGCTTGTCAGCGACTTGAACGTTTCGTTGCCGCGACTGAACCAAATCGTTGTCAGTCTTCGCGGTGACGTTTAGATTTGATAATTCCGGAGTCATGGATGTGTAGCGGGTCCGCTGGCGGTGTTGTCCTTCGGAACGATGCCACCCGCAAGCTCGCTACCGACCGCCTCTTCCGACCCCACTGACAAACCTATGGCATCCGGACAATCGCAAGTCAGCTCCGAGACCATCGAGAAAACCAAGCAGCAGATTCGCGGCCTGGTGGGGGAGATCGCCCAGCTCTCGAAAAGCGACATGCCCGCGGAGGAGTTTTACTCCGCCTTCTTGCAGCGCGTGGTGCAGGCGCTGGCGGCCGTCGGCGGGGCGGTGTGGGTGCTGGGGGAAGGCAAAAAGCCGCAGCTCAAATATCAGATCAACCTCAGCGAGACGTTGCAGGATCAGGAGTCGGACGACGCGGAACAGCATTCGCGGCTGCTGGAGTATATTCTCGCCAGCAAAACGCCCCAGCTCGTGCCGCCGCTATCGCGAGCGAGCGACGAGCGGATGGGGGGCAATCCCACGCGGAATTTGCTCGTCGTTCATCCCCTCGGAGCCGACGACGAGATCGAAGGGCTGATCGAGATTCTGCAGCGGCCCGATACGCAGCCCAGCACGCAGCGCGGTTATTTGCAATTCCTCAAGCAGATGTGCGAGCTGGCCGCCGAGTGGTTCAAGAACCGCAAGCTCCGCGATTTTTCCGATAAGCATTCGCTGTGGGCCCAGGCCGATCAGTTTTCGCGAGCGGTGCATGAGAGCCTGGAGGTTCGCGAAACCTGCTACACCATCGTCAACGAAGGGCGTCGCCTCTTGGGATGCGACCGGGTCAGCATCGGCATCCTCCGCGGCGGCAAGTGCGTGATCGACGCCGTCAGCGGACAAGACCTGCTCGATAACCGGTCGAACGTGGTCACGCTGCTCGGCAATCTGGCGACGAAGGTCATCAAGTCGGGCGAGCCGCTGTGGTACACCGGCGCGACCGAAGACCTGCCGCCGCAAATCGAGGAATCGATCGAGGAATACGTCGATCAGTCCTACACCAAGTCGCTGGCGGTCATTCCACTGCGCCAGCCCAAGCCGGTGGACGACGGCAAGGCTTCGCAAATCGGTGCCGAAGACGAGAAAGCCCATCAGGGGAAGATCGTCGGGGCGCTAATCATCGAGCAGATCGAAAGCGAAATTCCCCGCGAGATTTTGGCCCCGCGGCTCGACATGGTCTATGAGCATAGCGCCCGGGCGATCAGCAATTCGCTGGAGCACAACAGCCTGTTTTTGATGCCCGTTTGGCGGGCCCTCGGCAAAAGCAAGTGGGTGGTGCAAGGAAGGCAGTTGCCGAAGACGGTGATGATTGGCGTCGGCACGCTGGTGGTGCTGCTCGCGCTCTTGATTCCCTGGGAATTCGACATGCGGGCCAAGGGGGCCCTGGAGCCGGTCGTGCGGCGCGAGATTTTCGCCCCCATCGCCGGCGAAGTCGATCAGATGTTCGTCGATAACGGGGACGACGTGACCATCGGTCAGCCCCTGCTGAAGCTGCGCAATCCCGACCTGGCCGTCCGTCTCAAGCAGGTCGAAGGGGAACTCAACGCGGCCATCGAGGAGTTGAACTCGATTCGCGCTCGCCTCACGGACAGCAGCCTCAAGATTTCGCCGCAAGAGAAAAGCCGCGACGAAGGTCAATTCGCCCGCGTGCAGGTGCAGGTGTCGAGTCTGCGCGAGCAGCTTGCCTTGCTTCGCAAGCGCGAAGAGCAATTGACCGTGAAAAGCCCCATCGCTGGCCGCGTCATCACTTGGGACGCCAGGCGGATGCTGCAGAATCGCCCGGTGGAAACGGGACAGGTGCTGCTCACGGTCGCCGCCAAGGATTCGGACTACGAGGTCGAGCTCTTCATGCCCGAACGGCGGGCTCGCCACCTCGCCGAGCAGCGCGAGAAGGTGAAGCGCGACAATCCCAACGCCGATTTGGAAGTCGATTTCATCCTGATGACCGATCCGGGACGGACCCGCACCGGCAAGATCAAGGAAGTGATGGACGCCACCGAGCCGCATGAAGAGCAGGGAAACATCGTTCGCGTCCGCATTACTCCCGACGAGCCGATCACCTCCGGCCGCCCCGGCGCGACGGTCACCGCCGACGTGCATTGCGGTCGCGCCCCGCTCGGCTGGGGGCTGCTGCACGAAGCGTGGGAGTGGCTCGAAGCCAACGTGTTCTTCTAATCGGGCCAGCATCCCGCTCGCCGTGACCTTTCGATCGCCCTTTCCGAACGCCAGTTATCCCGGAGCACGCCCCATGAAAACCCGCCTGATCGTTCCACTTGCGGTGCTTGCTGGTTTGGGCGTGGGCGCGCTTTGGCTTCAGGCCCAAACGACTTCCCCCAAGCTGCCGCCGGCCCGCGCGGCGGAAGTTGGCGAGCCCCCCGCTTCGACCTACGCCAACCCGGCCGCTCCGCCGGCGCTTGGTGGTCCGAGTGTCTTCAGTCCGCCGGCCAGCAAGGCAGCGCCGGCCGCCCCTCCGTCAACGACTGCTCCTCGGCTTCCCGGCACTGGCGCGCCGGGCAGCGCGCCGGGCAGCTCTCCGATGGGAACAGCGCCCTATGGAACGCGACCGATTACCCCCGTCTCCGCGGGCCCAGCGCTCTCGCTGCCGAAGAAGACGATCGAGGTTCCCGATTCGCTCGTCACGCTGATTGACGACGTGCGCGTTCCCGCCCAAGAGGCGGGGCAGATCATGAAAGTGCATGTGAAGGGGATGGAGCAGGTCGAGGCGGGGCATGTGCTCATCGAAATCGACAATCGCGATGCCCTGGCCAAAAAGCTGATCGCCGATGGCGAGGTCGCCGTTGCCCAAGTGCAAGCCGATAGCACGGCCGAAATCGAAGTGGCTCAAAAGGGGGTCGAAGTTTCCAAGGCGGAATACGACGCCAACAAAGAGATTCGCGACAAGAATCCCGGCGCGGTGAGCAACACCGAGCTCCGCAAGTTCCTCTTCCAATGGCAACGTGCCGAAGCCCAGGTCAAAGTCGCCGACACCGACCACCAGGTGGCGGTTCTGACGACCGCGGTCAAATCCGCTCAGGCCAAGGCGGCCGAAAATGAACTCGCCCGCCGCCAGGCCGCGGCACCGTTCAAGGGAGAAGTGAACGAAGTCTTTCGGCAAGTGGGCGAATGGGTCCAGCCGGGGGATCCGCTGGTGCATTTGGTCCGGTTCGATCGGGTCCGGGTCAAGGGCTTTGTCTATGCCAAGTCCGCCTCCCCCACCGATGTGATCGGCAAGCCGGTGGAAATCAAGGTGCAAACGGCCGGCGGCAAGCAGGTGGTGGTGAAGGGGAAGGTCGATTTCGCCAGCTCAATCATCGAAGGGGTCGGCGACACGCGGCAGTTCCGCATCTGGTGCGATGTCGAGAACCACAAGACGACCGATCCGATCACCAAGGCCGAATCGTGGGCGATCCAGTCCGGCGCTTCCGCCGCGATCACCATCGACGTGACTCCGCCGCCGCCAGCCAAGATCGAAACCCGCAAGCCGGCCACGGAGTTGAAGAAGCCGGAGCCGAAAGACCGATAGGCGACGAAACATCAAACCACAAGCGTCAAATCACACACGGGAATTCGATGCCGGGGGCCGATAACGGCCTGAATACTCATCCGCTTGTAGCATTTCGATTTGGAACTTGGTTGGAACTTGGGTCTTGTCATTTGGAAATTTGCTCGCAGTAAATTGCTGACCTAACGCAATTCCCCCATGACTACGCTCGCCGAAAGCCTGATTAGCAGCACGTCGCGTCCGCTGACGCTACGCATGCGGCCCGATCTTTCGGCCAAGCGGCATCGCTATCACGGGCAGACGTTTTGGGTCGTCAAGGAACCGGTGGGGCTATCGTATTTCCGGTTTCACGAGGAAGAGTACGCGATTTTGTGCATGCTCGATGGGATGTCGAGCCTCGACCAGATCAAGGAACAGTTCGAGCAGCAATTCGCCCCTCAGAAGATTACGTTTCACGACCTGCTGCAGTTCGTCGGCATGTTGCACCGCAGCGGCCTCGTCATCAGCGAAGCGACCGGCCAGGGGCATCAGCTCCGCAAGCGCCGCGACGAAAAGAAATGGCGCGAACTGATGGGAAAGCTCGCCAATGTCTTCGCCTTGCGGTTTCGCGGCGTCGATCCCGAGCGGTTTTTCAACGCGATCTATCCCTACACCGGCTGGTTCTTCCGCTGGTACACGGTCCTGTGCGTGATGCTGCTGGGCCTGGCCGCGCTGACGCTGGTCGGCGTGCAATTCGACGAATTCTCGCGCCGCCTCCCGGCGTTTCACGAATTCTTCGGCCCAAAAAACTGGTTCTACCTGGCGATCACGATGGGGGTCGTCAAGGTGCTGCACGAATTCGGCCACGGCCTGTCGTGCAAACACTTCGGCGGCGAATGCCACGAACTCGGCGGAATGCTGCTGGTTTTCACGCCGGCTCTCTATTGCAACGTTTCCGACTCGTGGATGCTCCCCAACAAGTGGCACCGGGCGGCTATCGGCGCGGCGGGGATGTATGTCGAGTTGTTCCTGGCGAGCGTCGCCACGTTTTTGTGGTGGTTCAGCACGCCAGGCCTCTTCAATCACATTTGCCTATCGGTGATGTTCATCTGCTCGGTGAGCACGGTCGTGTTCAACGGCAACCCGCTGCTGCGGTTCGATGGCTACTACATCCTGATGGACGTGCTCGAAATTCCCAACCTGCGGCAGAAATCGACCGAAATCACGCGGCGGTTTTTCGTCTGGTTGTGCCTGGGGATCGAGCAGCCCGAGAACCCGTTCCTGCCGCAGCAATATCAATGGGCCTTCGCCCTCTACACCATCGCCGCGGTGGTGTATCGCTGGCTGGTGGTGTTTTCGATCCTGTTTTTCCTGAATTCGATTTTCGAGCCGTATGGCCTCAAGATCATCGGCCAATTGATCGGCCTCACCGGGTTTTTCGGGCTGATCGTACAGCCGATCATCGAGCTATCCAAGTTTTTCTACACGCCGGGAAGGATGAACAAGATGAAGAAAGAGCGACTGGTGGCCACGGTCGCCGTGGTCGCGGCGGCAATCCTGGTAGTGTTGTTCCTGCCGCTACCGTTTTCGGTGAAGTGTACGTTCGAGGTGCAGCCCAAGGGCGCGCAGCAGGTGTTTTCGCCTCATCCGGGGCAAATCACGGCGGTGGCCTATCGCCCCGGCGACCAGGTGCGCCAGGGGGAGACGATCATGACGCTCGAAAGCCCCGACCTGGAATTCGAGCTGGCCGAATTGAAAGGTCGGCTGGACGAGGCGACGCAGGTGTATCGCAGCCTGCTCGATCAGCGGTTTAGCGATCCGGCGGCCGTCGATCAATTGCAGGTAGCTCAAGAGCTGCGCGACACCGCCCAGAAGCAATACGACGACAAAAAAGCGGAATTCGACCGCCTCACCATCAAGGCCGCCCGCGATGGGACGATCCTCCCGCCGCCACCCAAGCAAGACAAGCAGGCCCAAATGTCGGGCAGCCTCCGCGGCTGGGTCGGCACTCCGTTCGACAAGAAAAACCTCGGCGCGCTCGTCGCTCCGACCGACCTGATCTGCCAGATCGGCGATCCCAGCGTGCTGGAGGCGGTGCTGGTGATCGACCAGACCTACATCGACCTCGTTCGCGAGGGGCAGCCGGTGCGGGTGCTGCTCGAATCCAACACGCACCGGGCCTTCGACACGACGATCGAAAAAATCGCCGCCACCGATCTGGAAGCGATTTCGCGCGGAGCCAGCACGCTCGCCGGCGGCCGGCTCGAAGCCAAGACCGACCCCGCCTCGGGCATCACCAAGCCGCTGAATACTTCGTACCAGGCCAGCGCCCCGCTACCAGCCGAGACCGGCCGGTTACAGGTCGGCATGCAGGGGCAAGCCCGCATTTATACCGGCTGGCAGCCCCTGGGCCGCCGGCTCTTTCGGTTTGTCGCCAAGACGTTCCACTTCGACCTATAAGCATTTATCACTCATCTCTCACTACTCACCACTTATTCCCACGTATAACCAGCCCGGCAATTTCGCGGCGCTCCTTCACGCCGCACCGCCAGGTTGACCCTTGTGTTTGTTGAAGGATACCTTTTCACCCGCCGCACATCGCGGCCAAAGGAGATTGAAGAATGGCTGAGAACGACGCCCCCGCCGCCGAGGAAACCAAGGCCCCGGCCCAACCCCAGCAGATGGTGCAGATCGACGTGGACGATGCCCACGTCGTCGCCGCCTATGCCAACTTCTGCCGCGTGACCGGCTCTCCCGAAGAGCTGATCATCGATTTCGGTCTGAATCCGCAGCCCGTCGGCGTGCCGAAGAGCCCGATCGCCGTCACCCAGCGCTGCATCGTGAACTACTACACCGCCAAGCGGCTGCTCCATGCGTTGTCGCTGTCGGTGCAGCGGCACGAAGCGGTGTTCGGCGTGCTGGAGACCGACATCCAGAAGCGCGTCAAGCCGATGAATCGCTAAGCGCGATTCGTCCGTCAGTCCCCGCGAAGGTCGCCGCTGTTGCTTCGCCACGAAGCTCGACAGGGTGAGGGGCGTTCCCTCGCACAAACCATCCGCCCGCGGTCGTGTGCCGGCCGCGGGCGGGTTTGTTTCTTGGCGTCTAAAGTGGGCCAGCGAGTCCCTCGCTGTCTTGCGCGACAACTACCGGCCGCCTTACGGAACGGCACGACTCCGTGCGTGTGGTGCATCGATTTCCATCCCGCTAGGGACTGGCGGGCCTACTTCTTTTTCTTCTTCGCCCCCGGTTTTGACCCCGCATTCGGATCGCTCCCTGGCTTTGTCGCACCTTTGGCGGCGGCGACTTCCAGTGGTTCGGGGGTGCGGCCTTGGTCGTCGGATTCGACGATCCAGTGCTCAAGAGCGCCGCGCAGTTCGATCAGTTCGGCTTGGTGGTCCGCCGAGCCGACGAGGTTCACCGTCTCATGGGGATCGGCGAGCACGTCATAGAGTTCCTCGGCGGGCATGGCGGGGGCGGTCAGCACCTGTTGCAGCGGCGTCAGCTTCCCTTCGGCATCGAGCTGCTTGAGCAGCGTCCACACGGGATACGACCGCTCTTTGTAGGCATTGGCCTGCAAGAACGGGCGGTCCGGCGTGAAGTTTCTGATGTACCGATAACGCTCGGTGCGGGCGGTGCGAAAGCGAAAGACCGTTTCATCGCACCGGTCGCGCGCGCCAAATACGATCTTCCTCGCCGGGCCGGCCGCGTCTCCCAAGAATGGCTCTCCTTGCATCTTTTCGGGCTTTTTCACACCGGCCACCGCCGTCAGCAACGTCGGCGCGATGTCGATCGCCAGCAGCAGCCGCTCATCGACCGTGCCGGGCGCATAGTGCCGCGGTGCCGGAAATTTCTCCGGCCAACGGACAATCAGCGGTACGCGGAGGCCGCTGTCGTAGCAAAATTGCTTGCCGCGCACGTGGGCCTGGCCGTGGTCGGCCGAGAAGACGATCACGGTGTTTTCGACGAGGCCGGCTCGCGCGAGCTCGGCCAGAACGAGTCCAATTTTGCGGTCGAGCTCGGTGGCCGCGTCGAGGTACTTCGCCCAGTCGGCTCGCGTCACCGGATGATCGGGATAATACGGCGGAATGACGACTTTCGCCGGATCGGCATGCGGCGGAGCATGAAACGCGCGATGAGTCTCTTGAAAATTGAGCTGCGCGAAGAACGGCTGATGCGAGGCCAGGTCGTCCCACCGGTCGCCGTCGAATGGCTGCTTCCCCGAATAGGTGAAATTCCAGTCGGTCTTGCCCGTCCCCGCGAAGCCGCAAGCCGCCGGCAGTTGGCGCAAATTGGCCGTGAAATAGCCGGCGTCACGCAGCCAATCGGGGAGCACCCGCACCCCTTCCGGAAGCTGGTAGCCATCGTCCCGATGCGAGCGGTGGTTGTGGGCCCCGATCGTCGTCTGATACATCCCGGTCATGAACGCGCTGCGGCTGGCCGAGCAAACCGGCGCGGTGGTGAAGCACCGCATGTAGCGCACCCCTTGTCCCGCCAGTCGGTCCAGGTTGGGGGTCGAAACCTCTTTGGTTCCGTAGCAGCCCAAATCTGGGCTAAAGTCCTCGCCCACCAGCCAAAGCACGTTGGGCCGGTCGGCGGCACTGGCCGATACCGCGGCCAACGTGACAAGGGGGCACAGAAGCAGCCACTTCAAAGTTCGCGACATACTCTCGCCCCCACTCGAAAAGAATCAACCCGCTGGAAACTCTTTAGAACGATAGATCAATCGGCTCGCCGCCGCCGGGCAAGAGGAGCTTAGCCTCCTCGATTCCCTCGCCGCTCGCTCCGTTGGTGAGATTGCCGATCACGTCGCCACTGCCGAGCGTTCCTTGCACGTGGAAAATGAACACCCGCTGGCCCCCCCGCTTTTCCGACTCGCGGGTGCTGGCCCAAAAGTCCCCCTTCACACTGGTAATGGTTCCCAGGTGCTGCTGAGCAACCGGATCGGCGTTGAGTTTGGCGAGCATATCGCTGTCAAGCTGCGAAAAGGCCCCCTGCATGCCGATGTAGCCAATGCCGCAGCAGCCCGCGCAGACCACCAAGCCGCCCCCCAACACTCCCAGCAAGATCCACAGCCAGGCCTTCGATTTTGGCGGCGGCGGTGTTTGGGCAGAGGTGAAACAAGGATTCACCCCACCCCCTTGGCCGAAGTCGGAGAACTGGGAGAAGTGCGCAATCGTGGCAGTCAATGGCATGCCTCAAACCTTGGATTTTCGTGGGTCGCCGCGCGGCGGCGGCCCCAAGCTTTATAGCGGAATCAATTCGGCCAGGGCAATCTAACTGTAACGACCCCGTAACGCCCGCTTGCCAGGGAAAGAGTCGAGGCGAAAACTATCGGGCGAGTGCCCCCGTCTAATTGGATGGGGCCGAAACGGGCGTATTTTGGCGGGCCAAGAGTCCGCCTCAACGGGGCAGCTTGCCTATTTTCTCACAGGTGCGGCGATGAAACGGATGACGGCATTCGCGGCGGGGTTATTTCTGGCTCTGACGGCGTCCTCAGCACTCGCGCAGGGGGTGCTGGTGATTGTAAATCCACCTCATCCGGTGCCGCTCCCGAGGCCGATGCCCCGGCCGGTGCCGGTGCCGATGTCGTACAAGATCAAGGAACTGGCCTATCACGCCCGCGTGGTCGATCAGGTCGCCCAGGTGCAGGTGAGCCAGTCGTTCGTGAACACGGGCAGCGCTCAGATGGAGGTCTCGTTCGTCTTTCCGCTGCCGTATGAAGGGGCGATCGACCGGATGACGTTCATGGTCGATGGCAAGGAATACGACGCCAAGCTCCTGCCGGCGAAAGAGGCTCGCACCATCTACGAGGGGTATGTCCGGCAGAACAAGGACCCGGCGCTCTTGGAATGGGTCGGCTTTGGGATGTTCAAGACAAGCGTCTTTCCCGTGCCGCCGGGGGCCGAGCGCAAAGTCACGCTGAAATTCAGCCACCTCTTGCGGAAGGACCACCAGCTCACCGACCTTGTCATTCCGCTCTCCACCGCCAAATACACCTCGGCTCCGGTCGAAAAGCTCTCCATCGACATCGCCCTTGAAACGGCGGTTGAGCTGAAGAGCGTGTATAGCCCGACCCATGCGGTCAACGTGCAGCGGCCCGATGGCAAGCACGCGGTCGTCAAGTTCGAGGCGACCAACACCGTGCCCACGAGCGACTTCCGCCTGCTCTTCGACACGGCCGACGGCAAGCTCGGCGCGAGCCTCATCAGCTATCGCCCCGACGGGAACGATGACGGCTTCTTCCTGCTGCTCGCCAGCCCGGAAGTGAAAGCTGACAATGCCGACCGCCCGGCCAAAACGGTGATTTTCGTCGTCGATCGTTCGGGCAGCATGAGTGGCAAAAAGATTGAACAGGCGAAGGACGCGGTCAAGTTCGTACTGAATAACCTCCGCCAGGGGGACACATTCAACATCGTTGCCTATGACAGCACGGTCGAGGCTTATAAGCCCGAACTGCAAAAATACGACGAGGAAACCCGCAAATCGGCACTCGGCTTTGTCGAAGGGCTGTATGCCGGCGGCAGCACGAACATCGACGGCGCGCTCACCACGGCGCTCGGGATGATCAAGGACGACTCGCGGCCAAACTTCGTGCTATTTCTCACGGACGGTCTGCCAACCGCCGGCGTGACGAACGAATCGCAAATCGTCGCCAATTCGCGGCAGAACAACAAGCTCCGCGCCCGAATGATCAATTTCGGCGTGGGCTACGACCTCAATAGCCGCCTGCTCGACCGCCTCTCGCGCGAGAATTTCGGCCAGAGCGAGTTCGTGCGGCCCGACGAGAACATCGAGGCCCACGTCAGCCGGCTGTATGCCAAGATGAGCTCGCCGGTGATGAGCGCCGTGAAGGTGAACATCGATGTCGATGCCGCTACCGTGGAATCGGGCGGGCCGGTCAATCGGGTCTATCCCAAGGAAGTTTACGACCTGTTCGGCGGCGAGCAACTCGTCATGGTCGGCCGCTACAAGAAACCCGGCGGTGCGAAAGTGACCATCACCGGCAACGTGGCCGGCGGCGAGCGAAAGGTCGATTTCCCTGGCACATTGGTCGATAAGTCCCCCGATCAGGCCTACGCCTTCGTCGAAAAGCTGTGGGCCATGCGGCGGATTGGCGAAATTATCGACGAGCTCGACCTGAAGGGGAAAAACGACGAGCTGATTCAAGAGCTGGTCGCCCTTTCGACCAAACATGGCATTCTGACGCCTTACACTTCGTTCCTGGCCGACGAAAACGCCCCGGTCCGGCAGCTTGCCGCCGCCCGCGAGAATCTCGAATATGCCCGTCGCGCCGTTGATCGGCTGGGAGATACCGATGGCATTGCCGGCGTGGCCCAACGGGCCGATAAGAAAGCCCTGCAAGAGGCCGGCCAAGCCGCGCAGGCCGCCGCGCCGACATTTGGCCTCGCCCCCGCGGCCCAGCCTGCTGGTCCCGGCGGCATTGGCGGTGGTGGCAATCGTGGGACGTCGCTCGCCACCCAGCCACGTACCTCCAATTCCTATCGCGATATTGATAGCGATAAGGAAGTCGCCGCCGCGGCGGTGCAAAATGTCGGCCGCGAGACACTTTATAAGCGCGGGAAGACGTGGGTCGCGAATAACGCCAAGGATGTCGATCCGGAGAAGGACATGGCCAAGATCAAGCGCGTTACTCGGTTTAGCGACGATTACTTCGCCCTTGTGAAGGCCAACACCAACGAAGAGAACCAGATCCTCGCCACCCAGCAGGAGGGGGAAGATCTGCTCATTGTCCTTCGCGGCCAGGCCTACATGATCGAGTAGCGTGATAAGAGGGGCAGGCGTCCCGCCTGCCATGCTCGCCGAAACTTCAGATCGCCGAAACTTCAGATCGCCGAAACTTCAGATAGCCGGAACCAAACCTGGTTCCGGTCTTTCCTCGTCAAACCAAGATTCGCAGGCAATGGCGATTTTCCGGGACCAGTTTGGTCCCCGCTATACAAGCGCTGCGATGGTCTCCGGGCACTTCATCCAATACCGTCCATCCGGGGAGCCAACTATAATGCTGGCTCCCGCCCGGATGATCCATGCCCGATACGCCGACGACGCTGCCGCCGCTCGCTCTCGTTCTGCCGCTCGCGAGCGCCATTCTCTATGTCATCGGCGCGCTCCTGTTGCGGCGGGCCGCCGATTTCGGCGTCGGCTTCTGGCGGACAACCTTCGTCGCCAACACGATCTGTGCCGTCATCTATGCCCCGCTGCTCGTGATGGGAGGAACCTGGCACTGGAATCTTGTCTGGCAGCCAATGGTGGCGGCAGTGCTGTTCGTTGGCGGGTCGATCCTGAGCTTTCTGTCGATCAATAAAGGGGATGTTTCCATCGCGACCCCGGTGCTGGGACTGAAGATCATTCTCGTGGCGCTCTTCTCGACGCTGCTGGTGGGGCAGGGGACCTCGCCGCGCCACTGGGCCGCGGCCGCCCTCAGCACGCTCGCGGTGGCGCTACTCAACCGGACGCGGACCGCCCAGCACCACCACGTAACCGCCACGATTCTCGCCGCTGGGTCGTCAGCGGCGGTCTTTGCCCTGTTCGACGTCCTGATGCAAAAGTGGGCACCCGCTTGGGGTGTCGGCCGCTTCCTGCCACTGATGCTCGCCTTCGTAGTCGTGCTCAACCTGGGGCTGATTCCGATGTTTCCCGCCCCGCTCACCAAAATCGACGGGGCAGCCTGGCCCTGGCTGCTCGCCGGCAGCATCGTGATGGGGGTGCAATCGCTGATGTTCGTTGGCTCGGTGTCGTATTTCCGGGAGGCGACCGCCGCCAACGTGCTCTACAGCTCGCGCGGCCTCTGGAGCGTCGTCCTCGTCTGGCTGATCGGGCACTGGTTTCACAATGCCGAGCGCAAGCTGGGGGCCGATATTCTCGCCTGGCGACTTGTTGGTGCCGGCCTGCTCCTGGTCGCGATCGCCCTCGTGCTGCTGTAGGGGGCTTTCGATACCAACCCGCCGTCACACCAACCCGCGGCGACAGCAAGGGGGGATGATTGTCGGCGATTTCCCTTGCTTGCGCTGCGCGCTTCTGTGGGTAGCGTTCCCGCGCGCTTGGTATTCCTAGCCCCAGTTCCACACCGCGAACCAACTCCACCATTTCGCCAGCAGCGTGCCACGGAGGGCGGCGACACGCCGCACCGCCGCCTGCCAGGCCCGGCGGCGGGCCGGCTCGAACCGCCAAAATTCGTAGCCGTTTCGCAGCTGAATGAGAGTTCCCCGCGCTTGGCGGAACGCGCTGCTCGCCAGCTCCGGCCGTGCGGCAGCCATCTCGACGGCCACCCGCGCACAGCCCGCCAGAAAGGCATAATCCGCATCGAGTTGCTCGGCCGGATTCATCCCCGCCAGCCACTCCTGGGCAGTTGCCATGTCCCCCGCGGCGACCGCGTCCGTTGCCAGCCACAGCCGATGCAGGTCGTGTCCCTTCGGTTGCGGCAGGCCGAGCGCCTGGCGGCTGGCGTCGGCCGCTTCGGCGTCGCGGCCATCGTTGCGCAGTCCCTCGACCACGTTCACCAGCATCCACGAACGAATATCCTCCCGCTCCCGCCAGTCGCTATTCCACTGGGCGGCCAGCGCATAGTCGCGAATGCCTGTCAAAGCGTATCCCGCCGCCCCCCAGGCAAAGGTGCTCGTCCGCAGCCATTTCCAATGCCGGCGGACATACTGCCGCAGCTCGTCCGGCCGGTTGGACTTATACATCCCCTCCAAAAAGACATACACGGCCCGCTCGACCAATTCCCGGTCGAGACTCATCCCCGCCAGCCGCTCGCCGCAGGCGTGCCAGTCGCCGAGCTCACCGCACAGAACTACCCACTCGATGCCGACGTTTGGCCGCGCCTCGGGCCGGTCCAAAAAACTCGCCAGCGTCTTGGCCGCGGCCGCTTTCCAGCCTGCTTGCGCGGCGGCGGTCGCCGCCGCCTCGACGGGCCACTCCGTCGGCGCTTCGGCGGTGCATACACTCGCCAGCCGCGCGAGCGCCCGCTGCTGGTCTCCTTGCCGGGCCGCCAGCTGCGCATCGCGGGCGAGCACGTACGGGCTTTCGCCATGATCGAGCAGCGCTTGCACGGTCGCCGCGGCTCCGGTCAGGTCGCCATCCTCCAGTTGCAGGTCAAAGAGCGCATTTCCCGCGAATTCGTATTTCGGGTTCAGCTCGAAAGCGTGCCGATAGGCCACCATCGCTCCCGCCCGATCCCCTGCGATTTGCCGGGCTTCGCCCAAATAGCCATGCCCCACTTCGTATTGCGGGTTGATCCGCACCAGTGCCTCGGAAGCCTCCAAATAGCCCGCGTTGTCTTTGGCCGCCTGGCACCAGTCAGCCAGCCGCGACCACGCCCAAAAGAACTGCGGCTCATCAGCCACCACTTGCTTGATGGCGGCAATCGCGGCGGGCAAATCGCCCCGCTCGGCCTCGACCCAGGCGGCGCGGGCCCGCAGTTCGCGTGGCGGATGGCTCCCCCAGGCGGCGGGGCGACATTCGGCAAGGGCATCATCGAAGCGGCCGGCGCGTGCCAGCGCGACCGCCCGCTGGTCGTAAGCCTCGCTACAGCGCGGATTCAGTTCAGCCGCCTTCGCCAGGCATTGCAGCTTCTCTTCGAGCTGTTCGGGAGCATCCAAGAGCCGGGCAAGGAACAGCCACGACCGCGTTTCGCCGCCGCGGCGCGCCGTCAGCTCGCGAACCGCCGCCAGGGCTTGCTCCGGGCAGCCGAGCGCGTCGGACCACGACGAGAGACAATCCCAAGCCCGCTCGAAGCCCGGATCGACTTGCACCACCTGCCGAACACAGGCCAGCGCCTCGTCGCGCTGGTTGAGGTGCCACAACGTTTCGGCCAGCATCAGCCGGGTCGCCCCATCGAGCGGACTGCGAGCGACGGCGTTCTCCAGCAGCAAGCGCGACTCTTCATATTCCCCTCGCCGCTCCCACGCGGCCGCCAGCGCGCGAACCCCCGTCCCCCATCGCGGACTGATCCGATACACATTCTGCAGCGCCTCCAGCTCTCCCGCCCAATCCTTGCGGCAATGGCAGACCTCGGCCCGGTCGAGCCAGAGCCGCGGCAAGAGTGGAAAACGTTCGGTCGCCTGCTCGGAGAGTTTCCGCGCTTCGTCCAGATCGTTCATATCGAGCAATTGCTGGACGCAGGCCGACCAGGCGTGCCACAAATCGGGCCGGGCAGCCAGCGCCTCTCGCAAGTCGGCCAGCAATTCGTCGGGAGCCAGCGTGCGGCGGGCATGGTCGCGATACGAGAGGAGCCCATCCCCAAAAATGACCTGCGCCTCGAGTTGCTCTTGCACGAACGTAAGCACCTCGCGCCGCTCGGTCGGCGTGTCGCACAGGTCGATCAGTTCCGAGATCGCCAGGTCATTATCGACCGACAGCCGCACCGCCTCGCGCAGGGCGTCCCTAGCCGCGGGTAGCTTCCCCTCCAGACGCGCCATCTGTGCTCGGAGCAAGTGATACGAAACGCTCGTCGGCTCCAAGCGGCCGGCGATGTCGGCCTCGGCACGCGCCTCTTCCAGCCGCTGTTCGGCGGCCAGCAAAAAGGCGAGCTCGCGTCGAATCCAGGCGTCGTCCGGGTTGACCGCGACGACGCGGCGAATCACTGGCTCGCGCACCGCCGCCGGCTCGTCGCGCACCCACTCGATCCACAGCTCGTGCAGCGGATAGTGGTGCGGGAAGCGGTCGGCCGATTGCTCCAAATGGGCGAGGGCTGCCGCTGGGCCCTCGGTTTCGGCCAGCAGGCGGGCAATCGCCCGGTGGGCATCGATCGCCAGCGGCTGAAGCGCGAGCGCCTCCCGCCACAGGGCGAGTGAATCTTCATGCCGGCTGTCGGTATGGGCCATGCGGGCGGCTGTTCGCAGCCACGCTTGCCGCGGGGCTTTGTCACGCGCGCGCTCCAGCAATTCGACTGCCCGCGGCAGGTGCTCTTGACTGCAGGCCAGCCACAAATCGGCCGCGAACAGCAAAAGCTGCCCGTCGTCGGGCCGCTGCAGGAGGGCTGCTTCGATTACTTCCAGGGCTTCGCGATTGCGGTCGAGCTGCAAAAAGGCATTAGCCAACGTTCGGGCCGGTTGGCTCGACTTCTTCCCAAAACGAACGACCCGGTCGCGCAAAAAGGCGAACGCCTCGTCGGTCTGCTTGAACCAGCTCGCGGCGTTGAAATAGCCTTCGACCAGCTGTTCGTCTTTGTCTCCCAGCGAAGCCGCAAAGCGATACAGCGTGAGCGCCTCGTCAAAGCGGCGCTGATCCCAAAAGAAATTGGCGAGGATGTAGTAGTTGGCCGCTTCGGTCGGCCAGCGGCGAATCGCCCGGCCCAAGAGGCGGAGCGCGTCCTCGTGCCGGCGAGCATCGGGGCGCAGTTCTTGGGCATATTGCTGCCAAAAGACCGGGTGCGTCTCTTTCTTCGCGCATAGCTGCCGATAAATCTCCAGCCGCTCCTCGCGGCGAGCCTGGTTGCGCAAGCACGCCAGCCGCTCCAAAATCAGGCTTTGGTCGTCCGGCGCGATGGCCAGCAGTTCGTCGAGCGCGGCGAGGTGCTCGGTCGGGTTGCTGTCATATACCGCCAGGCGGCGGCGACCTTCCGCCCCCAGGCGATGCCCCGGCGCGGCGGCCCGCAATTGGTCGTACGCCTGCTGAGCCAACTCGCGACGATGCACGACCAGCGCGTCATCGACCGCGAAGAGCAAATCCCACAGAGCGGCGTCCGGCAGATCGAGGTCGGCGAGCTTGGCTCCTTCGGCCACGGGAACCAGGGCCATTCCACGCGGGCCATAAGCCCGATAACGCTCCAGCAGCTTATCGGCCAGCGCTTCCCCCGAATGCCGCCAATACGGATCGCGCACCAGGAGCGTGCCGCGGCGGCTGTCGTAGCCAATGATCGCCTGCAAGTGCGAATTGGCCGGATCGACCGTGGTAAAGGTGAACGGAATTCCCCGGTCGAGGAGCGCGATCGCCGCCGGCTCGGTGACGGAAAACTCCCGCGTCAGCCAGCCGTGGTCATTCGCCCATTTCCGCTCGCTATGGTGCGGCGTGCCGTTGTAGCAAATCTCGTCGGCCACTTGCAGGTGATCGGCGGGCATCGACCAGAAGCGGGTAATCGCCGCCAGCGTCGCCGGACCGCACGTCACGTGATGCTGCCGCACGAATCCCACCGGCAGCAGCACCGCCTTGCCGGCGGCGCGCGCGGGGTCGTCCAGCCGATCGGCGATCGTCTTCCAGAATTCGCTATCCGACTCGCGCGCCAGGCGAATCGACGCCGGCAGATCCCCCAGAAAATAGGCCAGCTCCGCCCGCTGCGCCGCCAGCCACTTCAGAATCACCTTTTCCGGCAGCGGCGTCAATTCGACGAAGCGGTCGAGGGTGCGCGAGGCGGCTTCGTACTGCTTCAGCTCCAGCTGCATCCCAAATAGCTGCCCAGTGACCGCATTGCTTTCGATTCGGTCGCTCGCTTCGGCCAGCAAATCCAAAGCCTCGCCATCGCGCTCCAGTAGCGTCAGCAGATGCGCGGCCGACTGCACAGCCGGCCGATAGAAGGGCCGCACGGCCAATGCTTCGCGAGCCTGGGCAAGCGCCTCTTCGTAGCGGTCTTCCCCCTCCAGCACCTGCGACGCGCACACTTTGACCCAAGCACTATCCGGGGCGATCGTCGCGGCCCGAGCGAGCCAGGTTTCCGCCGTGTCGAAATCGCGCAGCGTCGCCGCCACTTCGCCGACCAAGGCACACCACGAACTCCGCAGCTCGTCGGTCGTGGTTACCGGTGGCTCCCCCGTGGCTTGCAGCCAGCGCCAGGCGGCATAGGGGCCGCGCCGCCGCCAGATCCCGTAGCCGTAGTAATAGCGAGCCTCCGGGTCGTCCGGCGCGTTCCGATAAGCGCACCGCAAGAGCCACGCGCTTTGCCGCATCGCTCCCAAATGCCCCGCCAGGCGACCGGCCAGAATTTGCCCCTCGGTTCCCGGCCAGCTATGCAGCGGTCCAAGCGCCAGCCCCGCCCGATGGGCCTGCAGCATCAGCCCCTGGTCGTACAGCTCGCGCACCGTTTGCAGCTTGGCATCCGCGGCGGTCTCGACGGGAAGTTCGAGGATCATGGTGGTTTCCTAGCCCAAGGCGATAAGCCCCCTGATTATTAGGGGAGAGCGACCCCACCGCCACCAGGTTCGGTCTTCCTCTCTCCTCTCCACTCCGTGGGAGTAGGGGGCGGAGGTGTGGGGTCGCGTTGTGAGTCGCGGGCAAGCACCGCTGCCCCCGCAGCATCCCTCCACGCATTCTTAACCCGCCCAGCTTCCCATTCCGCTTGACAGCCGCTGGCCGCGGGGGTGCAATGATGGTGGAGCTGGGCAGGGCAGGGGAGAGGCCCGCGCCGCGGCCACTTTTCACCATCTCGCCTGTCAGCCTGGGGCTTCTGCCCCGCGGAACAAGGCCCGGCAGGCCGCCACACCGGGGAGAGGCCATGTCTATCCGCAAGCGGATTCGCCGCGCGTTTACGCTGATCGAAATGCTGATCGCGATGGCGCTGACCCTGATCCTGGTCTATGCCATCGCCGAGTTCTATGCCTATGTCGGCGACATCGTGAAAGACGGCCGGGCCATGATCGCCGTCGCCAGCGAGCTGCGCGGCGTCACCCAGCGGCTAACCAGCGACCTCGATATCGTCACTGAAGGGGGGGATCCCTGGATCGAGGATCTGCGCGGTTACATTGAGTATCGCGAAGGGGCCGGCAGCGACCTCGACACCATCGGCAATGGGCAGCTCAATATTTCAGAGGATTTAGACGGCGACGGCAACCTCGACGGTGCCGAAGACGCCAACGGCAATGGCGTTCTCGACTCCGGCGAAGATGCCGATGGAGACGGCAAGCTCGATGTGAACGAGGATTTCAACGGCAATGGCTCGCTCGACGTGGGGCTCGATCTGAACGGCAACGGGATCAACGACTTCGTGGAGAACAACGTCAGTACCACCACCGGCGATATTGACGACGTGCTCTGCTTCACGATCCGTTCGACTTTCGAGCCGTTGGTGGCTCACGGGTTCGATGTTGATACAAGTGGTCTGCCAATGCTCACACCTGGGTCGCAAGATCCTCTCTCGTTGCCCCCTGCGCCACCGTGGTATGGCTACACCGCTGAAGTCGCTTGGTGGACAAGCTTCGAAGACCTAAATGGGAACAACCTCTGGGACTTGGGTGAAGTCCGAACCCTGCATCGGCGGCAATTGGTGATTCGCCCCGATTTGAACGTGGTCCACGGCAATGATTCCAACTATACCCTTCCCTATTTCTTTAGAATTCCGATTGCAGGATTGGTTCCCGGCAATCCAACTGCGGGCACAATTTACGAATCACTTCAATATTGTGATGTGTCACTCCGATTTGATGGCGTGCGAAATGGCTACATGTACTTCATGGCGAACTCGCTCGACGACTTGAGAACGCGTCAGAATCGCTTCCTGCATTGGACCCCTTTTCCTAGCCCCATCGACATTGCCTCGGGTGCCCTCCTCGTCAACGCCGCCCAACCCCTAACCGACGTTTCCAACAATGGCTCGATGAATCGCTGGGTGCTACACGGGTTCCGCAAGGGAGAGGATGTGCTCCTCTCGAATGTGCTGGCGTTCGACGTCCGGGCGTATGATCCCTACGCGCCGATCTATGCCGACCACGCCACGAACGCCCGCTCCACCGTGCAACCGGGCGACCTTGGCTGGTACCGCGCCTCGCAGTCAAATCCGTTGGTCGGCCGTGGAGCGTTTGTCGATCTCTTTTACACGCGGAACACCCCCCTGCAAGACAACACGCTGAGTGCTGACACGAACTGGCTGAGCTATTCCGCACCGGGAACAGATGACCTCTCGTATTTCTCCGCCGCGCCCCACGCCCGCTCGTTCGGCCTCCCGTCAACCTGGACCACCTGGCCGGCGATCTACGAGCGCGACGGAGTCGATCAGGACGGCCCACTGGGCGCTGATCAAGGAACCAACGGCATTGACGACGACGGCGCCAACGGCGTCGATGACGTGGGCGAACGCGAAACCTCGCCCCCCTATCCCTATCCGCTCCGTGGCATCGAAGTGCGCATCCGCGTTTATGAGCCCGGCACCCGGCAGGTCCGGCAAGCGACCGTCGGTGCCGACTTCCTGGCCGAATGACGCACACGATTCGCCTCCGCGGTCCCTGGCACTGCCAGCCACTCGAAAGGGCAGGGGAGGGGCCGCTGCCCGCCGCCGGCACACTCGCCATGCCCGGCGATTGGTCCGAGCTGCTCGGCGCTGATTTTCGCGGCCGCGCTCGGCTAACGCGGCTATTCAATCGACCCACCGGACTCGATGAACTACACCGCGTCTGGCTCGTGCTCGACGATGCCGGGCACGTCTCCACCCTGCATCTCAACGGCCAAGAATTGAGCCGAGGCTTGCCGCGTCAAGACATCACCGCGTTGCTCAATCCGCGCAACGAACTAATCATCGAGATCATCTCACTCGATGCTCCCGGCGCACTCGGCCTCGTGCAACTTGAAATCGAAGAACCCGCTTCCGACAAGTAATCACTCGGCCCACGTTCCGTCCTTGCAAACCACCCCCGCGGTGCGATAATGCGGGCGTCCGACTGTCCCCATAGCTCAACTGGATAGAGTGTCGGCCTCCGAAGCCGAAGGTTGCAGGTTCGAATCCTGCTGGGGATATTTCTTCCGCCGCTGGCCGAGCTCCGACAATCGGCATCTTTTCGTTGCGGTCCTGGCCCAAGAATGAGCTCGCATCGCCGGTGGCGATCGTGATTTGGGTCGGATGTCGGCATGCGGGCCACACTACGCGCCCTTGGTTGCGGCAAGTCGCAATCGCTGGCGAAGGCACTCTCCTCACCGCTCGCAACGAGCCGGACGTGGTCAGTACAAAATTTTTATCTGAAAATACTTGCGCTAACCCAGTTTGTCAAAAAACAATCGATTTATGTAATAGAACCACCTTAATTCACTATTTTTAGTGGCGACCAAAACGATGCAATCGACAAATGCGGGCAAACTGACACAAATTCCCTTCACATTGGTTGCTTTTCAGTTGCGTCGTGGTCAAAATGTCCCAGTGCGCGGGTTTCTTGTCAAAGTTTTCCGATTACGCCGAGTTTAGGCCAACCCTCCTCGACACAAATTTCGGTTTGCCGCATGGCGCTGCGGCTTCCCGTGATCGTGAATCCGTGTCGCGCAAAGTTGCCGCTCGCATTGTTCCTCTCTCAACATCTCCAGCAAGTCGAATTTCCCTCCCCGAAGGAAACCACTATGGACCGCTCTTCGCCTCGCCTCCTCGGGCGTTGGTCTCGCCGCCGTACTTCCCGCAAGCTCTCGACTGCGACGGCTCAAAACCATCTGCGAAAGCGCCGTCTGTTTCTCGAATCCCTCGAAGATCGCGCGTTGCTTGCCCAACTAATCTGGGACGGCGGCGGCGCGAACGACTTGTGGTCCAATCCACTGAACTGGCAGAACGACATCGCTCCGACCGCGGGAGACGATCTCGTCTTCGCGGCCACCGGTGCCGGCGCCAGCATTAACGACTTGCCGGCGGGCACCCGGTTCAGCACCATCAGCATCAGCGGCACGGGCTACACCTTCTCGGAATCCGCGAGCAACCCGATTGAGCTGATCGGTGGTCTCGTGTCGAGCCATACGACCGGCACGAACACTTGGAATATCGATGTCACGTTGCTCAACGCCGTCTCGGTGTTCAACGCCACCTCCGGAACCACGCTGGACATCGGCGGCGACATCAACACCGCCAACGTGCTTGGTTCCACCGGTGTCGGCGTCGGCGGGACGAGCGCCCTCACGTTCGACGGCGACGGCGATGTTAATGTTACCGGCAACATTACCGGCGCGGGTGGCATCACCAAGCTCGGCGCGGGGCGCACCACGCTCTCCGGCAATAATACCTTCGAGGGGATCGTCACCATCCGCCAAGGCGCGTTGCGCGCCGCCAGCGACACGGCCCTCGGTGCCGACACGGGCTTTACGGATGTCGCCAACGGCGGCACGGCGCTCGAATTGGCGGGCGTCAACATCGTGGGCGAAGCCTTGGCCATCCGTGAGGCGGGCGTCGGATTCGGCAGCAACCTCAGCAGCGATGGGATGGGTGCCCTGCGCGCCGTCAGCGGCAGCAATACCTGGACCGGTGGCATTCAGCTGGCCCTAACCGCGGCCAACTCGGATCATGTCATCGGCGTCGATACGGGGGCCACGCTCGACATCTCCGGCGTGATCGCCGCGCCAATTGATGCCGCCCGCGACCTTTTGAAGGTCGGCGGCGGCACGCTGCGCCTCAGCGGAACCAATCCTAACGTTCTCACCGGTGTCACCACCGTTCTCGAAGGAACGCTCGAACTGGGCAAAACCGCCGGCGTGAACGCCATCGGCGGCAGCCTGGTCATCGGCACCAATTTCAACGGCAACGACACCGCCGTTGTCCGCCTGCTGGCCGACAACCAGCTTCCCCACCTCGATTTCTTCAACGCCGCGCTTACCTCGCTGACGATCAACCCCTCCGGCCTCTTGGATTTGGGGGCGTTCGACGACGTTATCGGCAACCTGACGATGCAGACCGGCCCAGTCGCCTCGGCCGATATCACCGGCACCGCCGCCAGTTTGCTGTCGCTGGGGGGCAACGTCACCTTAACCGGCGGTTTCCAAGGCAGCAGCGGCGCTTCGCCCGCCGCGACGATCACCGCCAACGTCGATCTGGGCCCGCTCTTTTCAGGGGGGACTGGCGGGACCATCGGTCATGTCGAACGGACCTTCACGATTGGCGATTCGCAGCTGACCGATGTCGCCGCCGATCTGGTCATCTCCGGCGTCATTAGCGGCGCGGCCGACATCCAAATGGTCAAGGCTGGCGCTGGCACCTTGCGCCTGACCGGCAACAACACATACCTGGGTGGTACCCTCATCAACGGTGGCATTACCGAAATTGGCCACGACAACGCCTTTGGTGCCTCGACCAGCACCCTGTCGTTCGTCAGTGGCCAACTCGCGGCGTTTGGCGCGGCCCGCAACATCGATAATCCGTTCGCCCACGAAAGCGGCAACGCACTGGACATCCTCGGCCAGCATGCGCTCGAATTCTCGGGCCTCACCACCTTCGCCAACGGCAACAAGACGATCGGCGTCATGCACCCCAACGGCGTCGTTGAGTTCAGCGGTGGCATCCAGCAGTGGTTGTTCGGCAATATCAACCTCGCCAAGCGCGGCTTGGGCGAACTGGTCATTAGCGCCCCGGCCACCTTTGGCGGCACGACTACCGTCAATGACAACGACGGCGGCACGCTGCGCCTTGTCGATGGGGGCACGCTCCCCTATACCAATGCCATCACGGTGGGGATCAACGGCAGACTAGTACTCGACAATACCGCGGGCACCCTTGACCGTCTGAACGACAACACGAATCTGAGTGTTTCCGGAACTCTGGTCCTGATCGGACAAACCAACGCCGCCACCGTTGAAACCGTCGGTGTCATTAACAACCTCAACGATCGCACGACGACGATTGATATCCGCAATACTGGTACCGGCAGCGCCCAGCTCATCGCCCGTCGCTTCGACGGCGCCGGCGTGTTGTCGATGTACAACTTTGTCAGCAACGATGGCCCGCTCGATCCCGCCGGCCCGAATCGCGTCACCATGATCGAGGCCCCCGGCGGCAACTTTGCCCTGGTCGGCGGCATCATTCCCACCTCAGTCGCTACCACTTCAGCCGGCGCGATCGATTTCGTCACTGTCGAGTCGGTCGCCGAAGGCTTCGACGTGATCCCGCTCCCCGCCACGGGCTACACCACCAGCCTGGCTAATGCCGGCGCGCTCAGCAACGTTCGCCTCTCCGCCAACGAGGCGATCGACGTTGCCAAAACGGTCAATGCCATCCTGATTGATCCGGGTGTTTCGGTCACTGGCAATCACACGCTGACGCTCGCCAGCGGCGCGATCGTCTTCAATGGCACCGGCAGCGACCTTTCGGTCCAGACCCTCAGCCCGACGAACGCGAGAATCTTCGTCGAGGACGCCAGCACGGCCACGATCAACAGCCAGATCGTCAGCGCCGCCAACCTGGGCAAGTCAGGTCCGGGCAAGCTGGTTCTCACCGGAGACAACACTTATAGCGGCAACACCATCGTGGGACAGGGTGTGCTCAATATCCAACGCAGCTCGGCCCTCGGTTCCAATGCGGGCAGCACCACGGTGAACGAAGGAGCCCGGATTGAGCTTGAGCAAACCTCGTTCGGACCCATTGATGTCTCCATTGAAGCGCTTGCACTCCGGGGTACCGGTCCCGACGGGCTGGGGGTTCTTCGCAACATCGCCGGCGACAACTCGTGGGCTGGCGCAATTACCATGTCCGGCTCGGTGATCGATCAATCGATCACCACCGGCGGCGTCTCGCAAACCGCCAACGTGGTTCGCACCACAAACATTGTCGATATCGCGGCCGGCAGCCTGGACGTGAGCGGCGTGTTTGGGAGCACCGGCAACGATTTCATCAAACTCGGCACCGGCACGCTGGAACTTTCGGGAGTCGGCACGGGACTCTTGAACTCGATCAATATCATCGCCGAAGGAAAGCTGCTGCTGAACAAGGTGCCGGGCATCAGCCCGCTCACCGGTACGATCTTCGTCGGCAACGGCACGGGGGCCAACGACAGCGCCGAACTCGAGCTCGCCGGCAGCGACCAGATCCCCGACAACAGCGCGATCACCGTCTATGACGACGGCCTGCTCGACCTGAATGGCAACTCCGATGTGACCGGGGCCGTCAACCTCGTCATCGGTTCCGGCAGCGCGGGCGACATCAACATTGGCACCGGCGGCACCTTCACGCCCAATGGCCAATTGACCGTGTTCACCGAGGGTGCTGGCAATTCCGCCGGTGCACAAATCACCGGAGGCACCTACGCACTCCAGGTCTTTGGCACGGTTACCACCGTTGGATCGCGCACGTTCCAGGTCAACGACGGAGCTAGTGGCGACGACCTGACCATCACCTCCGCCATCGTCGATGGCACTGGTCTCCAGCAAGTCGGCTTGATCAAGACCGGTCTCGGCACTCTCAACCTCGGCGGTCTGACCGCCAATACCTTCACCGGCACCACCGATGTCCAGCAAGGGCACGTGACCCTGAATAAGCCCGCGGGAGTCAGCGCCCTGGGTGGTGCCCTGACCATCGGTTCCGGCAATGTCGATTTCGGTTATGCCGAAAGCCGCTCGGTCACCTGGGGCGCCAGCAACCAGATTCCGGATTTCGTCGCTCCGGTCACCGTCCAATCGACTGGCCTCTTGAATCTTGCCGGCTTTAGCGAGACTTTGGGCAACGTCGATGCCCAGACCGGCCTCACCGTCAATGCCGGCCGCGTTACCACCGGTGCCGGAACGCTGACCCTCAACGGCAATCTCACCACGGCCGCCCGCCAGGGGGTCAGCCTGTTCAACGCGGTGCAACCCGCGGTGATCGAAGGGAATCTGAATCTCGGCAGCGTCAGTCGCGTTATCGATCTCGGCGGCGATCAACTCGAACTCCCTTACGAAGCGATCATCTCGGCCAACATCAGCGACGATGCCACCCCCGGCGTCGATGCTGGCCTGATTAAGAACAACACCGGTCACCTGCTCCTCTCGGGCAACAACACCTACTCGGGCGATACGTTCCTGAACAGCGCCACCAACGGCATCGCCATTGGCAGCAACACGGCCCTCGGCACCGGCCGCGTCTATACCCTCAGCGGCGCTGCGCTGTCCACTTATGGCGGCCCGCGGACTTTGGCCAACGATCTGTTCCTCCTCACCGGCACCCTCAATATCGGCAATACGCTGCAAGGTGGCGGCGGTGGTGACGTAACCTTCACCGGCGCAGCCAATGTCGTGGGCGGCAATATCACCATCAACGTGAACGGTCCCTTCTCCGCCGAGTTCGCCGGCGGTCTGGGCGAAACCATTTCAGGCGCCAATCTCGTGAAAGACGGCTTCGGCACCTTGGTGATTTCCGATACCGCGACGTTGAGCGGGTCGGTCACCATCAATCAACAGGGGGGTGCGATCATTCTCAAGGACGATGGCACCCTCTTGAACGTCACCGCGTTCACCGTAAGTGCCAACGGAACCTTGCAGATCGATAACAGCGGCACGGCACTCGAAAACCGCATCGGCAACACCGCCGGAGTCACGTTGAACGGCGGCACCCTCGCGACGGTCGGCCAGGCCGGCGCGGCGACGTCCGAAATCCTCGGCACCATCGCCCTGGGTGCCGGTTTCGGCTCACAAATCGAGCAGCTTGTTCCCACGGCCGCCGGCTCGTCCTCCACGCTGACGACGGTGAGCCTGACCCGTGCCGCTGGTAGCACGGCCACGTTCTTCGGCCGCGGCCGTCCCCTCGGCGAGGCGACCGGCAACGAAATTATCTCCGTCGCCGTCCTGCCCGGACTCGCGAATAACGTGTTCCCGCATGGCGTCATCAACAACCTGACCACCGGCACCCCCGCCTTGGACGGCATGCAATTCCTGCACAGCAAAGGCCCCGGCACCGCCATTCGCCCGCTGACCGCTGCCGATGGTCTCTCGACCGACATCAATACGGCCGCCGCCACCAACAGCGTCCGCATCACGGCCGATCAGGCCTTGACCGCACCGCGCTCGGTCAATGCGGTGATGATCGTCGGCACCGGTGTCGATGTCACCGGCGGGTTCACCCTCACCGTCACGGGCGGTCCCCTCGCCGCCTCGGGCGATAATAACACCATCGCCACGACGGGCTTGGTCATGCCGGCCGATTCCGTGATCTACAACACCGGCGACGTCAACATTTCCGCCCTCGTCAGTGGTGCCGCCACCGGGCTCACGAAAGGTGGCCCCGGCAACTTGATCATGTCGGGTGCCGCGGTCAACACCTTCGCCGGCACTTCGACCGTCGCCGAGGGAACCTGGACCGCCCGCAAGGGCTCAGCGTTCGGCGCGGCGGGCGGAGCCGTGACCGTTAACTACGGGGCTGGCATCGTTCTGGATGGTACCTTCACCGTCACCAAGACCGCCACCCTCACCCTGAACGGGCAAGGCGAAGCGCGGACCGGAGCCATTCCGCTGCGCGTCGAAAATGGCACTACCACCTGGACCGGCCCCGTCGCCCAGGCCACCAACCGCACGGCGATCTTGGTCGATGCTGGGGACGAACTGATCGTGACCGGGATCGTCAGCGGCCAAGGGGTCAATAAGTTCGGCGAAGGAACGTTGGAGCTGGGTGGCACCGCCGCTAACACCAATATCATCCAAGGGATCGTGTGGCAGGGGACTCTCGAATTGAACAAAACGGCGGGCGTCAACGCGCTCGCTACCCTAGCGAACATCATTCAAGTGGGCGACTACGTCGGCGGCGAAAACGCCGATCGCCTGGTCAGCGTCGCCAGCAACCAGATTTCCGACACCTCCACCATCACCATCAACGGTAGCGGCGTTTGGAATCTAGGCGGCAGCAGCGAATCGTTCGGTGCCTATGCGGCCGCAACGACCGCCATCACGCTGAATCAAGGACCGACGAGCAGCGCGGATATCACGATGACCTCGGGCACGCTCACGATCGTGAACTCGGGGACGGTGGCCAACGTGGCGAATATCGTCACCGGGACGCTCCCCGGCGGCGCGCAAGTTGCCGCGAGCATCTCGGGCGGCACGTTGACGATCGACCAAAGCGGCACCGCGGGGAGCGTCAATACCACCATCACCGTCGCGGATAGCAACAGCGTCGAGGATTTGGTGATCACCTCGACCATCGCTAGCGCCGGCGGCGATTTGACCACCGAGCGCACCCTCACCAAGGCGGGCAACGGCCGCCTCGTGCTCGCTCCCACCGCCGGGGGCGGCAACACGTTCCTCGGCCGGTTCGATCAAGGTGCCGGCGAAACCGTCGTCCGCCACAACAACTCGCTCGGTGCCACCGATGCCGTCAACAACTTTACCAACCTCACCGGCGGCAGCATCCTGATCGAAACAGGCGGCCTCAACCTCGGTGAACGGTTCAACACGACCGGTGCGGGTTTCGGTAACGAGGGTGCCATTCTCAACCAGGTCGGAAACAACGAACTTTCCGGATCGATCACCCTGGCTGGCACCACGCGCATCAGCGTCGCGGAAGGGACCGCGCTCAACATCAGCGGCGCAGTCACTGGGGGGGCGGTCGGCATTGATAAATTCCAGCCCGGCACGCTACAACTCTCCGGCACGTCGGCCAATACCTACACCGGCACGACTCAGGTTCACGAAGGCACGCTGGAACTGAATAAGACCGGCGTCATCGCCATCCCTGGCAACCTCGTGCTCGGCAACAACGCCGGTGGGGACGACAGCGGACTGGTAACCGTGCTCCAGCAAGGTGCCGTGGACGGTCAGCTTGCCCTCACGACCGTGGTCACCGTGGGTACCGAAGGCCGGCTCAACCTGAATGGCTTTAATCAAACGCTCAATCCGGCCGCCGCTGGAACCGCCGTTTCGATGCAATTCGGCAACCGGTTCGCCTCCGATATCGCGACCGGCGCTGGCGTGCTCACCATGGGAGCGAACGCCAACCTGGTCAACGCCGACGGCGCGGGCTTCGAGAACTTCTTCTCCGCCTCCCCCACGATCAGCGGCAACCTGAATCTGGCGAACGCCGACCTGAATATCAGCGCGACACAAGACCATGGCGTCATTCCTCACGATCTCACGATCAGCGCCACGATCAACGGCGGCGGCGCGAGCGGCACCATCACCAAGGCCGGCCCCGGCACGCTGGTACTGAGCGGGAACAATACCGATCTCGATGGGACGACCACTTTGTCGGGCGGCACATTGCTGGTGGCGCACAACAACGCCCTGGGTGGCACGGGAATCGGCCTCACGATCAACACGGCCACGGTCAGCTTGGGGGCGATCGGCAATATCACGCTACCCAACCCAATCGCCCTGACGAGCAATGTCATCCTCCGTGGCACCGAGACCGACAGCTTGACCTTATCCGGTTTAGTGACCCAAACCGGCGCGGCTCGCAGCATCACCCGCAACGCCGCCTCCGGCGCGACCTTCGATCTGACGGGCGGGGTTGAACTCGGTGGTTTCGCGTTGGGGTACGACCAACAGAACTTCGGCACCGAGGACGAGATTGGCACCGCCGCCATCACCGGCGCCGCCGCCGGCAGCGGCCTGACCAAGGCTGGCGTCGGCGGCCTGCTCCTGTCGGGCGCCAATACTTATGTCGGCACGACAAGTGTCAACGCTGGTTTGTTGCGCATCACCAATAATACCGCCTTGGGTTCGTCGCTCGCTGCCGACCTGACGAGCATCGCCGCGGGTGCCTCGCTCATCGTCGATGGCACCGGCGGGGCGCTGAACGTTCCCGAAGCCTTGACCGCCGTCAACGCCGCCAATGGCTTCCAGAACCACGTCACGGGCGGTCTGCGCAGCACCGGCGCCGTCAATACCTGGTCCGGCACGCTGACGATCGGCACCGCCGCCAACCATGCTATGGCGATCGGCGTGGACGATAACGAGCTCATTTTTACCGGCAACATCGCCAACAACGGCGCCAATGCCGTGGGCTTCACCAAGACCGGTCCCGGCATCCTGGAGCTCAGTGGCGCCAAAACCTATACCGGCGGCACGAATGGCACCATCGTCCGGGAAGGCATTCTGCGGCTCAATGGGGGCGCCGCCGACGCATTCGCCGGCACCCAAACTCTTACCATTGGCGACCACGGTGGTGGATATAATAGTGATCAGGTCGTCTTGGTGACGGCCGACGAAATCCCCAATGGCTCGACCGTCACGGTCAACAGCTCCGGCCTGCTCAGCCTGGACGCCAACAACGAGACGATTGCCGCCCTCAACCTCGTCCGCACTTATGGCGCGGGCGGCCAGGTCCACGCCGGCACCGCCATTCTCGACCTCGGTGGTAATGTCGCCGTCACAAACTTCGGCTTCACGGATGGCACCGCCGACACGGGTGTGGCCGTACTGACTAGCACCACCGGTTCTGTCGAACTGAACGCCACTCGCACCTTTACCGTTGATGACTCCCTCATTCCGGGTGCAGCCGTAGACTTCCAGGTTGACGCCTTCGTGAACAACGGCGCGGCCGCCAGCGGCATCACCACCAACGGCATCGGCACCACGCGGCTCACGGGTGATAACGCGTTTACCGGCACGGTCACGGTCGGCGGCGACACGGCCGCCACCACCACCCGCGTCAACGCCGGCACCACCAGCGTCGTGGGGGGCACGCTCGAACTGGCTGACAATGGCGACATCGCTCAGGTCACTGCGATTGTTGTCCGCAACGGAGCCACGCTCCGCCTTGATAACACCATGGTCGGCAACGACCGCATCGGCAACACCGCCACTATCAACCTCGCTGGTGCCAGCCTCGAATACCTCGGACTCCCCGGCGGCGGCCTGACCGAGGAAGTTGGTGCGGTCACCATCAATCCATCCGCTCCCGCGGCTAACCAGGTCGTCGCCAGCCGCGGCTCAAGAATCAGCCTCAACCTGAATGGTGCGACCTCCCTCACCGAACTGAATCTGGCCAGCCTGACTCGGAATGCTGGAGGTGTCTTGTCCATCGAAGGAATCGGCGACAACCTGGAAGATGCCGGCAGCGCCACTAGCAATCTGACTCTCTCGCTCGATGCCGCCCCGGCCTTTGTGGGCGGCATCCTCCCCTGGGCCACGATCACCGGCCCGGCGGGCTTCGACCTGGTTCGCGATTTCGATGGCGGCGCTCCAATTGCCCTCGGTCGCGTGGTTTCGTACGACCCCATCACGACCCTCAACGGCAATGTGAAGCTCACCGCCGACAACGCTGCTCTCGCCGGCGCGAATACCATCAACGCCCTGCTGATCGACGGCAACGGCGTGGACCTGAACCTCAACGGCAACACGTTGACCATCGGCACCGCCGCCCCCAGCGGCCTGATCGCCACCCGCGGCGACACGCAAACCATCAGCAATGGCACGCTCGCCTTCGGCGGTCGCGAGCCGTTGTTCCTGGCCGGAACCGCCGGGACTGATGCGATCAACGTTTCGGCCGGCATCACCGGCACCGCCGCCCTGCGGAAGGAAGGCCCCGGCAGCCTCACCTTCTCCGGCGATAACACCGGCTTCAGCGGCACGATCACCGTCAATCAGGGCTCGCTCACCGCGGCCAGCAACGGTGCCCTGGGGGCTAATCCCGGCGGTGCGGTCACGGTTAACAATCTCGCCCGCCTCGTGTTCGATAGCACCGCGGGCTCCATCAACCTGGGTGATAAGGCCATCAACGCCTTGGGCTCCGGGCTGGAGGGGGATGCCCTCGGTGCGGTCCAAGCGATTGGCGGGAACACGGTCACGGTGGGGGGCGGTACCTCCGCATTCAACATCAATGCCGGCACTACCGCTCAGACCTTGCGAATTGGGGTCACGGGATCGACCACTCTGAACATCAACGGCACGATTGGCACCGCCATCGCGAGCGCGGTGGAGAAGGTCGGCACCGGCACGCTCACCTTGTCCGGCACAGCCTCCAACGTCTACACCGGCACCACCACCGTCCTGGAAGGCACGCTCATCCTGAACAAGACCGCCGCCACGGCTTTGGCGGGTGCCCTAACCGTCGGCGACCACAGCGGCACCGATACCGTACTGATTCAAGGAACCGGCAACAATCAGATCGCCGACGCGGCGGCCATCACAATCACCGGCGGGACGCTCAACGCCGGCACGACCAGCGAAACGACCACCGCCACCGTTACCATGAATGGCGGCACGATCACCAGCAGCGGCGCTGGCTCATTCGTGCTCGGTGCCGCCTTGAACTACATCGCCGGTTTCGGTCTTTCCACGATTAGTGGCAATCTGAACCTGAACGCCGCGACCCGCACCATTACCGTGAACGAAGGTCCGGCACTCACCGACCTGACGATCAGCGCCCTCGTGTCGAACGGCGGCATCAGCAAGGCGGGCGCGGGCGGCATGTCGCTCAGCAACCCCGGCAACACCTTCGCCGGCGGTCTGACGCTCAACGGCGGCCACTTGCTCGTCAGTGGAAATGCCAATGGAGCAGTCGCTGGAACGGACACCACCCTCGGCGCCGGCAACCTGCTCTTGCAGGCCGGCACGATCGTGGCCGACGGCGCGGCCCGCAGCATTGCCCGCCCGATCCAGCTCACCGGCAACACCACGCTGGGCGGCCGGCGCGATTACGGCGGCAACCTCGGCCTGACCTTTACCGCCACCGTCGCCGCCACCCTTACGGGTGACCGCACGCTCACCGTCGAAGACCCGAGCACCCCGGTCTCCATCACCGGCAACATCGGCCAGGATGCCACCAACCGCCAACTCACCAAAGCCGGCATTGGCATGCTCTCCCTGGGCGGCAACAACAGCTATGCCGGCACGACGAACGTGTCGGCCGGCACGCTGCGGATTACCAACAGCAGTGCCCTGGGCACCGCTACCAACGGAACGATCGTGACTTCGGGTGCCGTGCTGGAGCTCGATGGCAGCGGCGGAGCGCTCACCATTGGTGACGAAGCACTCACGTTCGGCGGTGCCAACACGTTCGGTCTCTTGAACCGCACCAGCACCGAGGCGGTCTTCAATGGTACCGTTAGCAATGTCGCGGGGAACAACACCTGGGGCACCGGCGCAACGGCCATCACCATCGCCAACGGCGCTGCCGCGTCCCAACAGGTCTTCGTCAACAGCACGGCTGGCAATTTGACGCTCAACGGCACGATCAGCCAAAGCACCACGAATCCATCGTTCCTCAGCAAGGTCGGCATTGGGGCAATCACGTTCGATGGCACTCGGTCCAACAATATCATCGTGGACACCCGCATCTTTGCGGGAATGTTGGTGGGCGACAAAGACAACGGCATGCAGGCAACGCTGGGGAACATCCTGGTCGGCGATAACAGCGGAGCGGGAACGGATATTCTCCGGCTAAACTCCCCCGCTCAAATCAACCCGCGCGTCACGCTCAACATCCAAAGCTCGGGGCTTGTCGAAACGACCGCCGCCCACGGTGCCGCCACCACAAACGAGGTAAAGCAAGTTATTGTCGGTGGTACGTCCGGCGGATTCGACATAACGTTCGATGCGAATACGGCGTCAAATATCGCCTTCAATGCGAGCGCTGCCACGGTTGAAGCAGCGCTCAACGCCCTACCCAGTGTGATTGCTCAGGGCGGGGTCCGTGTCACAGGTATTCCCAATTTAGCTGCGAACAACTTCGGCTGGTTTGTCTCGTTTCCGAACGCACCTGGCGCAGGTGCCAATCAGAACGCTTTTACGGTCGTAACGAATGCAGGCAACCCGCTTGCGGGGACTGGTGCCGGTATTCAGTCCAACCGCACTTGGATCAACGGCGGTCAGATCGGCGGCGTGGAGGTTGTCAGTGCCTTGACCATGCTGGAAGGCCCCACCTCGGGTGCCCAAATCACGCTGGCCGGCACGTCGCGCCTCGATTTCTCCGAAACGATTGCCTTCAACCACCAACTATTCCAGGGCGGTATGTCGGCAGCTGCGGTCGGCGCTAGCATTACCGGGGGATCAATCGGCCTGAGCTTTGCCGACGACGCCACGGCCCGTACCGTCACGATTACCGTTGCCGACGGGCCTGCCGAGCACGATCTGCTGATTAGCTCGTCGATTACCGACGGCAACAACACCGGCAATCACCTCCTCACTAAGGCTGGGGCGGGCCGGCTCACTTTAGAGGGCGACAACACATACGGTGGCAATACCACCGTAAACGCTGGTGTGCTGCGGATTCGGCACGCCGATGCCCTGGGCGACGAAGGGGCGGTTGCCACAACGACGGTATCCGCTGGCGCTTTGGAGATTGAAATCGCCGGCACACAGACTATCGACAACGAAATCCTCAGCATCACCGGCTCGGGCATTATCAACGGCCCCACGACGGCGTTGCTCACCACGGTCCTCGGCACGGGGGGCTTGCGCGTCCTCGACGGTGCGCACACCTTCTCGCAGAACGTCTCGCTCGGCGCGAATACCTCGATCGATGTCAACCTGGGCGACGAGCTGGTCCTTGCCGGCGCGGGGATCTTGGCGGCCGGGGGCAACAGCATTGTCAAGTCCGGCGGCGGCACGTGGGAACTCGGCGGCACCGTCGCCAACACCGGCACCGGCACCTGGTATGTCAACGACGGTACGGTGGAACTCAACAAGACCGCCGCGGTCGTTGCCATTCCCACGACGCTGCGCATCGGCGACCTCATCGGCGGCAACAATTCGGCGGAAGTTCTGTACCTGGCCACCGCCAGCACGAATCAAATTGGGGACGTGGCGATCTCGGTCCAACGCGATGGCCGGCTGAACCTCAACGGCATCAGCGACACGATCAACAATACGATCGTGCTGGATGTTGGCCCCACCGCCAGCGGCGACGTGGTCACCGGCGCGGGCACGCTCACCAACACCGCGGCCGCGGGCAACTGGATGTTCTCGATCAGCAACGCGGGCACCACCGCCGCCAGCCCCGCGAGTGTCGTCTCGGGCAATCTCAACTTTGGCGTCAACAACCGCACCTTCGATATCCGCGAAAGCAATGCCCCGGTGGAACTGGACATTCAGGCGGTGTCGGCCGATACCGCGGGCGGACTCATCAAGGCCTCACGCGGCACGCTGGCGATTTCGGGAACGAACAGCGGCGCAGGCTTTGGTTATAACGGCGCCACCACCGTCAACGCCGATAGCGGCACTCTGCTCGTCAATGGCACCATCGACGGTGGTCTCGTCACGCTCACCGGCTCGACCGTTTCCGGCAGCACGCTGGGGGGGACCGGCACCATTGGCGGCGCGGTCACGGCCAACAACGGCACCACCATCAACCCCGGCCTCAACGCCGGCGATCTGACCGGCACCCTCACCATTACCGGCGCGCTCACCTTCAACGGCGGGGCGACGTTCTTTGTCGATCTCAATACCGACACCGCGGGCGATTTTGACCAAATCGTCGCCGGGGCCGCCGTGGCCACGAATGCGGGCTCGCTCTTGGCCGGCAATGTCGCGGGGACCGTCACCAACACCGATTCGTTCCTGCTCATCAACAAAACCGCGGCCGGTGCCATTGGCGCTCCCGGCTTCCTGAATGCCCTGCCACAACCCACTGGCACCACGACCATCGATGGCAAGAGCTTCGGCTACAACTATGCCGACGCGGTCCTGGGCAACGGCAACGACTTCGTGCTGAACGCCACGGCCGCGCTGCGAATTTGGGACGGCGGCAGCCTGATCGACGACCTCTGGACCACCCCCGAAAACTGGGTTGGCGATGTCGCCCCGTTCGCGGGCGATAACCTGCTCTTCCCCGAAGCGGTCAACGAAGCCCAGCGCATCGAATATCTGGCCACCGGCGGCACGTTCACGATCTCGTTTGGCGCGAACACCACTGGAAATCTCCCCTTCAATCTGCCCGCATCAGGTGGCGTGGGACCCTTGGCCAGCATTCAGAACGCTCTGAATGCCTTGCTCAGCATTTCAGCAGGTGGCGGCAGCGTGACTGTCACCGGTGAGGCCGGGAACTACACCATCACCTTCAGTGGCGGGCCGCTCGCGGGGGTGAACCAACCACAGGTGGTGCTCAACACGACCGCGCTCACCGGCCTCGTCGGCATCGCCACCGTCACCACCGTCGCCAACGGTGCCGGCGCGGTGCCGCGGCTGACGCCCGACAACGACTACACGGCCAACACGCCCTTCCGCTCGATCACAATCAACACCTCGACCGTCTCCTACGACCTGATCAGCAACTCGGTGCTCCTGGAGGCGGTCGACGGCGGCATTCTCAATGCCGGTACGAACACGATTTCGCTCCCGCTGAACACACTGACCAATCCGCAAACCATTACCGCGCAAACCTCCGGCACGCTGACCTTGGCGGCCACCGCCGATATCGGCTTGGGACTCGGTGGCGATCTGAGCATCCTTGGCACCCGGCCGATCATTTTCAACGGCACGATCGACGGGAGCGAGACGGTTACCATCAACGGGACGACCGCCGACGCCGACTACACCTTCAACGACAACATTGGCGGCACCGATAATCTGGACGATTTCCTCATCACCACCGCCAGCGATGTCATCTTCAATGGCAACGTCTCGGCCGCGGACGATTTCATCCAGACCGCCGGTACCGGCGAAACCCGGTTCAGCGGGACCGGCACGAGCCTGATGGGCGACGACATCCAAATCGCCACCATCACGATCACCTTCGAGGATACCGGCACGCTCCAGGCCGCCAGCGATGTGTCACTCAATTTGCTCGGGGGCGGCAATGCCATCCAAACCTCGACCCACACCCTGCAGGGGGTCACGCTCGACCTGCAAGGCACGGGCAACTACACGTTGACCTCGGCCACGAACCAGTTCGTCAACATTAGCGGCAGCGTGAATGGGACGATCGACTATCGAGATATCGACGGGTTGAACGTGCTCCCCGCCGGCCTTTCGACTCAGGATAGCGACGTGCGGCTGCAAACCGGCGGCGTACTGACGATCAATGGCTCCATCAACCTCGACTCCGATGCCGACTTGACCAAGGGCGACTTGGGCCTCCTTAGCGACGGGAACGTCAGCCAGCTCGCCGGGTCGATTACCTCCGGCGGCCTCTGGCTCACGTTCGAGCCGGGTGCCCCGATCGGCACCGCCAACTTCAATCTCGAGGCGGCCGGAAACGACTTCGATACCTTCGCTTCCAACACCGAGGGAACGGTTGCCGTCGCCGATGCCGATGACTTCATCGTCGGTTCGGTAAACGTGCTTGGCCAAATCGTCACCGGAATCACCGCCGCCGTGGACGTGCAACTCCAAGCCGGCACCGATATCCACGTCAACAGTGGCGTCAATGTCGGGGCGGGCGACCTCACCCTCCAAGCCCAAGGGGTCGTCGATCAGCTCGCCACCATCCTTGCCACCGGCCTACGATTGTTGGGTGCCGCCAACTTCACCCTGAACCTGGCGAATGCCGTCACCACGATTGCGGCCAATGTCACGGGGACCGTTCAATACACCGATACCGACGCTCTAATCGTCGGTGCCGTGACGGACACCTCGGTCACGCCAAATGAGACCACGACCGGCATCACCAGCACGGCCGACGTAACGCTGACGAGCGCCGGCTTGACCATCAACGAAGCGGTCGCCACCGGGGGTGCCGACTTCCGGATCAACTCCAGCGCCGCCGTCACCCAGACCGCCGCCATCACCGGTGCCGGCCTGCAACTGACGGGTGCGGGACCGTTCACCCTGACGCAGGGGACGAACGATGTCACCACGATTGCCGCCAGCACCACCGGGACGATCCAGTACACCGACGCCACCGGCCTCGATGTCGGCTCCGTCACCGTCAACGGCAACCCCGTCAGCGGCATCAATAGCACCAATAACGACGTGACCCTGACCAGCGCCGGCCTCACCATCAGCCAGGCCGTGGCCACCGGCACGCAAGACTTCCGGATCAACTCCAGCGCCGCCGTCACCCAGACCGCCGCCATCACCGGCGCCGGCCTGCAACTGACGGGAGCCGGGCCGTTCACCCTCACCCTGGGAACGAACGACGTAGCCACGATCGCCGCCAGCACCACCGGCGCGATCCAGTACACCGACGCCACCGGCCTCGATGTCGGCTCCGTCACCGTCAACGGCAACCCGGTCAGCGGCATTAGCAGCACCAATAGCGACGTGACCCTGACCAGTGCTGGCCTGACGATCAGCCAGGCGGTCGCCACCGGCATTCAAGACTTCCGGATCAACTCCAGCGCCGCCGTCACCCAAACCGCCGCCATCTCGGGCAACGGCCTGCAACTGACCGGAGACGGGCCGTTCACCCTCACCTTGGGGACGAACAACATGATTAGAATCGCCGCCGCCACCTCCGGCCCGATCCAATACACCGATTCCAACTTCATCGATGTCGGCTCCGTCACCGTGAACGGCAATCCCGTGAGCGGCATCAATAGCACCAACAGCGACGTCACCCTGACCAGCAACTCAGTGACGATCAGCCAGGCGGTTGCCACCGGGTCGCAGGACTTCAGCATTAACTCCAGCCTTGGCGTGACTCAGACTGCCGCCATCACTGGTGCCGGACTGCAACTGACGGGCGCGGGAACCTTTACCCTGACGCTTGGCACGAACGATGTAGCGACGATTGCCGCCAACACCTCCGGCCCGATCCAGTACACGGACGCCACCGGCCTCGATGTGGGCTCGGTGACCGTGAACGGCAATGCCGTCAGCGGCATCACCAGCGGCAACAGCGACGTGACCCTGAGCAGCGCCGGCCTCACCATCAGCCAGGCGGTTGCCACCGGGTCGCAGGACTTCCGCATCAACTCCAGCGCCGCCGTCACCCAAACCGCAGCCATCACCGGCACTGGCCTGCAGCTGACCGGCGCGGGACCGTTCACTCTCACCAACGCGAGCAACAACGTCGCTACCATCGCCGCCAACACCACGGGAGCGATCAACTACGCGGATTCCACCACGTTGTCGGTTGGCACCGTCAATGTGATTGGCAACAGCGTCACCGGTATCACCACGGCGGGTGCCGCGGTGACGATCAACACGGTCGGTCTGCTGTCCGTGGATGCCACGATTGACACCACGCCCGGCGGGCCGGTGGCTCCCATCGTCGGTGGCAACGTCGCCCTCAATGCGGCCTTGGTTCCCGGTGCCGGACTCATCACCCTGAATCCGGCCGTCGCCGGTTCGCTGGTGATTGCGTTCGATCAGACCCTTCCTAGCATCAACTGGAGCGTCACCGAGAACATCATCGTCGATGCGGCACTGGTCACCACCACCGGCAGCCTCTCGCTGACGGCTGATTCCGACGTGAACGGCACGGGTGGCTTGTTGCTCACCGCCGCCAATGGCAGCCTGAACTCGTTCGCCAACGTCAGCCTCAGCGCTGGCGAGTTTGTCGCCGATGCGTTCGTCCCTGGAACCTATGCCGCGGCCTACTTTGACGGAGGTGCCACGCTCCACTTCAGTATCGTGATCGAGGATGGGTCGGGAGTGCCGGCCGACGTGGTCGCCGCTGGCAACGTTAGCATCACCGGCAACGCGGCCGTCGCAGCCGCCGCCGCCGATGTCCAAATCACCGGCCAGGTCCAGGCGGGCGGAACGGCGACCACCATCACCAGTCATGACGACATCGCATTGGCCGCCTTGTCGTCCATCACCAACTTGAATGTCGCCGGCGTGACCACGCTGACCGCGGGCACCCTCTCCGCCACGGGCGACATCAACGGCAGTGGCACAGTCACTTCGGCCACGGTCGATCTGAATGCCGATGCTGGTATCGGTAACGTCACCGCGCTGAACCTGGTCGCCACGACCATCACGGCCGACACCACCAATGGCAACATCGACCTCAACAACACGCAGGCGGCGGCCACGCTGGTCGATAGCCTGACCACCGGCACCGGTACGATCACGTTCGATCAGACGGGCGGTGGAGCCGTTACGTTCGATCCGACGAGCACCACAGACGGGGCGATTACGCTGCGGGCCACTGGTGGAAACCTCATCGCCACCTCCGTATCCGCCGGAGGCATCGCCAATGTCCAGCTCACCACGCTGACCAGCGGCAATGTGACGCTCGGCGCGGTCTCGGCCGCGGGTGATACCGTCTTCGTCGATTCAGTTGGCACGATTCTGGACGACGGCAACAATGCCACGCTGGTCGTCGCGAACACCGCCGATCTGGATGCCGCCGGCGACATTGGCGCGAGCGGCAATCAGGTGGATACCACCGTTGCGTTCCTGACCGCTCTCGCCACCGGTGGCTCGATTTTCCTCGACGAGACCGACGGCCTGACGGTGACAAGCGCCACGGCCACGGGCGGCAGCAATGACGTAACCATCCGCAGCCTTGCCGCGAACCCCGGAAACATCCTCGTCGGCGTCATCACGGCTCCCGATGTCGTGACGCTGACCGCTCTCAACGGCTCGATCTTGGAAGACACTGCGGATGTGGCGACCGACATCTCGGCCTCCGACGCCCAGCTTTCCGCGACGGGCAGCATCGGTGCCTCGAGCGCGAACGGTGATATCGATACGGCAATCGCAACCCTGACGGCCACCTCCACCACGCTTGGTGGCATCTACCTGACCGATGTGAACGGCCTCACGATCACCAGTGCCACCACGACGGACGGCGAAATCTTCATTGACGCCGCCCGCACTTCGGCCGGCAACATGACCGCCACGCAGGTCACCGCGACTGGCACTAGTCGCAACGTCCGCCTGCGAACCCTGACCGCGACCAGCGATGTCCTGCTGGGTCTGGTGACCGCCGCCGGGGACACGGTCGCCATCGACGCGCTCGGCGAAATCATTGACAACAACGCCGGTGTGAACAACGTCGCCGCGCTAAACCTCGTCATGATCACGACCGATGGCATCGGCAATGGCGGAGTTGGCAACGATATCGACACAACGGTCACCAATCTAGCGGCCCAAGGTGGCAGTAGCGCCGATGCCAACGACGTGCGCATCACCAACACCGGCGCTTTGACCCTCAATCACCCCTCGACCTTCGTACCAGCCGTTCCCGCCGGAATCGGCACGCTGCCGGTTGGCCTGGCCGTCGAGGGGGACGGCAATGCCGAGATTGTCGCCCTCAGCCCGCTCACCGTGGCGGCCAATGTAGTCATGGGAGGCTCGGTCGTCCTGACCGCCTTCGATAGCGCGGCCGCCGGCGACATCCTGACCGTCAACACGGGCATCCTGGTCCGCTCGACGGGCAGCACGGTGACATTGAACGGCGGTGACGGAGTCAGCCTCGTGGCGACATCGGTCATCCGTGGCTTCTCGGGGGCGACGATCAACGTCGATAACTCGGCCGGCCCGGGCGCAAATTCCGGCTCTTCCAGCACGCTGGATGGTGCCATCCGCACCGACGGTGGAAACATCTCCATCATCAGCGGTGACGGTGCCGACATCTTCACTCAAACGGGCGTCATTGAAGCTGGCGGCAGCGGCGATGTGCAGATCACGTTGAACGGGGGTGCGGACCAGTTTAATGCGATCGTGAATACGGCGAGCATCGATGTGGCAACGGGGGACGTGGCCCCGACGGCGGACACGATTACGATCGACGCGGGTGCGGGCCAGGACATCATCCGCCTCTTCTCGGGAGCCAACGGCGCGACGCTCTTGGCCGACCAGATTCGCCTCCGCGGCCGGGATGGCTCGAACACGCCGGACGAAGGAGATCAGTTCTTCATCCGCATGCTGGCCGACACGGCGCTGGCGGACAACGAATACTTCGTCGATGGGGACGATCCGACCGATGCCGGCCCGGCGCCGGTCGATTTTCTGACCATCGATTTCTCGGCCCTCCCCGTCGGCGGCATCCCGACCGAAACCCACCTGGGGAACGGGGCGGGGAACATCATGTTCGCCGGGTTCGGCACGATCAACTACATCGAGATCGAGAACACCACCGCCCTGGCTGGCAAGGTCAACCACGTGTTCGACCTGGAAGGGATGGCCACCAACGACGTGGTCGATTACCGCGTGGTCGATGTCCAGCTGGTGCAAGTCGATGGCAACGAAATGATCTACGTCCACGGCTCGTCGATCGGGGCGGTCAGCCCCGAGTTCGAGTGGTTCGGTCTGGACGACAACGTCAATTCGCTCACCTTCGCCGGCCGCGACACGCTCGACGATGCCGTCCGCGTGCATGGCAAGAACGACGGCACGGGCGCGCTCCCCAGCGAAAATGGCGGCCTCGACGGCGACACCACCGGCGGCAACCCGCTGCCGACCGTCACCTCGTTCCTGGTCGCCGCCCGCAAGAGCATCGTCGCCGGGAGCGCCCTGTTCGATAACGGCATCACCCTCCCCCCCGCGATGCCGGTCAGCGCCAATCCCCCCGCCTTCTACTACGACGGCCGCGGCGGCACGAACGCCCTGGTGCTCGACACGCTGACCGACCGGAACGTCGGCCTCTTCCCCGACGCCAAGGTCAACTCGGCCGACACCGGCAATAGCGGCGACCTGGCCGTTTATCCGACCGCTGTGGGCGGGCAGGCGACGTTCCTGGCCACCTATCGCAACGTCGGCAGTGTCCACCTCAAGGGGGGCAGCGGCGGCGGCGGCAGCCTGCTGTTCGACGCCAGCAACAACCCGGCGACCACCCTCAGCGTCGCCAACATCGCCGATCCCTCGGCCCCGCTGTACGACCCGGTCAACCCGGTCAACAACACCGACGCCACCGTCGGCGTGACTCCGGTCACCCTCCCCGGCGTCAATCCCTCGGTCTTCGTCGGCGCGTCGCAACTGGTCAGCGATGGGAACATCGCCACCACCCGCTTCGGCGGCTTCGCGGCGGTCACCATTCGCACCGGCAGCGGCAACGACACGCTCGACCTGATCAGCATCGATCCCGGTACCGGCGGCCTGGCCACGCTGAACCTCGACGGCGACAACTCCGACGGGACCGACACCGCTAGCGACACGATCCTGCTCCGCAGCTTGCCTGCGGGCACGGCGGCCACGCTGCTGGGGGGCGCGGGGGCCGACACCTTCCGCCTCGGCGGCGAGACGACCGTCGTCACCGGCCCCGGCCCGGCGACCAACTACACCAACCCAGCCGGCGGCAACGGCATCGACCAGGACGACACGGTCAACAACATCCAGGGACCGGTGCTCGTGGTCGGCTCCGAAACGATGGCCACCAACGGCGCCTCGCTCGATCAGCTGATCGCCATCGATAGTGGCGATAGCAGCGGCAGCGGCGACACCATCACCGTCAATGCCGAGCAGCCGGGCGGCGCGAGCGAAAACTACCTGATCAACGGCATGTTCGACAGCCGCACCGGGGGCACGAGCGATATCACCTTCCGCGGCATCGACAACCTGACCTTGATCGCCTCGCAGGGGAACGATTCGTTCGACGCCCAGTTCGTGAACACCACCGCCAACCCGGTGGCCAACCCCGCCCTGAACCACGATCTGAACCTGGTGAACCTCAACGGCTGGACCGGCAACGACAACTTCCTGCTGTTCACTTCCGACCAGTGGGGGGGCACCGGCCCGACCCCGAATGCCGTCCGCAGCGGCGTGCAAGGGGTGGCCCTCAATGGCGATTACTTCGCCACGTTCGCGGCCGGCCTCTCCATCGCCAACAATCCCAACGCCAATGACGGCAACGACACCTTCGGTGAGACTCCCGCCTCGACCCTGCAGGGCACGTCGGTGGCCAGCTCGGTGCGGATGCTGCGGCCGAGCGTCACCACGCAGGTCAAGGTGGATGGCGGCTCACCGAACAACCCACTACTGCCTGGCGAACTGCCTGGCGATGTCATCAACATCGACTTCGGCTCGGTGCCGGTTACGGCTCCGGTGGTGTTTGGCACCTCGTGGAATCCGCCGCAGAACCTGACCAACGTCCCGCTGGGGCAAATCGCCCCCAACTCGACGATGCTGGTCTCGAACTGGGCCAACGTCGCCAAGTTCAGCTACATCCGGGTCGAAGACCTGAATCTGGCCGACGGGGCCTCGGCCGCTTCGCCCGGCAGCAGCGTGATGACCAGCACCAACGTGGGCGATTTCTACGCCCGCGGCACCAACGGCAACGACAACATCATGATCAGGTCGGCGATCACGGTGAATTCCAACCTGGGCAACTTCAACTTCGTGATCAACCAGCCGAACAAGGCGGTGGTCTATGGCCGGGGCGGCAACGACACGATCGCGCATGGCGGCATAAGCAATGTCGCCTCGGCGGTGGCGGTCGAGTTCTATGGCGAGGATGGCACCGACAACCTCTCTGGCAGCCCGCTGGCCGACAAGCTGGTCGGCGGCGCTGGGAACGACAGCATCAACGCCTACGAAGGCGACAACACGGTGTGGGGAGACAAGGATCCGGTCGAAGTCGGCCTCCCCGATACGCTGGCCAATCGGACGACCCTCGCGGGCGATACCAGCGGACCCAGCGCTGCGCCCGCCTCGCTCTACCATACGGCCAACGTCAGCTACAACGACCTGATCGCCGCCGGCTCGGGCAACGATCGGATCTACGCCGGTCCCGGCAACGATGGCACCACGGGCATTCCGCTTAGCGCGGGCGCAGGGAACGACTGGGTCTATGGCGGCGTCGGCGACGACGCGATTAACGGGGGCGGCGGAAACGACCGGCTCTATGGCGGCGTGGGACACGACACGCTGACCGGCGACGAAGGTCACGACCTGCTCGCCGGGAACGACGGCAACGACGCCCTCTACGGCAAGGGGGGCAACGACGTGCTGATCGGCGGCGCGGGGAACGACATGCTGCAAGGAGACGGCGGCAACGACCTGCTCCTCGACGGCTTCGTCGCGGTGACCGGCGGGCCGAACCTGGGGAGCGAAACGAGCCAGGACTTCGACGACGCCAACGACAAGGCGATGCTCGACCTGCTCAACGACTGGTTCCCCGACTCGCTAATCGGCGCGATCGTGACCGCCTTCACCAACGACCACGCCGGCACCGACTCGCTCCGCGGCGGCCCCGACGCCGGCGACGACACCTTCGGTGCCGGCCCCGGCGACACCCTCCAAGACTTCGGCCCCGGCGACACCCTGCTGCCGTA
>JANRLS010000246.1:0-24544 GCA_033762315.1 Pirellulaceae bacterium
CCGTCATGGACCCCGTCGGCGATTCCACCGCCACTCGGGATCGGTCTGTCATAAGTGGGCCTCCTTTCGGTTCCACTCCTTACGACCAACGTCACCATGCGGTTTAGCTAGCGAAAACAAGTTTTGAAATACGCTCTAGTCGTTGCAACGCCTGCACCACCCGCCGCTGCTCGCGGGCCCGGTGGGTCCACCAGCCCAGGCCAATCGCCAGCAGTGTAATGACCGCCAGGAACACCCGCAGGGTGAACCGGGGCCAGAGGCGGTGGGGTTTGGTTGCGGGTTTGGGTTCGCTCGTCATTGATTTACCACCGGGCGATTTCCTCAACTCCCGAGGGGCTGTCCGTGGCGCGCCAGGCTTGGAGCGATTTGATCCGACCGAGACGCTTGAGCTTGTCGAAGTCGCGGGCCTCAACGCTGGCGTCGCACAAGCCGATCACCAAGGTTCGCAAGCTCGGCGCGGTTGCCAGGGCTTCGATTCCCGCCCGCGAAAAGTCGATGCCGTGCAGCTCCACGACTTCCAGTTTATCGAGCTTTGCGATCACATGCAGCGATTTGTCTCCGAGCTGGGTATTTGAAACAACGTCTCCGCCGAACTCTCCTTCGCTAACGTAGAGCACTCTCAACTCGCGGCAACGGCCCACCACTGCCAAGTCTTCGTCCTTCAGGTGGGGATCGTAAACGTGAAGCTGCCGCAGGCCCGGAAAAATCGCGAGATTGCGGAGCAACTTCCGGTCGTGCAGATAGGCCGCCACGATCTCCTCGAAATAGTCGCGCCCCATTTTCTCCACGAGCCACCCCTTGAACGACCCCGGCTCATAGGCCGGCGCCGGCCCGTCGCTCTCATAGCAGGCCATGCCCCCGCTGGCCTCGATCATTTCCACCACCCGCCGCTGCTCGCGGGCACGGTGGGTCCACCAGCCCAAGCTAATCGCCAGCAGCGTGATGAGCGCCAGCAGCATCCGCAGGGTGAACCGGGGCCACCAGCGGCGGGGTGTTGGCAGAGGTATTGGGTTGGACATCGGAAAGTTCCTTGTCCCCGTTATCGGAGGGTCAAAATCTGTCATTCGGCCCTCCGATTGCTTATAAATCAAGTCGAATCGCAACATTCGTCGGCAGCGATTGGTCGCCGCAAGTCTTTATTTGACAACCGTTTGTCGCGATAATCGCCGGCCGGCCTTTGGTTGGTGCGATAAGCGCGATTCACAAATCAGCCGCACCACACGCGGCCAACTCCAACCCGACGCGCCAGCGAGCGATCGGCGCACCAAAGCTTCGCAGCAAACTTCCCTCCCTCGCGCGTCGGGTTAATGCTCTGCCGGAGGGCGCGGCGGGTCGCTGCGCCTCGCGTTTGCAGAGCGGCATTCCAGGGCGCTCTTAATCTGGCGCAAAAACTGGCGCGCGTCAATGAACTTACGCGCTGTCGCAGATCGTCCATAAGTATAGTGGAAAAATAGCCACCACTACCAGCAGCCGCTGCCCAGCCGCTGGCAGTTTGTGGCAGTCAGTGTCCCCTTGAAAAAGTTCACAAATCTTTCGCCCCGGGACTAGATTGGTCATCCAGCGGCCGGCCTTTCGTCAACGACTTGGTGGCGCGGTATGCTAGTGGCTCAATCAGCAGGCAGAGGATGCGATGCGCGGCGTTTGGCAACTGACACTGATCGCCTGGGCATTCTTCGCGACTCTGGCGAGCGCGGCGGACGAGTACGTCGCGGGCCAAACCTACTTCGGCCAGCACGACTACATCGAATACCTCGCCGGCAACATGCCGCTGGTGCTGTCCGCCCCGCACGGCGGCCGCGAGAAGCCGGAGGAGATTCCCAACCGGGCCGCCGGGACCTTCGCTTTCGACAAGGGGACGCAGGAGATCGCCCGCGAGGTTGGCAAGCATTTTCAGGCCCAAGCGGGGGGCTGGCCGCACATTATCATCTGCCGCCTGCACCGGACGAAGGTCGATTGCAACCGCGAAATCGTCGAGGCGGCCGCGGGCAACGCCCGCGCCGAGCAGGCCTGGCGCGATTACCAGGGTTTCATTGAGGCGGCCCGAGCGGCGATCGTCGCCCAGCATGGCCGCGGCCTCTATATCGACCTGCACGGCCACGGCCACAAAGAACAGCGGCTGGAAATGGGCTATTTGCACACGCAGGCAGAACTGCAAGGGGACGACGCGGCTTTGAACGACCCCCGTTTCGGCGCGGCGGGCAGTCTGCGAGCCATCGCCGCCCTCAATCGGCTGCCGTATGCCCAAGTGGTTCGCGGGCCGCTCAGCTTTGGCACGCTGATGGAGAAGCACGGCTTTCCCTCGACGCCGAGCGAGGCCACCCCCAAGCCGCCACTGCCGTATTTTCGCGGCGGCTACAACACGGCCCGCCACGGCCGGGACGGCGTGCCGCTGGCCGGCCTGCAGATCGAGACGAACTACACCGGCGTTCGCGACAAGCCCGAAAACCACGCCCGCTTCGCCCAGGCGCTCTACAAGTCGGTCGATGTCTATCTCGAAGCCCACCTCGGCGTGCGGCTGAAGGTGGCCGAACCCGCGGCAGTGCCCGCGGCGAAAGAGGCTGCGAGCCGGTAGTCCGTTTTCCCCCGCGCTTGCAACTTCGCCGCCGGACTGGTTAGTATGAATTCGTCGAATTTAGGGACGGTTGGTTGTGCCCCCAGCCCCCCGCTGCTGCTTCTTTCTCTCGAATCTGGTGCCGCTCTCATGCCTGAAACCGCGCAATCCGTTGTGGCCGAAGTCGAAACCGAAAACCGGACCGTTCCCGCGGTCGCCGAGGCGCTGGCCGCCATTGCCGCCGATGCCCAGCAAAATTCCGCTCAATACCTGGCCGACACGGTGGTTCCGCACGGTGGCGAATAAGTCCGATGTCTTCCAACGCCTGATTGGCCTGGAAACCGAATACGCCCTGGTTGTTCCGTCGCTCCCCCGTGGCCGTCCCAGCCGCTACGGTGTGTATCGCGACCTCGTCGCCGCCCTGCGCCGCCAGTTGCCGACGGTTCCCGCCCGGCATATGAAGGAAGGGATCTTTCATGCGGCCGGCGGGGCGGTCTGGTTCGAGACCGAGCGCCCTGCGGTCGGCGGCGGACTCATCGAAGGGGCGACCCCCGAATGCCGCTCGCCAAGGCAAGCGCTGGCGTGGCAGCGCGCCCAAGACGAAATGCTCGCCCAAGCGGCCGACGACGCCTTTGGCGGCGCGGTGCGTCTCGTCAAAAACGACCGCGATGCCGAGGGGAACATTTACGGCGCGCAGGAAAACTACGAGGCGACGCTGGCCACGGGTTGGCGGCTGTGGATGTGGCGTGGGGCGCTAGTGCTGCTTTTGCCCATCGTGCTGGCGACGTGGCTTTGCCTGTGGCTGCTCGACCGCTGCGTGATTGGCTATGCCCTGGGTGCGACCGTGGTCTATCTGGCGGCCGAGCGGTTGCTCGCCCGGCCGGAATGGTTGTCGCACCTCCTCTTCGGCTGCGACATCAAGGACCTCGAAAGTGACCTGCCGACCGGCCCGGTCTGGCTCGAAGGTCTGCTCACCTTCACCACCCGCGTTGTCACGGCTCCGCTCGCCGCGCTGCTATTCGCCGCGCTGTGGCTCACCGCCTTCGGCCGCATTCGCCAACAAATGACGGCGTTTCTCGTCAGTCGGCCGCTGATTGGCGGAGCGGGGACGATTGACGGGGCCGGGAATTTTCAACTGGCCGATAAGGCCGTCGCGGTCAACTGCGTGACCGGCCTGGGGGGCTTTGTTCGCGACCGGCCGATCCTTAGCCTGGGGCACTTCTACAAAGTCGTCAATGCCGACGCGCGCCAGGTGCTGGGCGAGTTCCGCCAGCTATTCGCGGCCCGCCAGCGGCTGCAGGTGGCCTTGGGCGATTCCAACATGGCCGATACGGCCGAGTATCTGCGGATCGGCACGACGCTACTGGTGCTCGACTGCATCGAAGCGGGAGAAATGCCCCGCCCGCCGCGGATTCGCCGGCCGATTCGGGCTTTGCACGCGATTTGTGCCGATCCGACCCTCGCCGCCCGCGTGCCCGTTGCCGGTGGCGGCACGGCAAGCGCCCTGGAACTGCAACGGTTCTATCTCGAAGCGTGCCGGCGGTTTGTCGAGCGCCGGCCCGGCGCGCCGGCCGAGGCCCGCGACCTGGTGGCCCGCTGGGAGGCGGTGCTTGACACGCTGGCCGACGATCCGCAGTCGCTGGTCGGCGCGCTTGATTGGGTCACCAAGCAGTTCGTGCTCGACAAGTCGGCCCGCCGCGCTTCGTGGGAAGCCCGCAAGAAGATCGACATTCGTTACCACGAGCTTTCGCCCGACGGCTATTTTCAGCGCTTGCGGGCAACGGGGGTGGTTCGCGATCTGCTGACGCGGGCCGAAATCGAACATGCCCGCCGCAATCCGCCGTCCGGCACTCCCGCCGCCGAAAGGGGCCGCTATATCCGCGAGTTTGCCGTGGACGACGACACCGTCGCCGCCAATTGGCGAGCGATCTTCCTCAGTCCCCACGACGGCCCTCGCCGCGTCATTCGGCTCGACCGCCTCGTCGCCGGCCCCGCTCCCGCCGCCGGCAGTTCGCGGCGTAAGACGAAGCGGAAGGATTCGAACGGGTAGCGATTCTTCCGAGTGCGAACACTGGATTCTCGCGCGGCCTATTGATTTGCCTGACGCTTCACGTGCTCGGCTAAAGCGGCCTTCGCGTACTCCGGCAATGCCACCGCGTTATTCGCGGCCAAAGACTTGAGCTTGGCGTGGTCGGCTACCTCGTCGGCACCCAGCCAGACAATTTCCAGCCGCCGATGGTCCTTGAGCGCGATGTGGTTGTAGTCTTCGGGCGTCGCCCAGTAACAGGTTTTGCAGATTTCGGATTGGCGGCCCTCGCGCCAATTATCGCAGTGTTCGCAAGACCATGACTTCGACCGCTGGCAAGAACCGCAAAGCAACATGTACTCAGCAGTTTCGCGGTCCCCCGCCGTCTCTTCGCCAGCGATCTGGTAAGGAATTCGATGGTCGATTTGCAAATATCGGGCTTCATAGGAAGTCGAGCAAAAAGCGCACTTGGCCCCATACTCGTCGATCAACGAGCCCTTGAATCCCTTGGCGAATGCTCTTCGACCTTGAAACCGATCGCCGCGAATCAAAGAAGGGTCGCCGAACGAGTACACGACCATTTGCCGGCCAGTCGTTCGTTTGGCTCGCGTTGAATTGAGTGGAACCCCAGCATCCCGCACGTCACGAGCGGCACTGGCGGCGTCCGTCAAGCCGTACTGGGTTTCCAAGGTCTCCGTGGAAACAGACCCGTGCTTTAGGATGTGCCGCACAAGGATTTTCCGTCGCTTCGTCGTCACTCTCGCGACGGCAGCCAGCAACTCGGCGGGGTATTTGGATTTGGCCATCCGCAAAGATTAAAATAGCAAGTTCTGCGCGGGGGAATCTTCCGGCGTCTGCAGAAGACGGGGTAAGCGCGGAATCCGACCTAACAGCGACTCGGAGACGTAGAGCGATTCGTAGGTGACTCCGTCGCGCCCTAGCAACGTCTCTTGCGTCGAACGGCCAGCGCGAACCTCGAACAACTTGAGGTCCAGCGTGGGGGGGAGTCGCTGACCATAAACCTTGTCCCCGATTCGACCGTCGTACGAGACGATGAGCGAAAGATCGCGGCGCGCAAGCTGCTCCAATCCCTCGCAAAACTCAGCAAAGCTCATCCCCTTCACATAGCGATTGTCTCGGTCGCCGCTCGTTCCCTGATACGGCGGGTCGAGATAGATCACGTCGCGTGGGTCGGCATCGTGCAGCGTATCGAGGTAGTGCGCATTTAGAACGCGCGTGCGACCGGCAAGAATCTTGGCGGCACGCACGATCTGGTCGCGCATCGTGGCTGGATGAGCGCCGAGGCGACGATGGTCGGCCGTATTGTTGAATTCCCCGTTGCGGTTGTAGCGAATCGCCGCCTTGACGCACCGTGCCAGCAAATAGAGAAAAAACTCGGGCCGCGGGTCGGCATTGAAGGCTGCTCGCACCTGATTAAAGTGTTCGCGCCCCACGCTCTGTTGCTCGGTCCAAAGTCGCTCATACTCGTCAGCCAGCACGTGCGGCGATTCGAGAATCGTCCGCCACAGTGCCGCCACCGGCGGGTGCAGGTCGCCAAGAACCAATTGCAGATTGGGCAAGCCGCTCGCGACATACAGACTGGCTGCCGCCGAGCCGGCGAAGGGTTCATAAAACGTTCGCACGCCGGCGGGAATGCAGCCGAAAATGGTGGGCGCGAGCCACCGCTTGCTCCCTTGATACGGAATCGGATGAGGTATATTTCCTGCGGTTCGCATGATTGAAGAGTAAGCCTATCCATCCGCCACCCGCGGCGAAAGTCCGGGAATTGGCGGTTGCCGGTGACTTCTGATTGAACCGGGAAAACACTCTTTGCCGATGAGCAATCCTACCTCCCCCCATGCACCATCTCGCACAGCTTCCCTAAATCACTGCCGAGACGCTTGGTATCGACTCCCTCTCTGAGTTGTACGCCGTTTAGGAAGGCGGCGAAGGCGAGCCGCTTGCCGCTGGCGGTGGTGAGATAGCCTGCGAGGGCTTTGCTGGTGCAGAGGCCCCGGCCGGCGAGGAGGTTGTCCCACACGAGGGTGCCGGTCTTGGCTTGAACTTTGCCGCGGGCGGGGCTATCGGCAGGCAGCGTCTTGGCGAGGGTGCCATCGACGCCGAGAATCGGCAAGGCCCGCTCGTAGGCGGCAAAATCCGACCGCGTCGCCATGTGCCGCAAGAGTTGCACGGTGGCGGCGGGGGTGACGAAATCGGCCCGAGCCCCCCCTGCCCCGCCGCCAAAGCTGATCGTTTCGACCGGCACGCCGGCCCGGCTGAGGAACGCCCCTTCCAGGCGCATCCCGTCGGCCAGCGTGCGCTGCCCATGCTTCGCGGAGACGAGCAGCGGCAGCGTGCTGGCATGCAGATTGTGACTCACTTTCAGGACTAGGCGAGCCGATTCGGCAAACGGGGGAGAAACCAGTTCCGCCGCTTTGGGCAAGTTCGCATAAGCATCGGCCGCCGGCAGCATCACCATTGATTGATCGCGCAAATCGGCCGCGACCTTCACCCCGGCCCGCCGCAGCGCCTCGATGAATAGCGCCCGCGCGAAAGCTGCCGGCTCGGGGACTTCATAAATCCGCACCAGCGGGCGGCGGTTGGCGGGAATCTTGCCGCTGACGACCAGCTTGCCCGGCTCGACAAGTCGCACCGAGGTCGATAAGGGCACATCCTCGCGGACCGTTTCCACTCGCGATTCGATCTCGAGCCAGGCGGTTTCCGGCCGCCAGGTCACGTTCGCGGGCTGGCCCGGCTCGGTCGGTTCGAGCGTGAAGTCGATCACGTTGTCGTTGACGACGATGGGGGTCACGAGGCTCGGCCCGCTGCCGGAACCCTCGGCATGATCGAACAAGCGATCGTCGATCAGCACGTCGCCGCGAATGCTTTTGATGCCCGCCGCGGCAACTTGCCGAGCCAGGTCGTCGAGCCCCGCCAGCGGGTTTTGCGGCGTGAGCGTCGCCTCGCCCGACCAGTTGGCATAGGTATGGTCGGAATCGGTAAAGGCGATTTCCCCCCGCTCGTCGGTCCGGCCGCCGAGGGTCAAATCTCCGCTGGCAACGAGGATCAAATCGCCATCCAGCACGCCGTCTTTCAGTTCCCCCCGGTAATGCACCGGCGTGCGAAAGCGATGCTCCGCTCCCAGCGCGTCGAGAGCCGCGGCCGTGCTGAACAGCTTGGTCACCGAAGCGGGCGCGAAGAGCCGCTGGCTGTTGCGCTCGACGATGGCATCGCCAGTTTCCATATCGACGAACAACAGCCCGACCTGGGCCTGCGCCAAGTGCGGCTGGGAAAGAAATTCCTCAATTTTGGCCGCGAGCGGGTCGTCGGCCCGCGCGGGGCGCGCGATTCCGCCCCCAACCAGCGCCGAAATCGCCGTCAGCACCAGCCAGCGAAAACCAACCGCGCGCCGTGGGGCACAAAGCAATAACAGGGGCATGGATAGGGTTTGCTGAAAAAGCGGCCAGTGATGAAGGATCGCCTATTCTAAACAGTTTGCCCCGCGGATGGCGACGCATCGCCCGCCTGCAATATGACTTCATGGCCCGGCTGTGCCATAATGCTCATCATGCGATTCTGGCTGCTAATCACCGCAATCCTGGCCCTGCCGCTGGCCCTTCGCGCCGCCGAGCCCGCCGCAGCTCCGTCGGCAGCCGATGGGGAGCGGGCCGCCAAAATCGCCGAGCGCGATCGTCTCTGGACCGAGGCCCTGGCGTTCGACAAGCAAAAGAAACATGCCGAGGCTTTGGAGCGCGGCCTGCGGGTGCTGGAGATCGAGCGGGGCGTGTTTGGCAATCACGATCAGGAGCTGATCGGCACCCTGACGACCCTGGCCGAGTGGCACGAGCGGCTGCACGATTGGCCTGCCGCCCGCGCCAAGCTCACCGAACTGCTCGCCCTGCGCGCGCGGCTTTCCGGGGCCGACCACTGGCGCACGACCGACGCCCGACTTTTGCTCGAAAAGATCGATCGCCTGGCGAAGCTCCCCCCCGATAAGCTCGCCGAATATCGCGCGGCTACAGATCTGCTCGAACAGGTCTGGTCGCTCTCGGCAGCGAAGAAGTTTCGCGAGGCGCTGCTGGTGGCCGATCAGTCGGCTGCGGCGTACGAGGCGGCACTTGGGCGCGATTCGCGCGACGCGGTCGGCGCGCGGTCGTGGGGGGCCTATATGCTTTTTCAAGCGGGCGACTACGCAGCCGCCTTGCCGCGATACCAGGAGGTTGCCGCCGCCCGGAAGGGCATTTTGGGGGAGAAGCACCCCGACTCGCTCCATAGCCAGAAATCGATTGGCCAGTCGCTCTACAACCTGAGGCGATTTGGCGAGGCGGCCACTGTTTTCGCGCCGCTTCCCGCCCTCTTTGAAGCGGCGGAAGCCCCGGATACCGCCGCCTGGATGGACCTCTGGCTGGGCGATTCTCACCGCGACCAGCAAAACGATGCCGCCGCGGTCGCCGCCTATTCGCAAGGGGCTCAGCGCTTCGCCAAGCTCCAGCACGACGAGGGGCTGTCGCGCGTGCACACCGAAACGGGTCGCGCACTCTATCGCTTGCAAAAATATGCCGACGCGCTGCCGCACTTCGAGCGGGCCCGCCGGCACTACATGGCGCGGCAGCTCGCCAATGATGCCGCCTGGATGTTGCTTTGGAAGGGGCATTGCCAATTCAAGCTGGCTGACTATCCAGCGGCGATCGAGACCTATCGCCAGACGTGCGCCGAGTTCGAGCAGCAAGGCGATCTGCGCGGCTTGGGCGAAGCCGAGTATCAATGGGGGCGATCCTACTATTTCCAGAGCAAGTATGCCGAGGCCCTGGACCGCTTTACGCGGAACGTCGCCACGTTCGAGCAGGCCAAGCGGCCAGTGGATGCGGCTTGGTCGATTGCCTTCGTGGGATATTGCGCCCGCGAACTGAAAGACGAGCCCGCCGCGATCAAGTCGTACGAACGGGCGCTAGCCATTTTCGTGGCCGAGAAGATCGATGCCGGCCGCGCGAAAATGCACGACGAATGGGGCCGAGCGCTCTATCGCCAGAAGCAGTATTTGCCCGCCATTGCCCACTTCGAGCAGGCCACCCAGCAATACGAGGCGGCTGGCGAGCCGGACGCCGCCGCTTGGATGATCGTCTGGCAAGGCTATTGCCGGCGCGATTTGGCGGAGCCGGCAGTGGCGGCACCGCTGTTTGCCGTCGCCAGCGAACGCTTTGCGAAGATCAAGCACGATGCCGGGCTGGCGCAGGCCGAATTCGAATGGGCCCGCGCACTCTATCGGCAAAAGCAATATGCCGAGTCGCTGCCCCATTTCGAGCGGGCCGCGCTGTCGTATGCCGCCTCCAAACAGCCGGTCGATGCCGCCTGGATGCACAGTTGGCGGGGCGATGCCCAATGGTTCCTGGGTCAGATCGAGCCAGCCATCGACGCCTACGAGCAAAGCCTCGCTGCTTTTGTCGCCCTGAAGCACAACGAGGGAATTGCCGTCAACTCGCGTGAATTGGGCAAGTCCCTCGCGCAGCTAGAACGCTGGACCGAGGCGGTGCCGCATCTCGAGCGGGCCGCCGCGGCGTATAACGCCAACAAGGATTTATCGGCGGCGGCCGATTGCTGGTCGCGGCTGGGGCGGGCCCATAAGCAGCTGCGCGAATTCAAAGCGGCCGAAGACGCGTTCCTCAGGATGGTCGAGATCGAGCGCGAGCGCGTGGGAGAAGAACACGGAGACTATGCCCGGGCGATCTCACAGCTGGCGACATACTATTCCGACGCGGGGCGGATCACCATCGCCAAGCCGCTGTTTTTGCAGGCTCTCGAGATCCGCAAAAAGCAGTTCGGCCCGCGCAGCGAACCGGTCGCCCGCAGCCTTCAATCGCTGGCCGACCTCTACGAAAACGCCGGCGACCTGATCCGCGCGGAAGACTATTGCCGGCAGGCCATGGAGCTGTTCAAGGAACTGTTTGGCGAGCGGTTTGCCTATGTAAGCTGCCTCGAAACGCTGGTGCAAATCGGCCTGCGCAAGGGGGACTATGTTGGCGCGGAGGCAGTGGCTCGCCAATCCCTTGCGCTCCGCGAGCAGTTGGCGGGGACGGAGAGCTCAGACTTTACGATTGGCCTGCATAGCCTGGCGATCACGCTCAATAGCCAAGGAAGATATGTCGAGTCGGAAGGTCTGTTGAGGCGGGCCATCGAGATCATCACCAGGCTGCGCGGCAAGCAGCACGCCGATTATGCCGCCGGTCTCAACAATCTGGCTCTGCTGTATGCCGATATGGGAGATCTAAACCGGGCCGAGCCGCTGCTGCGAGAATCGCTGGAAGTCAAAAAACTGGCCTTGGGAGATAAGCACCCCGCGTATGCTGTGACGCTGGTCAACATAGCGGCTGTTCTGAAGGCGCTCGATCGCTACGATCAGGCCGCCCAGATGTATACCGAGGCGCGAGAGATTTTTCGCCGCCGCTTAGGAACAAGGCACCCGGACTATCTGTCGTGCCTGACGAGTCTGGCCGGGCTAATGCGCAACATACGCGACTACGAGGGTGCCGAGGCCCTGCTGCTCGAAGTAAGGCGCACGCAAGTCGAAAGCGGCAGCGAGAATTTGCCCGATTTTGCCTATACCCTCAATAACCTCGGCGAGCTCTATGCCGCACAGAAAGACTTTGGCCGGGCCGAGGCGCTGGTCCGCCAAGCCAGCGAGTTGTGGCAGCGCCTGGTGGGCGACAAGCACCCGCTATATGCCAAGAGTTTGAGCAATCTGGCGCTGCTCCGCTTCGAGCACGGCAATTTGCGTGAGGCATTCGGCCTGGCGGTGCGGTCGCTGAAAATCAAGCGCGAGCAGCTGCAACTGGTGGCCGACATCCAATCCGAGCGGCAACAGCTACTGATGATGAGCGACTTGCGCGGCACGCTCGATGTCCTCATTACCATTGCCCGCCGCGATCCAAAATTCGCCGCCGAGGCTTATGACGAAGTACTTGCCTATAAGGGGCTGGTGCTGCAGCGGCAGCGGGCGATGCGAGCGGGCAGCGATCAGCCAGAACTGGCTCCGCTGTTGGTCGAGCTGCGCGGGGTGACCAGTCGGCTCGCGACCCTTTCGCTCGCTTCGCCGCCCGATAGGGAAATCGCCACCTGGCGCGAGGAAATCGCCTCCTTGTCGGATCAAAAGGAACGTTTGGAAGCCCGCCTTTCCGCCGCCAGCCGCGAGTTTCGCTCGGCCCGCCAACTGCCCACCCTAACCAGTGTGCGGGCCGCGCTGCCGGCCAAGAGCGTGGTGGTCGATGTGATGCTGTATTTCGATTTCACGCGCGATCCCGGCGGCGATTTCAAGCAGCAGGTGCGCTACGGGGCGTTTGTCGTCGCTGCTGCCGGGGAAATTCAGTTCGTCGATTTGGGAACCTCGGTTCCCATCGACCTGGCCATCCAGACTTGGCGCGAAGATCAGGGCCGCACCAAAAAGGCGCTTGCCGCGGCCCAGTCGCTGCGCGATCTGGTCTGGCAGCCCCTTGCCGCGCATTTGGCCGGCCGCGATGTGGTGCTGCTTTGCCCCGATGGGGAGCTGAGCAAGTTCCCCTGGCCGGCCCTGCCGGGGGAGAAGCCGGGCGCCTTTTTGATCGAGGAAGACCGGCTGATCGCGATGATTCCCGCGGCGCAGGCCCTGCCGGAACTATTGGCCGACGAACCGGGCCCCGCCGTCCCGCGAAATTTGCTCGTCATGGGGGCCGTCGATTACGACCATCAGGGCCAGGGCGCACCGGCCGAAAACAAGCCCAAAAAGAGCTTTCGCCAACTAGCGGCGGTCCGAGGGGACGACGACCTGAAGTTCATCCTGCATCCCGGCATGGAAGCCGAGCCGCGCGACATCGCCCGGAAATATGAGGATATTTTTGGCGACGACCAGTTCACGCTGCTCGAAGGGGCAGCCGCCACCGAGAACGCCGTCCGCACCGAAGGTCCGCGGCATCTCTATTTGCATTTCGCCACGCATGGTTTTTTCGCTCCCCCCAGCGTGCGCTCGGCGATGGCCCGCGAAACGGTCGTGCGCGGCGGCGGCGCGGCCGACCTGGCCACCAGCCAGACCATTGCCGGCTACCATCCGGGGTTGCTCTCCGGCATTGCCCTGGCGGGGGCGAACCAGCGCGGCGGCACCGGAGACGACGGCATCCTCACTGCCGAGGAAGTCGGCACGCTCGACCTTTCCGGCGTGCGGCTGGTGGTGCTGTCGGCCTGTGAGACGGGACTCGGCGAAACTGCCGGTGGCGAAGGACTGCTCGGTCTCCAGCGGTCGTTTCAAGCGGCCGGGGCCCGCACGGTCATCGCCAGCCTCTGGAAGGTTCCCGATGCCGCCACGCGCGACCTGATGGAGCGGTTTTATGACAACCTGTGGAACAAGGAGATGAGCAAGCTGGCCGCTCTTCGCGAGGCGCAGTTGTGGGTGCTGCGCGAGCGCGGCGGCCGCGGTCTCGACCTTGTCGCAGCAAAAGAAGACACTTCTAACCGCCTCCCCCCGCACTACTGGGCCGCCTTCATCCTCAGCGGCGACTGGCGCTAAAATATCAACCCGCAGCGTTAGCAAGGGACCGAAACACAAGCCCGCAGCGCCAGCAAGGGAATTTTTCTCCGGAGTTCTTATGCGTCTCATTCTCATCTTCGCCCTGTGCTTTACTCCATTGCTGACGGGCAATGCTTGGAGCCAGACGGCCGTCCCCGCCGCTTCGCCTTCCGCTCCGCAGGGCCGTCGCTTGGAGCCGCTGCCCGAAGGAACCGTCCAACAACACCTCGATATCGTCTATGCAAAGTACGGCTCGCGCGAGTTGCACTTGGACTTGTTTCGGCCGAAGAACTCGGAGGGCGAAGTCCTGCCCGCCGTGCTGATCGTCCATGGCGGCGGCTGGCAACAGGGGGACAAAACGCGATTTCGCGTGCTGGCCCAGACGCTCGCCACTCGCGGCTATCTGACGGCGGCCATCGAATATCGTTTGGCGGGAGAGGCGAAATTTCCGGCGGCGATTCACGATTGCCAGGCGGCGGTCCGCTGGCTGCGGGCGAACGCCAAGCGACTGCGGATCGATCCGGAGCGGATCGCTGCGGTCGGCGGCTCGGCGGGGGGACACCTCGTCGGCCTCTTGGCCGCCGCGCCGCACGTAGCCGAGCTGCAAGGGGACGGCGGCAACGCCGGGATTTCGTCACAGGTGCAAGCCGCTGTCGTCATGGCGGGGCCGATGGAGGTTCCCGCTGGGCCGAATGCGGTCGCCTTTTTGGGACGCACGATCGACGAGGCTCCGGAACTCTATCGGCTCGCGTCGCCGATGACTCACCTGTCGGCCAAAACGCCGCCGATCTTGTTTCAGCATGGCGAGCACGACCGGCCAGAGCTGAACCTGGCCGCGCGCGAGAAACTGCGCGAGCTGAAAATCCCCACCGAGATACTCGTCTATCGCGAAGGGAAACATGGCTGCTGGAATCAGCATCCGTGGTTTGGGCCGATGGTGGACGACATCGACGCCTTCCTGACGAAACACCTGAGCCGCGAGATTAAGCCCGCCTGGTTCGCGAGTCACAAAACCGCTTGGGGCGAAATGCGATTCGGGCCGGCGGAAGTGGAACTCCACGTTGCCGAGCGGCCGGTCGATGGCATCCTCATCATGCCGATACTGCAAAATCCGATTCGCATCGCCTATTTGCGTGGCGATCCGGCCAGAATTGCTTTGAAGATGTCCCCGGAGCTGACGGAGTGGTGGTTCGCGATTCCCTCGGCCGCGGATGCCCTAAATCCGCTGGTGGTCGTTGTCGAAACGGTCGGCCGCCCGTATTTACCGGTGATTCCCCGCGTCATCAGCCCCGCCGCCGATGGCTCGCTCACGCTCGCCGCCCACCAAGCCCTTGCCCACGGCCAGAATCTTCGCTACGAGCCGCAGCCCATCAAAAACACCATCGGCTACTGGAGCGAATTGACCGACTGGTGCCAGTGGCCGGTCTATGCCGAGCGGCCCGGCAAGTACGAAGTCCATATCCTGCAAGGCTGCGGCAAGGGGCAAGGGGGGAGCGAAGTCGCCGTGCAAATCGGCGGCCAAACGCTGACGTTCACCGTGGAAGACACCGGCCATTTCCAGAATTTCAAGGAGCGCAAGCTCGGCGTCGTCGAAATTGCCGGCCCGCAAGTCCACGCGCTCGAAATTCGCCCCCGCACCAAAGCCGCCGCCGCCGTGATGGACGTCCGGCAAGTGCGGCTCGTGCCGGTGGAGTGAGGTGGCAACAACTGGATGGTGAGGGCATCCCGCTCATTCGCTACCGCGGAAGCGCCGCCGCGGTGCATAGCGCCGGCTGTGTGGCGGCCGGCGATGGACTCGTCGCGAGGGACTCGGCGTCGGAATGGATGCGGATGATGACGGCCGTCATGTCGTCGCGCTGCGGAACCTGAGGACCGACGAACTCGCGCGACTCGCGGAGCAGACCTGCCAAAATCTGGGCCGCGGGAAGGTCGGCGTGCTGATGAAGGTAGTCGCAAACCCGAGCCCAGCCAAAGGCCTCGTCGCTTGGAGAGACCGCCTCCGGAATGCCATCGGTCAACAGCGCGAGAATTTGTCCCGGCTCGACCGCGATGGGGGGAGCCGGTTCGTGAACAAAATCCGGCACGATCCCCAGGGGAGGACCAGTCGCATCGAGGGGGAGACGCGAGCCATCGGGCTGCACCAGGTAAACCTGGTGGCCGGCACCGCAGTAGGTCAATGTCCGGGAATGAGGATCAATCGCCACTACGAACGCCGTCACGAACCGTCCTCGCTTGACGTCGTCGGCCACCAGCCGGTTCACTTGCGTCAATAGCACCCCCACATCGCCGCAGGTTTGCGCCAGGGCCCGAAAAAAAGCCCTGGTCGAAGCCATGAGCAAGGCGGGGCCCGTGCCGTGGCCGGTCACGTCGGCGATCAGCACCAGCACCGATCCATCGGCGAGCCGCATGAAATCGTAATGGTCGCCGCTGGCCCACGCGGCGGGGCAGAGGGTACCCGCGACATCAATCCCGGCGAGCCGCGGAACCTCGTCCGGCAGCAGGCTTTGTTGAATTTGCCGGGCGACTTGCAGCTCATACTCGTGCTTTTCAACCTCGTTTTCCAGAATCCGCTTTTCGCGCTTCAGCAGCGCCTCGGCACGGGCCAATTGACGGAAAAAGGGTTCGATCAGCGCCACGCCCCCCAGGAACAACACCGACACCGCTAGCGCCGACAGGCAGACGGTCCACAAAGAATAGCTGTCGAACGCGTCCCCCAGGTCGGCGCGAAACATCATTAGCAGGGCGGCATGTTGAACAGCGATCAGCAGCGAGGAAGCGGACAAAAACGCCCACGCCGACCGCCAGCGATAGCGCCAGTGAAGACGAACCGCGAGCAGCGTCGCAATGACCTGCGCCACGATCGCCAGGGCGAGTACGGTCTGAAATGGCATTGGGCCAACTACGGCGTGCGGTAAATTCCCGATAACGAGGCTAATGTAAATACACGCCATCCTTCGGTCTAGTGAGTTAACTCCCTCCCAGGAAACTGGTGGAAGCTGCGCGGCAAGGCGGGTTCGCGCGGATCAAAACCCCTTATCGCCAGTTGCTGGCGGCTCGGCACGCGAGCCGAAAACCATGCCAGACCAACAGTTCGTCCGGCGAATGAACGAGCGGGGAATCGACGACCGCCGATCCGTTCGCTCTGAACTAGCTGTCGATCCGTTTGAATACGATGGACGTTGGGACTTTCGTCTCGGCCTTGGTGGCGGGATCCACCGTGACGGATTCAAATTTGAGGGTAAATTCGTCCTTGTCGCGAAACACCACGCTCCCGGAAATTTGCTTGTCGCCAGCAGTCAGTTTGACATTCGCGGTATCCGCGCCAGTGGAGGTTGCCTCCCACTTGCCGTCCGAATCGGGGGGCACGCCGAGCGCATCGGTGTTGCCGCGAAAGAACACGGTGCCGGTGGCTTTGAATTCCACCTCGCAGGATAGCGCGGCCGAAGCAAACGCATTGCCAAAGAACTTGGCGGCCCCTTCCGCCAGCGGATTCACTTTCTGCCCCTGGGCAGCCATGTCCACCGCCTCGTTCACCGCCGCATCCACCCGTGGTGTCGCCTTCCACGTTCCGGTCATTTTTTGTTGAGCGGTGGGAGGGGTGCAGCCAGCCAGAAAAAGAACCGCGAGCACCAGCACAACGTTCCGAGTGATTCTCCGCACGGCGTCGCTCCCGAGATACACGGTTGGCCACTTCCCTCAGAATCCTCGAGAAAATGAAGGTTTGATGCACTTGCCGGGAAAACTGCCAGCCGATCACTCTATGCGGTTCCTCCTCCGCCACCCGCCACGCGCTGGCCGAAGTCGGCTACCGCGGCGTGATCGACTTGGGCCACCCCATCCACATCACCGGCGACACCCCGCTCCCCAAGCAATACATCGCCTTCGCCGTCGGCTACATGCGGGGGTTATTGGCGGGGTTGTGAAGCGGTCTCATCGATCCCGGCGATTTTCATCGAAATTACGTCTACCAACCGCGAGTAGCGCAATACAAAATACAGCCTGCCCCTTCTCATATCACAGGTTGCCCAGTGACAATCGTCTATTGTGACACTTCGCTCGTCATTGATTATCTGCTAGCTCAAGGACGCGAGCCCGAAGCGGCCGTTTCGCCCTCACATTATCCGGAATCTGAGCATCAACGCGAGGAACGCGAGTATTGGGAAGCACTATTCCGACATGACAAGCGTTATCAATTCGCAACACGTTTGCGCTCGATTGTCGGATGGAACGTCCCAACTGCAAGAATGGCGATTTCGCCATTTGTCCTGCTAGAACTCGACGAATGGTACGCTGAAGAGTGCTTCAAACGGCACGCCTTGGATGGCACACACGTAAAGGCAATCCAGACACATTCGCGCAAGGAGATCGGAGAATTCATTCAAAAAGTGGTCCGCGATTCTGAGGAGAATTACCAATCTTTTGCTGGCCGCATTTGGGGAGAAATGGCAAGTCGGATACGCGGCGAGTCAATAGCGGGAATTCATATCGAAGCGGTGGATCAATTGAAATTTGACGCGGACGCTTTTGACAAGGTCACATTGCTTTCCCACATGCAATTGGGCATGGCAGATATTGTTCATCTTTTGGCCGCCGATTCCCTAAAATGCACACATTTTGCATCGACGGATTCGGATTTCAATCGACTCCGCGTTGAGATTGAAGCCTCGTTTAAATTCAAAGTCCTATTTAAGGATGAGATCTTCGGCATCGTCAAACCTCAAGCGGAATGAGATGTCAGTGGGAAGGGGCGGTGCAGCCGCCACATTTCAATGGCGGACGTTACGGTTTGTGAGCACTCTCGATGTATTTCCCAAACCACTCCAAATTCCGCTGCATGCAATCGACGAGGAGGCGGGGTTCTTCGATGCCGTGAGGGGTGCGGGGATAGACGATCATTTTCGTCGGGCAGCCTTGCCGCTTGAGGGCGTTATAGAGTTCCTGCCCTTGCGAGAGGGGAACGCGCTCGTCGCGCTCGCCGTGCTGGATGAGGGTGGGGGTGGTGACGCCGCGGACCTGGAACATGGCGGAGTGGTCGCGATAGGCGGCGGGCTGGTCCCAGAATTCGCCGCCGAAATAATCGGGCAGGAAGCCGGGGATGTCGGCAGTGCCGGTGAAGCTCATCAGGTTGGTGACGCCGGCCCCAACCGACGCGGCTCGAAACCGCTTCGTTTGCGTGATCGTCCACGAGGTCATGAAGCCGCCGTAGCTCCAGCCCATCACCCCCAGGCGGTCGGGATCGGCGATGCCCTGGGCGATTGTCTGATCGACGCCGGTGACACAATCGCGAAAGTCGCCGCCCCCCCAATCTCCATAATTCGCATAGCGAAACTGCTTGCCATAGCCGCTGCTGCCGCGGGGGTTCGGCCGGAGGACCGCGTAGCCCCGGCTGGCGAATGCGGCGACCGGGTAGGTGCCGGGATTGCCATCGAACTGCTGCGTGAAGGCCCCCATCGGCCCGCCGTGGATTACTAGTAGTAGCGGATAGCGTTTCCCCTTTTCGTAGCCCACCGGCAGCGTGAGCAAGCCTTCAATTTCCAGGCCGTCTTTCGATTCCCAGCGAATCACCTCGGTCTTGCCCAGCGGCGGCCGGGGCAAATCGCGATGGATTGCGCTGACGACCGCCGGCTCGAATTTGGCTACGCTACTCACCAGCGCCTCGGCCGGCTGGTCGAGCTGTTCCCAGCCATAGCCAAAGTGCGTGCGGCGGCTATTGAGCGAAACGCCGGAGAGCGACATCCCCTTATCTCTGCTGATCGCGACCGGTTTACCATTCAGCGGCAGGGCCAGCAGCTTGAAGGAGGTGCCCTGGACTTCCGTGAAAAAGAGCTTGTCGCCGTCTGCCGACCAGCCGACGAGCTCCGAATAGCGGCCGAAATCGTCCTGCGTATCGGCCAGCTTGCGAGGCACGCCGCCGGCTGTGGGAACGACCTGCACGGTGCGCGTGCCGGCCCAAGTGGGCGGGTTGTCGCTGACCGTCAGGGCGATCTGCTGGCCATCGGGCGAGAAGAGGGGCGTCCCCTCGGCAGCAGCGGTGGTGGCGAGTGGGCGGATGGCCCCGCTGGCGACTTCGACCAGTGAGACATCACCAGTCGGCCAATCGTCCGGGCGCGGCGTGCGAGTGTGGGCGAAGACAATCGTTTTGCCGTCGGGGGACCAATCGAAAGCCGATCGGCCGGCACGGGCCTCGCTGACGACGCTGATTTCGCCGCGAGTTACTTGGCGAGCGTTGGCAGGCGAGGCTGGAGGCAATTCGACCGGGATAATCCAGAGGCGGCTGAGCTTGATGTTCTCGTCGATAACGCGGGCGTCGTTCTTTTCTTCGTCCCGCTTCTCTTCATCTTTCGTTTTCGGATCGAGGGCGGTGAAGGCGATCGAGCGGGCATCGGGAGACCACTTGTAGCTGGTGATGTCGGACTTGCTTTCGGTGAGCTGCACAGCCTCGCCCCCATCGGGGCGGATCAACCAAAGGTTCTTCTTGCCCTGGCGATTCGAGACGAACGCCAGCCACTTTCCATCCGGTGACCACTGCGGATCGTCGCACGATTTGGTTCCCTGCGTCAGTTGTTTGGTCGGTCCGCCGACGGTGCCGAGGTGGATGTGCGTCCGGTACTCGCTGGTTTCGTCCTCCATGACCGCTTCGCGCACGGTGAATGCCGTCTGCTTGCCGTCCGGCGAAACCACCACGCTGCCGACCCGCTTGACGTTCATCATCAAGGCCGGCGTCCACGGGTCCGGCTTATCGGCCGCGAGTAGCGGAGCGGCAAGCAGGGCGGCGAGGAAGGAGAGCTTATGCAGGCGGGGCATGGCGGCACCTGAGGTGGCGGAGCGGTTGAGCGGGCCTATTGTGGCGAATGGCGCGCGAGGGTGCAAATTTGAGGACCGCGGTGTTCGAGGCGGATGTCCTCGTTTAACCCGTAGCCGAAGGCGCAGGCGCGCCTAACGCCACGACCCACATTCACCTGCGCCTTTGGCTACGGGTTAGTTAAACGACCCTCGACACTTGCGTAAAACTCTGTTGCTTTCGCGGGCCGAACGTGGTGAGATATTGAGAGCCTGCCGATGTTTTCCCACCTTGCGGCGACTATGACGCGCCCCTCGCTATCGACGCTCTCCGTTTCGCGCCGCGGTTTGCTGGCGGCGGGCATCGGCGCGTGCGGGCTGTCCTTGCCGGCGATGCTCCAACTGCAAGCGTCAGCCGCGATCGGAAAGACGGGCCGGGCCAAGGCGTGCATCCTGGTCTATTGCTGGGGCGGGATGAGCCATTTTGAATCGTGGGACCCCAAGCCCGATGCGCCGGTCGAAGTGCGGGGCGAGTTCCAGCCGATCGCCACGGCGACGCCGGGGATTTTTCTGAGCGAACACATGCCGCGGCTGGCCAGGCAAACCGGCAAGCTGGCGATTGTCCGCTCGATCTGCCACGACGATTCGGCCCATGGGCGGGGGATGTATTGGAATCTGACGGGGCACCGGCCGCCGCGGGCCGGCAACATTCCGCCGCTTTCGACCGATTGGCCGTCGCTGCCGGCAATGGTGTCGAAGCTGCGGGCCGCGCCGAAGGGTGTGCCTCCGGCCGTGCGGGTGCCGTATCCGATGGTCGATAACAACACGCTGCAAGCGGGCGAATATGGGGGCTGGCTGGGGGTGAAGTACGATCCGATCGTGATGCGGCCCGCCAAGGGGGAGCCGTTCGGCGGCGTCTCGCGGACACTCGGCTCCGAGGTGCTGAACCTGGCCGAGGGAGATTTCGGCCGGATCGCCCAGCGGAAGGACCTCCTGGCCTCGCTCGACAAAACGGCTGGCCAGCCAGCCGATTTCGAGAGCTTTCGCCACTTCCACACGCTGGCGACCGACATCTTGCTCGGCACCGCCGTGCGCAACGCTTACGACTTGGAGCGCGAAGACCCCAAAGTGCGGGCGATGTACGGCGAGCATCTCGGTGGGCAAAGCATGCTGCTGGCCCGGCGGCTGACCGAAGCGGGGGTGCCGGTGGTGCAGGTGTGCTGCGCGGCGGGGGACCTGAATGGCGGGGCCGGCGACATGTGGGACACCCACAGCGACAACTTCAACCGGCTAAAGAACCGTCTCTTGCCGGTGTTTGATCAGGGGCTGTCGGCCTTGCTGCAAGATTTAGCGGACCGGGGCACGCTCGACGAAACGCTGGTGGTCTTTTTGACCGATTTCGGCCGAACGCCGCGAATCAACGGGGCGGCGGGGCGCGATCATTATCCCAGCGTCTATTCGGTCGCACTGGCCGGCGGCGGCATCCGAGGCGGGCAAGTTTACGGCAGCAGCGACAGTAATGGGGCGTTTCCCAAGACGCAGCCCTGCGGCCCCCCCGATATTCACGCCACGATCTTCCACGCCCTGGGCATTTCCCCCCGTGCCGAGCTGCGCGACATGCTGAACCGGCCGTTTCCCGTGAGCGACGGGGAAGTGCTGCCGCTGGGGTGACCGCCAGCGAGAATCGCCCGCCGCGTTGACCGCGATTCGGCCCTTGGGCTATACTTCCTGCCACGCTAACTCTTAGCGCCGTCAGTCTTTAGGCCGCGTGACCCGTTGGGCGAGAGCGCGGGCGATCAGGGACCGGACGCGATTGTTTCTTCCCGCGAACAACCTGGAGGTTCTTATGGCTACGCTCCCCGCTGGCATCAAAGACAACATCACCCAGTGCATTGGCAACACCCCCCTCGTCCGCCTGCGCAAGGTGACCGAGGGGTGCGTGGCGACGGTCGCCGGCAAAGTCGAAAACATGAACCCGCTCTGGAGCGTCAAAGATCGCATCGCCAAGGCGATGATCGACGCCGCCGAGCGGGATGGCAAAATCAAGCCCGGCACCGTCATCATCGAGCCGACCAGCGGCAACACGGGGATCGGCTTGGCCTATGTCTGTGCGGCCCGGGGCTACAAACTCCGCGTGACCATGCCCGAAAGCATGACGGTCGAGCGCCGTCGCCTGCTGAAGGCCCTGGGGGCCGACGTGATCCTCACGCCCGCCGCCGAGGGGATGCCTGGCGCGGTTCGCCGGGCCGAGGCGATTGTCGCCGAAGAGCCGGGCAAGTATTTCATTCCGCAACAATTCAAAAACCCGGCGAATCCCGAAGTACACCGCAAAACCACCGCTGAAGAGATTTGGCGCGATACCGACGGGCAGATCGACATCTTGGTTTCCGGCGTCGGCACCGGCGGAACGATCACCGGCGTTTCGGAAGTGATTAAGAGCCGCAAGCCGAGCATGAAGTCCATCGCGGTCGAACCGGCCAACAGCCCGGTCATCACGCAGAAGAAGGCGGGGCAAGAGCTGAAGCCCGGCCGGCACACGATTCAAGGGATCGGAGCGGGGTTCATTCCCGACGTGCTCAATGTGAACGTCATCGATGAAGTGATTCAGGTCAAGGACGAAGACGCCGCCGACACCGCCCGCAAGATGTCCACCCAAGAGGGGCTGTTTTGCGGCATCAGTTGCGGAGCCGCGGCCTGGGCAGCCCTGCAAGTGGCCAAGCGGCCCGAAAACTCAGGCAAGCTGGTCGTTGTCATTTTGCCCGACCTGGGCGAAAGGTATCTTTCGACGCAGCTGTACCCCGAGTGAATCGTGGGCCAAAGCCGTGCTTCGGCTTGGTTGGGCGTTGCTGGGCGAAGCATGGCTTCGCCCTACGGTTGACTCCAGAGTTTGCCGAACTCCGCCGACCGCGCTTCTCGTTGCCGGCCGGCTTCGTCTTCGCTGATCAGGAAGAGGTGGGTGTTCGGCCATTTCTCGATCACGGACAGCCCCTTCTCGGGCCCCAAAATCGCGACCGCCGAGGCGAGGCTATCGGCCGCGATGCCAGTGGGGGCGATCACGGTGACACTGCTGCGGCCACCGATGCCCAGGCCGGTGCGGGGATCGATCAGGTGCGAATAGCGGCGGCCATTTACCACCAGATGCTGGCGGGCATCGCCGGAGGTGGAAATGGCCCGGTTCGCCAGCCGCACAAAGCGGGTGGGCGGATCATCGGGATTGAGCGGAGCGATTCCCACGAGCCAGCCCGTTTCGCCCGGCGGTGGATCAGCGGCGGCAATGTCTCCGCTCGCCCGAACGAGCGCCCGCGACAGGCCGGCCCGGCGGATCTCGGTCAAGGCCTCGTCCGCGGCAAAGCCCTTGGCAATTCCCCCCAGATCGAGCCGCATGTTGGCCGCCGTCAGCCGCGCGGTGTGCTCTTGCGGATCGAGCACAAGCCGCCGCCATCCCACCGGCAGCCGAGCCTCGGCCAGCCGCTCCGCGGTGGGCAGGGCTTGCTCGCGGCGGGCACGCCGCCAGAGCTTTGTCAGCGGGCCAATGGTGACATCAAACGCCCCCGCCGACGCATCGCTCACCCGCTGGGCAAAGCTGAGCACGGTCCACAAATCGCCGCTCAGCTTGATCGGAACGGCAGTTGCCGGCGGCTCGGTCGCGCTGGGGCGGCCGGGAATTGTTGACGTTTCGCTGAGCCGCGTTAGTTCGCTCTCCGGGCTATAGTCGCTCAGCGCCTTGTCGAGTGCCGCGATCCGGGCAAAGGCTTTGTCGAACGCCCCGTTCGCCGCTGCTTCGTCCGGGGCATACGCCACTGCCTCAAACTCGACCCCCATATGCACGCCGGTGCGGCTAAAGCGAGTGAGGGAGGGCTCCGCGGCCGCGATTGATGCGCAACAGTAGAGCAAGATCGCAAGCCAACAGCCCAAGGGGGCGAGTCGCGAATGAGGGCGTGGAGGTTGGACAACAACTAAGGCGTTACTTTGCATGGTATCGTCCACTTGGATTAGGACCAATTTTAGGGTGCCGCGGCTTGAGTTAGGATTGAAACGGGTGAGATTTAAGCCGTGTCTCGGATGGTCAAGGTGTTGAATTTCCAAGGCTCGTGCCGTGTCGAGCGACCTGCCAGACAAAATCAAACGACAAATCGAAAAGGCCGGTTTGCCAACGGGTGGAGCGGTTCCATTCGACCCGGATTTTATGGTCAACAAGAATGGGTCGAGGATTATCCGAAAGGCGTTAGTGCCATTCGGGCTGAAACGAGGGAAAATCGGTTTCGTGGACACGAGCGGGCGGATCTGGGTGAAAGATCGAGCGCACGCTGGCGAGCCAGACCATTGGGACGTTCAGGTGGGATCGACTATTTTCGGGTCGATCGCGATGGTAATCGACTTTAGGACCCTGTGGCCTTGCGGATGAATTCCCGGGAGGAAGTCATGAAAGCAACAGGAAAAAGACTTGCAACGCCGGACGATCAAGGCGACTCCATCGGATTGCTGGGTAACGGCACAAGTGGGGAGTGGGAGATTTCCATCGACGAAAGTTCGTCGGGAGATCGTCGGTGGATGCATCTGGAGGGCCGTGCCGCGTCTTTCTATTTCGAAATCAAGTCGCTCGACGTCATTGAAAAGTGGTGGCAATTTCTGACCGATCCGGCGGGTAGCGACTCGT
>JANRLS010000247.1:0-7239 GCA_033762315.1 Pirellulaceae bacterium
AGGACGCCGCCAAGGAGAAATGGGAAAAGCTGCGGGCGGAATTAGCCGCGCTTGAAGCCGAAAAGCCCCCGCCGCTACCGTGCGCTCCGAGCGTCACCGATGTCGGTCCGCTTGCTCCCGAGGTGTCGATTCCCGGTCGCCGCAATGCCGAGCCGATCGAACCGGGGGGCTTGTCGGTGCTCGATCCGAACCCGCTCCCCATCGTTCCCAATCCCAGCCAGCAAACGACCGGCCGCCGGACCGCGCTTGCCCACTGGATCACTTCCGATACGAATCCGCTCCCTTCGCGCGTGCTAGCCAATCGGTTGTGGCAGCACCACTTTGGCCGCGGACTCGCCGAATCCCCCAGCGATTTCGGCCGCCTGGGGGAACCGCCGAGCCACCCCGAACTGCTCGATTACCTGGCCAGCGAGCTGCTTGATCGCGGCTGGAGCCTGAAGCATCTGCACCGGCAAATGGTCACCTCGGCCGCCTATCGGCAAGCGTCGCACGGGCCGGAAGTGACCGCCTCGGCCCAAAAGGACCCGCTCAATAAGTTCGTCGCCCGCATGACCGTCCGCCGCCTTTCGGCCGAGCAAGTGCGCGATGCGGCGGTGGCGATCACTGGCGAGCTCGACACACGCATGGCCGGTCCCGGCGGCGATAGCGGCAAGACGGCTCGCCGCGCGGTCTATCTCAAGGTGCAGCGTAACAGCCGCGATGCGACGCTCGACGTATTTGATGTCCCCGATGGCCTCGCCTCGATGCCAGTCCGCAACATCACGACGACCCCCACGCAGTCGCTGTTCATGATCAACGGCCCCTGGATGATGCTCCGGGCCAAAGCCCTGGCGAGGCGGCTGGAAAGCAATTCCTCGGCGACGCTCGACGAGCGCGTCGCCACCGCCTATCGCCTCGCTTATGGCCGCGTTCCCCGGCCCGACGAAGCCGCGGCCGTCCGCCAGTTTTTGCAAGCCAGCGACACCGGTGGCAATGCCGCCCTTGTCGATTTTTGCCACGTTCTGCTGAACTCCAGCGAGTTCCTGTACGTGGACTGACCCATGGGGCAGGCGTCCCGCCTGCCGAGTCCTACCATGCACACTCCCTATCTTTCCCGTCGCGACATGCTCCTGAATGCCGGCACCGGCTTTGGAGCGCTCGCCCTTTCGGGAATCCTGGCTCGCGACAGTGCCGCCGCTGCCGCCTCGAAGCCGCAGCCGCACCATCCCCCCAAAGCCAAGTCCGTCATCTTCCTGTTCATGGAAGGTGGCCCCAGCCACATCGACACGTTCGATCCCAAGCCCGAGCTCGAAAAGCTCGCCGGCCAGCAGCTTCCTAAGAGCTTCAAGCCGGTGATTCTGGCGATGGGGGAAAACAACGCCCCGATCATGGCCAGCAAGCGGAAGTGGGCCCAGCATGGCGAGGGGGGGCTGTGGGTCAGCGATTGGCTGCCGAACATGGCCACCTGTGCCGACGACCTATGCGTAATCCGCTCGCTCTATAGCGACGGGCTGAACCATTCGGGCGGCGTCTGTCAAATGAACACCGGGTCGATCCTCGCCGGCCGGCCGTCGCTCGGCGCGTGGGTCAGCTATGGGCTGGGGACCGAGAACGACAGCCTCCCCGCGTTCGTCGTCATGGAAGACAACAGCGGTCAGGTCGTCAACGGCCCGCGTAACTGGGGTGCCGGCTTCATGCCCGCCGTCTATCAAGGAACCGAGCTCGAAAGCGGCACGGAGCCGATCAAGTATCTGGCCAATCCCAAGGAAGTGACCGACGCCCGCCAGCGTCGCAAGCTCGCCTTGTTGGCCCAGATGAATAAGTCGTATGCCGCCGAGCGGCCCGAGCAGACGGAGCTCGAAGCCCGCATCGCCAGCTACGAGCTCGCCTTCCGGATGCAGGCCGAAGCTCCCGAGGCGGTCGATCTGGCGGATGAATCGGCCGAAACGCTCGCCATGTACGGCATGGACCAGAAAGAGACCGCCACCTATGGGCGAATGTGCCTCTTGGCCCGGCGGATGGTCGAGCGGGGAGTCCGCTTTGTGCAGCTTTACTCCGGCAGTGGCAGCAAGTGGGATGCCCACTCGGGCCTCGAGAAAAACCACGGCACCAATTGCCTGGCCATCGATAAGCCCGTGGCGGGCCTCTTGAAGGACCTCAAGCGGCGCGGCCTCTTGAACGATACGCTCGTCGTCTGGGGGGGCGAATTCGGCCGCACGCCGATGAGCGAGAAGGGGGACGGCCGCGACCACAACCCCTACGGCTACACAATGGTGCTGGCCGGCGGCGGTGTTCGCGGCGGGCGGACGGTCGGCGCGACCGACGAAATCGGCCTGCACGCCACCGAAGACCGGATGCACACCCACGATTTCCACGCCACCCTGCTCCGCCTCCTGGGCCTCGACCACATGCAACTGGTCTATAAGCACAAGAACCGCCCCGAGCGGCCGACGCTCAATGAAGGCACGCCCAGTGCGAAGGTGATTTCCGGGTAGGCAGTGAGGCACGCGCGATGAAGTTCGAGCTCGAACCCGATAACCGCGGCGTGGACGACGCTGTTATTCTTACCGATCTGCAGCGGGTGGCGAGGACATTGGGTGTCTCAGCCCTTACGCAAGACCAATATGATTCGTGCGGCCGTTTCTCGCCCGCAACCGTGAAGAAGCGTTTTGGTACCTGGAATCAGGCTTTAGTGGTGGCAGGTTTGGAAGTCATCAAAAGACAGAATATCCCTACCGATGAATGTATCGCGGAATTGCGGCGAGTTGCCGCCTTGCTTAAGCAGGAAACACTCTCCCGCGAAGAATTTGCGGTTCACGGCTCGATTAGCGCCGCAGCTCAAGAACGACGATTCGGTTCATGGAACAAGGCGTTGAATGCTGCCGGTTTCGACCCCGGTAAGTTTGCGCACCGTATCGTTAGCGACGAACAGGCGTTCAAGTGTATTGAGGTCACTTGGCGGGCAATTGGGCGACAACCACGCCAAGCGGACGTACGTCCGCCGATTTGCGAATTCACCGGCTATGCGATTGGGCGACGATTCGGATCGTGGCGGAAGGCCCTCGAATCATTTGTTGCGTCCATGAATCAGGGCGAAGCCAGTGCGGTTGTATTGAACGAGACTACGACAGCAGAAAATCCACCGAGCGCAGATAGAGGCAGTATCACTCGTCGTACTTCACGCGATCCTTCTTGGCGTCTGCGATTCCTCGTGATGCGCCGCGATAAGTTCGCCTGTCGGGCATGTGGTCGAAGCCCAGCCGTGGTGCCCGGCGTTGTTTTGGTACTCGACCATATCTATCCGTGGGCGAAAGGCGGAGAGACAATTCTTGAGAACCTCCAAACGCTGTGTGTCGAATGTAACGGCGGAAAAAGCGATCTTGTGTAAGATTAGTCGTTTCACACTGCCGAAGTCGCCACCGCTTCCCCACCAAGCACAATCCGCCAGCGAAATTCTTGTAAGACCGGTGTCCTGCTACAAAGATTGGCACGTCCCCAATCGCAAAAATCGTGAAAAAGTCCGAACCTGATTCGGCGCCACGCTGTGCCGAAAGCTATCTTGGGTATCCGATTCTACATTGGGCTGCCCACACCGGTTCTACACTCGCGGAATCCCGCCAGTGACACGGATTCAGCCCACCAAGTGTGGAAACCGACGACTGTCGGCAGCGCTATCGCACGCCTTCAGCGTGGAATCGATGCCGCAACGTGAGCCGTAGCGCCAGAGTCACATTATCCAGCCCATTGAGCGCGACGCATCAATTGATTCAGGAACGCCGGAACCAACTCTATGCTGAAGCATAACCTGCCAATTCTACTAACTCGGCCAGTGTACTCGAACATCCGGTGGTGCTAACTTCGCAAAGGTCAAGGCTCGCCAGTTGCATGAGAATCCACTGCCGCAAACGGAATCGCCAGGACTTTGTGCTTTTCGGTGAGCGCCAATTGAATGTCGAAGAGCGACTGCACCAACACTTTCGGCGATTGCACCGTGGGGTGCACGATCGAGAACGTATCCCGCGTGACTTGAATCGAGACTTTGTATCCTTGGATGGCTACAACACAGGAATCAACGTTTTCGTCATGGTCGTAGTCCACGTCGATTTCGTCGCTGTCCAGCGCCTCGATGGCGTCGATCAACTGGTCGAGGTTGACGTGGTCGTGCAGCGAGAGTTCGACCGTGTCGAATGCTTGCGCAAACACGGATCCAAACTGGTCGGAAAGAATCTTGTCGGGATCCTTGATCGCGTCCACCGTCCGCTTCCAGAGCACGCTGCCAGGGTCTTGCGGTGCCTGCTCGACGCTGACGTTATAATTGAAGTAGGGAGTCGTAACGGTCGCCGCCCCTTCGCCGTGGTTCTTCACCGAAAGCTGCAGCCGCGTGAAGCGAAACTCGCGCTTGAGCGCGGCCCGCACCCGCTGGGCATCCTCCTCGATGTCGGCGGCGGCAAGTTCATGGATGAACGCCTGCGCGCGGCTGTTGTGACTGTCCGGAACGGAATAACCCTTCGCAAAGCCCGGAAAACTCCTCACGCTGACGACCAACTCTTTCAGCAGGATGGAGTCCTTTACCTGCCCGGCCAGAGGATGCCTGGCCGCTTTCCGATGGGCGAAAACTTCCTCCATGTCGGCGAGCAGAAAATCGCCGGCGGCCGCGCCATATCTCCGCGGAGTTTGCACCGCGCTCGGATCGGTCTTTTTCAGCGTGGCCGGAACCGCGGCCGCCAGGTAGTTCTGCAGCGACGCGGCGGTGAGCCGCGTCCCTTGCAGCGCGGTGCGATTCCGCCCGTCGAACGCCTGGATGACGTGGTGAGTCCAAATGCGGTGCTGGAGCTCGCTGCTGGAATGCGAGGATTCGCCAGCCTGACATGCCGCAAAGCAAACCCGCTGCTCGGCCGAGCCGAAGAACGCTTCGAGCTCCGCATCGTCCCAGTTCCCGTAGCTGCCGCGCAGAAGCTCGCTCGCCAGCAGGCCGGTGCTGGACGAGTCGAGAAACAGGACGATCCGCTGGCAACTCGACTGCTGAAGCTGCCGGAGAATCGTTTGCAGTGGAATGCTCGTCAACTCCAGGTCCGCAAGCCGCGAGTCGTGGCAGGTGAGGTAGTTTTCGCCCCCCCGCGAGAAGCCGTGGCCGGCGTAAAAGAGAAAGAGCGTGTCCCCCGCCGTCAACCGCTTCAGCGTGGTGCGCAAAACCGACTCGAGAGCCGTTTTCGTCGCCTCGCCGCCCATCAGCAGTTCGCGATCCGCCGGGCCAAAGCCATGCTGCTCCAGCACTGCCGCGAACTGCCGCGCGCCGGCCTCGGCATACTTCACGTCCTTGATCCGCTGGCTGTCGGCGTATTTCTCGACAGCAACGAAGATGGCGGCTTGCATGGAGTGAATACCTGGCGACGACTGGATGGCACGGGAAGAGGCGGTTGTCTCGTCCTTGGTGTACCTCTCGCGTCCTGTCCATGCGAAAGCGGCAACCAAGCGGCCATTGGCATGGCGGCCGCAAGCGTTGTTTTGGCAAGAGCAGGCACCTCTGGCAAGTTCCCGTAGGCTATGCTTCAGCATAACTCTTTACGAATTTCATGATTGTTATGCGAAAGCAAAAACTGCCGCTACTCACTTCACCTCAGCGAATCCGCTTTCACGGCTGCAACCATGGCAGCCGTCGAGGCTGAAAGCCCAGCTGTCGTTTGGCCTTCTCATTACTTGCTCCGCGGAGCCTGGTTCCGTAATAGACGGCATCCGCACCCAGGCGCTCCTCCCCCTCCTGCTCCGTGAGCTGCGGTGGGGGCGGAGCACCGACCGAGCGGGCGAATGCCGGCAGCCACCGGCTGACCGGCGAGGGATCGTCATCGACGATGTGGTAGATGCCCGGCGGGGCGTTGAGGGCGGCGATCGTCGCGGCGGCCGCATCTTCGATGTGGACCCACGACCAAACTCCTTCTCCCGCTCCGATAACCGCCAGCTCCCGCTGGCGCGCCTGGTCCGCCGCGGCCCCGTCCGGATGGTACCAGGTGCCCGGCCCGTAGAAAAACCCGTAGCGCAGGGCGACCCCCTCCATGCCTGCCGCACCGAGCACCCGCGACTCCAACTCGGCGTAGCTGCGGGCATGGGCCGCCACTCCGGGACTGGCCTCAATAGCCATTCCCGCGGATTCATCGGCCAGACCGGGGCCCGGCTGAAGAAAGAAGCCGGACGATTGCTGGAGGTACCGCCACACTCCCTGCGCCCTTGCCGCATGCAGCAAGTTACCGCCCCCCTCCCTACGCACCTTCCAGTTGTGCGCCGCTGAGGCCGCCATGTCTTGGGGGTGTCGAGGGAGCGCGGTCAGCTCGTCAATGACGACCTCTGGCCGCGAATTCTTTACGGCCTGCTCCACGGCCGCCGCGTCGAGCACGTTGACTTGCGCGACGGACGCGCCCAAGTCCGCGATGATTCGGGCACCGGCGTCGGAGTTGGTCAGGCCCGTGACGGCATGACCTTGACGAACCAATTCGGCCATTAGCGGGCGGCCAATCGCCCCGCTTGCCCCCGCGACAAGAATGTTCATGGTGGTCTCCTTTCAACTGGACATGATGCTGCCATGGGCCTGCAACTACTTTTGCCGGGGCTCAGGAATCGTCACCTGCTTGGCGTCGCGCGGATGCAAGATCACGGCCAGCAGGCGCGTAATCCCCTTGGCCGCGGGATTTTTCGCTTCCCGGTGCAGGCAGCCGGTCGGCTCGTAGAACGTTTCGCCCGCGCGCAGCACTTTGGCGGGCTGATCGTCGATGGCCCACTCGAACTCCCCCTCCAGCACATAGCCGAACACGGGTCCGGCGTGGCGGTGGGGCAGGTCGGCCTGGCCCGGTTCCAAAGTCACTTCCAGAAATGCAGCCTTCGTCACGTTGCCATCCAGCTTTTCGACGATGTCTTGCGTGGCGAGCGATTTCACGTTCACCGTGCCATGCGTCGGTGGATGCGCCGCCGCCCAACCCGCCAGTCCCATACCGACACCAACCGCCAGCATTACCAGGATCCGAGTCATGACAACCTCCGGGGATTGATTTCCCCATGCCGGCCGCGACCTTCGCTGCCAGCCTCGCTCTTATGGACGACTCGGCCCCGGCAGACCTTACCCTCGCGATACCGAATTTTTTCCGCGCGGGAGTTCCGCGGGTGCCGAACCTCAGCCGTTTGGACAGCGTCAACGGGCCCCCCGGCGAGGCACAGCCGCAGGCTCGGAAGGGGTTGAACGGTGTGTCGTCCGTGCCCTAGCTGCCCGGGCTG
>JANRLS010000248.1:0-43489 GCA_033762315.1 Pirellulaceae bacterium
AGCACCTCCAGCTCGCGCAGCCGCATGAGCGTCGGGTTCTCGACCAGCAGCTTGGCCGTGTTGGCCTGGCTGCGGATCGCGGCCGTCTCCTCGCGGCGGAAGATCAAGTTGGCCTCGGCCGCCTTCTTGGCCTCGGTCACCTTGTTCATCAGCTCCTTCATCTCTCCCGGCAGAATAACATCCCGGATGCCGACCGACGCGATGGCCAGGCCCAGCTCACTCGCCCGAGCGCGGAGCGCCTCGGTCAGCTCGGCCGCCACCGCGTCCTTGCCGGCGAGCAGGCCGTCGAGATCACGCGCGCCAATGACGGCCCGCAAGGCGAGCTGCGCCTCGCGGTACAGCGCGAGCTGAACGTTGTCCGTCGCGCTGACCGCAACGCGGGCCTCGACGACGCGGTAGGTCACGTTGGCGTTGACGCGCAGCGTCACCTTGTCGGCCGTCATGATCTCCTGGCCGCTGATGTCGAGCGCGGTCTCCCGCAGATCGACCGTCAGCACCTTCGCCGGCACGACGTTCTTCCACAGTGCGTAGCGGCCCGGCGGCAGTGTCTCGATGTACTTGCCATCGACCAGCAGCACGCCGGCATGTCCCGCCTCGACCTGGACGACCTCCAGCGCGCGGCCAATCTCGGCGCCGCGGGCCAGAATCGCCTGAAGCTGCTTGTGCTCGAAGCGCACCGCCCGGGCGTCGATCACCTCGGCCTCGATCTCGCGCTGGCCGGTCCAAAACGCGTGCAGGCCCGGCGGCAGGATGTGGCTGAAGCGGCCGTCGATCCAGACGAGCGCCCGCTCGTGGTCCTTCAGGTCGAGCACGATTGCCTGGCCGGCGAGAACGCCCGACTTGACGATCAGGTCGAGCTGCTCGTGAACCAGCCACGGCGCGCGCCGCGACACCACCTCGACGCGCAGCTTGCCGCGCAGGTCGAACAGCCAGTGCGAACCGGCCGCCAGCAGACCACTGAACTCCTGGTCGCGGAAGACCAGGCCCAGTTCGTGCCGGCGAATCTTGACATGCTTGAACAGGAACATGGTTCACCTCATTCCTACCTACCCGCATACCAACCCGCAGCGTCAGCGAGGGGAATTCGTCGCTCGTGCCGCGGCTCGTTGTGTAATTTGTGTAAATTTGTATTTGTGTAAAAGAAGCCGTTGGGAGGCGAAACGTTCGCCCGTTCACGCCGAAAATTCGCGGAGTGTCGCTTGGGCTCGGCTCCGCGGTTCTGGTCCTGGGCGGCAGCAGTCAGCCAGCTCGTGCTTGGCATTCCCGGCCGGTGGCAGGCTGGCGCTGGTCGCTCTGGACAAGTCGCGGGGCCGTGCGGCGGCGCACTGCAGGGCGTTTGTCGGCGCTGCCGCGATTTGCCCAATCGCCGCGAGCCGAAACTCGCGCGATAAGGCCGATGGCGGCTGAGCGGTCGTTCGCCCGCCTCCCGCGGGCCTGTGGTGGTGGACGCTTGCGCGCCCGGTCCGGAAGTTGGTTTTCAGCCAACTGGCTACGGTGACGGGAGTCGAACCCGTTTCCTCCAGATCCAATGTCTGGTGCTCTACCCATTGAGCTACACAATGCCTCTGCCAGCTTGGAACCCATCTGCGGAACGCGCCGCGCCGACGGCCAACAGGCCGGGCGGGCGCGCCGGTGGACCGGCAGCGACAACGCTTGCTTTCAAAAGACGCCGGTGGGAGTCGAACCCACTCGATAGCTGCTTTGCAGGCAGCCGCCGCACCGTTTGGCTTCAGCGTCATGTTGGTCGTTGGTCATTCGTCCTAAATCATTTGGTGCTTGATGCTTGGTTCTTGGTGCTTTCCCCCAGGGGTGTTTGACGGGAGTCGAACCCGTACCTCCTGGTTCACAGCCAGGCATGCAGCGACCGCTACACCACAAACACCATGTTTGAAATCAAACGGAAAGTGCCCTGCGGGAGTCGAACCCGCCTGGCCGGGTTGGAAGCCCGGAACCTCTGCCGCTCGGCCAAGGGCACAAGCTGCGGTGGCAGGAATCGAACCTGCGACGCGGCGGTTAACAGCCGCCGACCCGTACCAACACAGGACCCACCGCAAAAAGTCAGGACGACTGGATTTGAACCAGCGGTCTCGTGCTCCCGAAGCACGCGGAATACCAGGCTTTCCCACGTCCTGAAAGTTTCCTCACGCAAGCCCAACGCGCAAGCGAGGGACAAGCCAGGGCACCGGGCCGGACTCGAACCGGCGTCGCCGCATTACGGGTGCGGGGTCTTGGCCGCTAGACGACCAGTGCCTGCGAAAATAGGACCAGAGGGGCTCGAACCCTCACCCACCCGGTTAAAAGCCGGGGATGCTGCCGATAACACCTTGGTCCTGCAACCGTTGCCGCCCGCATCCACCGACAGCGCAACAAAAAAGCCCGCTGCCATGCCTGACACCGGGCTGTGACTTCTCGCGATAAGGCCGAGTGTCAACAGCGCGGCGGCGTCCCGGACGGATTGCCCGGTCGATGGGCGCAGCCGGAATTACCCGCAAAGGCTGTCGATTTGGTCCGCAAGAACAACATGGCAGGCATCTCCCTCAGGCCGGCGGCATTGCCGGGTCTGCCAGATGAGACGAGGGCCGCGAAAGAAAGGTTCGCGAAATTCTCGCGCGAAGAAATATCGCTATGCCTTGGCAACCGGCAGTTTCCAGAACTGCGGGGTCCACTCGGCCGTTTGCCAGCGGTCGCGGGTCGCCAATTCCCGCACCAGCAGGTGGTCGGCAGCAATCTCGAAGTACATCAGAGCCTGCTGGTCGTTGTGGAAGTGGCCAGAGTTATCGACGTTGAACAAGTTCAGCCCCGTGTCGGCCTTGGTGGCAGTGCCGTTCCACTTCAGCACGTTGCGGGCATGGGTGTGGCCGTACAAGATGGCAACGACGTTGAACCCTTGTAGCGCCTGGTAGAAGGCCTGCACGTCGCAGGGATGCCATTCTTTGTTCAAATTGGCTGGCTCGTTTGGATCGCAGGCTCCAGAATACCGCAAGATGTCGATGTGGTGCGTGATAACGACCGGGCGGCCGCTATCGCCGACGGTCGCCTTTAGATCTTCGCGAAGAAAATCGAGGCTGCCGCGCGGATTGTAGCGCCGCCGCAATGTCACCGATGCATCGGGACCGACGACGATGCCGAGATTGACGAAGTGAACCGGACCCCAATCCCAGGAATAGTGCAAACCGCCGGAAGACACCTGCCTGAGGCCCGGACGCCGACGGTTGCGCTCCTGAATGCCGCTGATCGCGATGCCTTCGCCACGAGGGCCATCATGATTGCCATGCACCTCGTACACCGGAACCTTGAGCCGACCATCCTTGCCGTTCAGCCCATAGTCGGCAACGAAATGTTGCCACTCCGTTTCCTGCATTCGCTGCTGGGTGGTGCCGGTCTTGTCGCCGGTATCGATCAGGTCACCGGCATGAATGACGCCGCGCAGTGCGGCCACTTCGCCGCCCCCCGCGGCGGGCGAAATCGCCAGGCCAGGCATGCGATTGATGGTTTCGATCAGGCGACCATTCACGCCGGCCGATATCGGATCAATCTCGGTAGGCAATTCCTTGTTGGCTAGGTAGTGCGTATCGCCCACCAGCACAAATGCGACGGTTTCGCTGGCCGGTGCAGCAGCTTGAGCGGAAGTGAGAGCCAGTGCCCCCGCGGTGCTGCCGGTTGCGGCCAGGAACTCACGGCGAGAGAGGTTGGGAGCCAGCATGGGGCGTTACGATTCTTTTAAGGTTTGGCTGCGAGCAATTGGTCGATTTTGGCCGTGAGCGCCGTCGCCTTCTGCTCGGCTTCGGGCACGGGCAAGCCGGCGGCGACGCCGGGCCGCTTGTGGCCGGCGGTCCCCACGTAAGCGTCGCGCAGGACAGCCATCCGCTGCTGGACAAGCGGCAGCAAATCGGCCGAAACGCCCCGTAGCTTCAGCATGTCGGCCGGAGTGGCCGCCTCGGTCGCGGCTTCGTCCCCCAGCGCTCGGATCAACTGCCGGGCGATAAACCAGTGGCCGTCGCTGTTCGGATGAACGCCGTCGGGCTGGAAGGTGAATTTAGGATCGTCCTGACGACGTTTTTGCACCTCGCGGGTCATCGGACCATGCAGGTCAATCACAATCCAACCGGCAGCGCGCTGGGACAACAGCCAGTCGCTGTACTTATCGAGGACGCCGTTATAGGAGAAGTTTTTGGGCGAACGTTGCTCGTCATAAAACGGCGGCGTCACCACGATCAGCTTTGCGCCAGCCTTCTCGATCGCTGCTTTGAGTCGCTGATAACCTTGCTGATACTTCTGGAACCTATCCTCATCCAACGGCTGATAGATGCCGCAGTTGATGCCATAGCAGGCAAACACCAGGTCGGGCTTGGTCAGGGCGAGCACCCGGTCGAGGCGTTCCGCCAGGTCGGGCCGCGGAAACTTGCCGCCGGCATGCCCCTCCTCGCTCAGACCCGAAACCGTTTCGCTCGCCAAGCCGCAGTCGATGATCTTTGGCGAATGCTCCCACCGCTGCGACACGATCCAAGCATCCACAAGCGCGACATACTGCCCCGCAGCCGTGATGCTGTCGCCAAGAAACACAACCGTCTTCGCCTGCTTAACCAAATCAACCGGCGTCGGCTCCGCACCGCTGGCTGCTGAAAGCAGGACGAGCCAGACCGCGAAGCCAAAGAACAATCGCATGACACCAGTCTCTCGCAAGGAAATTCACTCTCTCTCACAGCCGTGTTTCAACTGTGTTCCATCCGTGGCTACTTCGGCTGCTCCACCGGTTTGGTATCCGCCGGCTTGGCTTCTCCCGGCTTCGCCTCAGCCTTCTTCCGCGGAACCAGCACCAGCCGCACCTTCGTCCCCTTTGGCGGAATCTTCTCGGTGAAGGCGGTAAACATCAAGTCGGCATTGGCCTGCGAGCTTTCGACGGGGAGGTCGAGCGTGGCGGTGGGAAAATTCGAGACGCAGATGAAATCCCCTACGTTGGCTTGATAGTGCTCCTTGCCGGTCTCTTCGTCCTTCCAAAAGCCGCTGCCGGCGAAGACCCAGTCGAATTCCATCGGCTTGCCGGATTTGACGTGCTTGATCCAATCCTGGGCCCGGTCGGTGTGCTTCTCTCCCTTTTCGTCCCGCCAGAGGATGAAAATATCGACGATGTCGCCGCTCGCGGGGCGATATTCCGGGTCGAACTTCACCGGCTTGCCCGGCTTGGCCCCGGCAGCGAGCAGTCCGGCATGAACCTCTTCGGGGAGGCACTTGAGCGCGACGACCGATTCGTGCTCTTTCGTCCCCTTCGGACAGGCGAACATTTCGAGTTGCCCCTCGCGCAGGCAAACGTCCCCATCAATAATGACTGCCTTGCGCTTGGTATCGAGCCAGACATCCCCCGTTTTCGACAGCTTGACGAGCCCCGCCGGCTCGGAGCTGACATCGGCTGGCGGATTCTGCGGCACGGCAGGGACCGGCGGTTCGGCGGGCTTTGATTCTTGGGCGAGCGTCGCCGCGGCCAGGACCGCGCAAAACATGCCGCTGACGAGTAACTGCGAAAGGGAACCGGACATGGAAAGGCTCCTAAGGGTGTCGGATCACTAGCCGACGATGCAAGTAATATACCGCAGTCTCCCGCGTCTCGCGATGCACAGCAATTCGGCAGCCGAGCCATTCGACCGGCGGCGGATGTCGGTTTGGCCGACAGCTTTTAAGGGGGGCGTCCGCGGAAAGGGCTGGGCGACAGTATGATGAATCGATGACCGAAGCCGAGCAACTTCGCCGCCTGCGAGACAACCTCGCCCGCGTGCGCGAGAACGTCGCCGCTGCCGCTGCCCGGAGCGGCCGGCCCGCGGATGCCGTGCAATTGGTGGGGGTGACCAAGTATGTCGCTGCGCCGCTGGCGCGTCGCTTGGCCGAAGCAGGGCTGGCCGAACTGGGGGAAGCCCGGCCGCAAGAATTATGGGCCAAAGCCGCGGCACTGGCCGATTTGCCGGTCCACTGGCATTTGATCGGCCATTTGCAGCGAAACAAGGTGAAACGGACGCTGCCGCTCTGGCCGCTGATTCACTCGGCCGACAGCCTCCGCCTGCTCGAAGAGCTCAGCCGCGAAGCGACCGCCGCGCAAACTCCGGTCGATGTGCTGCTGGAGGTGAATATCTCGGGGGACGAGGCCAAACATGGCTTCGCGGCGGACGAGCTCGCGCCGCTGCTTTCCAAAATTGCCGGGCTGACGGGGGTGTTTGTGCGGGGGCTCATGGGAATGGCCGCGCTCGAAGGGGGCCCGGACCGTGCCCGCCGCGATTTCGCCTCCCTCCGCGAGCTCGCCAATCACCTCGCCGCTCACTGCCCGCCGACGATCAAAATGGGGGAGCTTTCGATGGGAATGAGCGGCGACTACGAAATCGCCATCGAGGAAGGAGCGACGATCGTCCGCGTCGGCACCGCCCTCTTCGAGGGAATCCTGAAGGAGAGCCAGTGGGAAGGGGAGGCTCCGACCGAGCCGTAGGAGCTGCAAATAGCAAAATGCCAAGTCGGCGCTATTTGCTTGGTATCCGCAATCCGAAATCGTCCCTCACCGCCGTGCTTCGCGGACAAGGTGCGAAAGCTGGGGAACGATGATCTGCTCCATGGCCAGTCGGACGGCAGCGGGGGAGCCGGGCATGGTGAGTACGACCTTCCGCCCGAGCAGGCCGCCGACCGCTCGGCTGAGGATCGCGGCGGGGCCGATTTCCTGATAGCTCAGCATCCGGAACAGTTCCCCATAGCCGGGGAGGGGCTTGGTGAGCAGGCTGCTGACCGTTTCATACGTCTGGTCGCGGCTGCTGACGCCGGTGCCGCCGGTGAGCAGAATCGCGTCCACGTCGTCCCGGTCGCGCAGCGCGATCAGCAAGGGGGTCATGCGGGCCGGTTCGTCGGGAATAATCTCGCGAGCCACCACCGCGTGCCCTGCCGCGATCAGCCGGGTGATCACCCCCTGGCCGCCGGTATCGGTTTCCAGCGTCCGGGTATCGCTGACGGTAATCACCGCGCAGCGGAGGGTCGCCGGTCCCTGGGCGGTGTGCTCTTGGTGAATGGGGGTCATGTCGGTTGCTTGCTCCGAGCGGACGAGAGGCTCTATACTGCGAGAACTTCGGGATTCTATCGCACCTCGCGGGCCCCGTCGCCATGCACCCGCATCTTGGCTGTTGCCGCTGGGCCACCGTTTCGGCGGTCCTCATCGCCGTGCTGCATGGCGCGGCACGGGGCGACACGTTTATCCTCACCTCGGGCGGCCGAGTGGAGGGGGAATGGCTCAATCGAGAGGAGCAGCCGGTCGCGGAATATCTTGTTCGCACTTCTGCCGGCCTCACGATCACCCTCCCGCTAACGCAAGTCCGCCAGGCAATTCGCAATTCCGGCAGCGCGGCCGAATATCGCCAGCGCGCTCCTCTGGCGGCCGACACGGTTGAAGGACAATGGGAGCTGGCCGAGTGGTGTAAATCGCGTGGACTGTTCGAGGAACGGCGCACGCACCTCGCCCGCATCCTGGCCCTCGATCCGAATCATCAAGGAGCGCGTAATGCCTTGGGGCAGCGGTTCTTGGCGGGCGAATGGATCACCCCGCAAGACTTTCGCCGCCGCGAAGGATACGAATACTATCGGGGCAAATGGCGGACGCCGCAGGAGATCGAAATTCTGGAAGCCTGCGCCCGGACCGAACAAGCCGAGAAGGATTGGGCCATCAAGCTCCGCCGTTATCGGGCCGACCTGGCCGGCGAGCGGGCCAAGCTGGGGTACGAATCGATCGCCTCGATCCACGATCCGCACGCGGTGAAATCGCTCGCCGAGCTATTCGCCCGCGAGCCGGCACGCAAAGTCAAAATGCTCTATGCCGACGTGCTCGCCCAAATCAATACCGCCGATGCGACGGCGGTCTTGGTGCAGCGGACGCTCAGCGACCCGGACGAGGAGATTTTTCACTATTGTCTCGACCGGCTTGTCGCCGCCAAGCCGCCGCGATTGGCAGATCCATTTGTCGAGGCGCTCAAGGATCCAGCCAACGCCCGCGTCAACCGGGCGGCCATGGCGCTCGGCCGGATCGGCGACCAATCGACTATCTCGCCCCTGATCGACGCCCTGATTACGACTCACGCCCAGGTCATTCAAGGCCAGGGACCAGCGGGACCGGGAGTCATCGGCACCACCACCGGATTTAGCGACCGGGGGACGGTGATGAAGCAAAACGACGGTCCCAAGGTGCAAATTTCGCGGGTGCAAAATCAACACGTGCTCGACGCCCTCGCCAAACTCGCCGGCACCAGCTTTGGATTCGACCAGCGGGCTTGGCGCTTCTGGCACGCCCAGGAAAAGCAAGCCGCCGCAGCGGCGCAGACCCTCGGCGACGCCAGAAGGCAGTAGGAAATCGAGAGTTCCAGGTTCCATGTTCAAGGTTCAAAGTTGAAGAACCTTGAGCTTTGAACCATGAACTTTGAACTTTGAACCTCAACCACCCCATGCCGCGCGTCTTTGAAGTCGATCATCCGCTCATCAAGCACCATCTCGCCCGGCTGCGTGAGAAGAGCACGCCGCCGGCGGAGTTTCGCCAGCTGATTCACCGCCTCGCGCAGTTGTTGGCGTACGAGGCGACGCAGGACCTGAGCCTGCGCAAGGTGGAGATCGAAACGCCGCTGGTCCGCACGCACGGGCTGGCGCTCGCCCAGCGGATTGGCCTCGTTCCGATTTTGCGGGCGGGGCTGGGAATGGTCGATCCGATCCTGAATCTGATCCCGTCGGCCGAGGTGTGGCATTTGGGCCTTTATCGCGACGAGGAAACGGCCCGCCCGGTCGAATACTATAGTAAACTCCCCAAATCGCGGCCGGTCGATGTGGCCCTAGTGGTCGATCCGATGCTCGCCACCGGCGGGTCGGCGGCCGCCGCGATCGAAACGCTGGCCCGCTGGGGGGTGCCCCACATCAAGCTGCTCTCGGTCATCGCCTCGCAATCGGGTGCCGAATCGCTGGCCCGGCAGTTTCCCGAGACGCAAATCTATGTGTGCGCCATCGACCCCGAGCTGAACGACCGCAAGTTCATCGTCCCCGGCCTGGGCGACGCCGGCGACCGGATTTTCAACACCCCGCGGGGAGAGTAGGAGGCGAGTCGGCCGCAAAATGTCGCGCGCCGCCTGCCGGCGTGTATGATGGTCGGCACTTCGCAGGCGCTCGCTCCTTTGGCCGGATTTCGCCCCGTGGAAAACTTCATCAGCCTCTTGGGCTATGGCGTGCTCATCTTGCTGGCCTGGCTTATGAGCTCTCGCCGCCGGCTATTTCCGTGGCGAATCGTCCTCACCGGCACGGTGCTGCAGTTCGTGCTGGCCCTGGTGACGCTCAAAACCACGCCGGGGGTGGTGGTCTTCAAGGCCATCGGCGACTTCTTCGAGAAGATGCTCGAATTCAGCAATAGCGGCTCGGAATTTGTGTTTGGAGCGTCTTATCGCGAGCACTTTTTCGCCTTCAAGGTGCTGCCGACGATCCTGTTCTTCTCCTGCTTCATGTCGATTTTGTACTACGTCGGCGTGATGCAGTGGATTGTCAAAGGCATGGCCTGGCTGATGCAGAAGACGCTCCGCACCTCGGGGGCCGAAACGCTCTCGGCCGCGGCCAATGTCTTTCTCGGCCAGACCGAGGCCCCGCTCGTCATCAAGCCGTATCTCGCCCGCATGACCATTTCGGAGCTGAATGCGGTGATGATCGGTGGCTTTGCGAACATTTCGGGCGGGGTGCTGGCGGCGTTCGCCGACATGGGGATCGACCCGGCCCACCTCGTCCGCTCGTCGGTCATTTCGGCCCCCGCCAGCCTGCTCATCGCGAAGATCATCGAGCCCGAAACCGAGACCCCCGCCACGCTGGGAGACGTGAAGCTCGAAGTTCCCCCCGTCGGCACCAACGTCATCGAAGCGGCCGCCATCGGCACCATCGACGGCCTGAAGCTCGCGCTCAACGTGGCGGCGATGCTGATCGCCTTCATGGCCCTGATCGCGATGGGGGATTTTGTCGTCGCTTGGATCGGCGACCAGGTGGCCCACTACACCGGTTGGCAATGGGCGGCGAGCTGGTCGCTGCAAAACGCCCTCGGCGCGCTCTTCGCCCCGCTGGCGTGGATCATCGGCGTCGAGTGGAACGATGCCGGCCGCGCGGGAGAGCTGCTCGGACTCAAAATGTTCGCCAACGAGTTCGTCGCCTATGGCAAGCTGAGCGAGTGGATCAAGCCCGATTCCGGCGTGCAACTCGCCCCGCGCAGCGTCACCATTCTCACCTACGCCCTCTGCGGCTTCTCGAACTTCGCCTCCATCGGCATTCAAATCGGTGGCCTGGGGGGCCTTGCGCCGGAGCGACAAAGCGACCTCGCGCGGCTCGGCTTGCGGGCCATGCTCGGCGGCACCTTAGCAACGCTCATGACTGCCTGCATCGCCGGAATGTTGATCTAAGGAGCGGCAGCATGAGCGGGCGTTTCGCCGTCGTCATCGTGGTCGATCGCTGGGGGGCCGGTTTTGTCGGCCCCTACGGAAATACCTGGCTCGACACGCCGGAAGCTTGCCGCCTCGCCGCCGGCGCGCGACTCTGGGAGACGGTGCTCGCCGACTCCCCCGACTTATCGCGCGCTTATCGACCCCTGCTCGCGGGCCGCCACGCCCGGCTGGCCGCCACGGCCGCCGAGCCAGCGCTCCCCGCGCTGGTCGCGCGCGAAGGGCTGCGGAGCCTGCTGGTGACGGACGAGCCAGCGGTCGCCACACATCCGCTGGCCGCGGGCTTTGGCGCGCGCTGCGTGGTCCCGAATGAGCCGCCGAACCGCGCCCGCGAGCTCGACGCTACGGCACTCGGCCGGCTCTTCGCGCGGGCGATCGACCAACTGGCCGCCGCGCGCGAGCCGGGGCTGGTTTGGATTCACAGCCAGGGAATGGCCGGTCCGTGGGATGCGCCGCTCGATTTGCGCCGCCAATTCGCCGATGAGGATGATCCCGAGCCGCCGGACCTGATTGAGCCTCCCGAAATGCTGCTGGCCGAGGGCTTCGATCCCGATCTGCCGCTCGGCTGCGTGCAGGCGTATGCGGGGCAAGTGGTGCTGCTCGATGCGTGCCTGGGAAATCTGCTCGACGCGCTCGATCAACATCCGCGGGCAGGCGAAATGCTGGTCGCGCTCACCTCGCCCCGAGGCTATCCGCTGGGTGAGCATTTGCGCGTAGGAACCTGCGACCAGGCACTTTACGGCGAACTGTTGCACGTTCCGCTGATCATCCGCCGGCCTGGCGAAAGCCACGAGCGCATGCAGCCCCTGCGCCAAACGGCCGAGCTGTTTTGGCAAGTGGCCGATTGGCTTGGGCTCCCGGTTTCGCGCGAGCCGCATCCCGATAACGCCGCCTATTCGTTTGCCCCCGGCCAGCGGTCCATTCGCACGCCGGCCTGGTTCCTGCGCGAGGTGGAAAGCGCCGGCGAGACGCGTCGCGAACTGTTCGCCAAGCCGGACGACCGCTGGGAAGCGAACGAAGTCGCCTCGCGCGGCGGCGAGGTGGTCGAGCTGCTCGCTCAGCGATTGACCACCTGGGAGCACGCGGCAACGGCGGGAAATCTTGCCGAGCTTGCCCCGCTTGCCGAAATTCTCGCCGATCCATGGCGCTAGCATCCCCTCACCAGCGGAATCAGGATGGCTTGCGGGTGGCCGGTGGACCTATAATCCCGCCTCGTTAGTGTCGTTCTCCTATTGCCCCGCGGGCTCGTGCATGGCTGGACAAGGAAGTCCGCTGCGAACCTTCGTGCCGACGCTGCTGGCTCCGTGGAGCTGGCTGGCGCTCGTGCTGTGCTGCGCGGGGATCGCGCGCGGGGCCGACCTCGATGTCCGCTTGCGGCTGGCGTGGGGCGGGGGGGAGGCGCGCAGTTGGCAAGGAACGATCCGCCTTTCGACCGGTGAGCTATCCGAGCCTGTTCCGCTGGGTCTTGAAGCCGATACTCCCGGTTCGCTGCAAATCGTGGATGGAACAACGCTTCGCGTGCTTCCCCGGATGCCGCGAAGCTATGACGGCGTCGATCTGCGCATTCGCGCGCCAGCCGATGCGGAGTTGATTGTCGAACTGCGAACCGGCGGCGCGGCCGAACTGGAGCCAATCGTCCTCCCCGTCGCCAAGGCGGCGCGCGGCTTTCAGCAGTTCGATCTCGACGACCGGGGCAACCGGCTGCTGGCGCAGCGCTCGCCAGGGGATGCCCTGCGCGTGCGCATTGACCGCGAGCACCTGGTTTTCGCCCCCAGCGAACGGCTGGAGCTCGAAGTGCTGCCGGCGGTGTTCGATCTTCCTCCCAGCGCGGCGCACTTGCTGGCGGTGACGCTCGTGGCCGGCCGCGGCGGCGAAGAGGTTTTTGCCGAAGACCACGAATTGACCACCGATGCCGCGGGGCAACTCGCCCCGCTTGCCCTCGCCGTGCCGCTGACGGCGGTCGAAGGAGTCTTCGAGTTGAAGCTGGCCCTCTACGCGAAAAAGCTGACGACCCCCCTGGTCCGCGGCAAGCCGTTGGTCGAGCGTAAAGTGCAACTGGTCGCGCTCGACCGGACCAAGCCCCTCGCGTCGCCCGCCGAATGGACCGCGGCCTACGAGCTGGATCCGGCCAACTCGCGGTGGTGGGAGCGCGTCACCAAGCTCCCCGCCTGGCGGCGCATGCCGGCGATTCCCACACTGGCGACGCAGGAGCTTGCCAGTGGAAAATTCAGCACGCAAAAACGACTGGGGCGAACCTGGATCGAGCTTTCGCCGCAGGGTTGGCAGGCGTTTCCACTCGCCATCGCCACCCCCGGCCAGCCGCACCTATTGGAAGTCGAATATCCCAGCGATGTCGAAGCGACGCTCGGCATCAGCCTTATCGAGCCGAACATCGCTGGCCAGGTCGGACCGATTGGCCTCGACTCGGGAGTCGAAATTCCCGCTCCGGCGGTCGGCCACGAGCCACAAATTCGCCGTCATCGGCTCGTCTTCTGGCCGCAAACCAAAGACCCGTACGTGCTGATCGTCAATCGCCGCCCGCGCGGACCGGCCCTGTTTGGCAAGATCAGCGTGCTCGCCGGTCCCGCCGAGCTCGCGCCGGTCTCGCTGCCGCCGTCGAATGTTCCTGGCCGCACGCTCGCCGCCTGGTACGACAAGCCCCTCTGGCCCGAAAATTTCTCGGCCAGCGAAGCGCTCGATCCCGCCACCGGACGCAATTTCGACGACTGGGGAACCTTCTACCTCGCGGGTCGCCGGCTGGTCGAGACCTTGCAACACGGCGGCTACAACGCGGTATTTCTGAACGTCGCCTGCGAAGGGAGCGCGGTCTATCCCAGCCCGCGGCTGGGGCCGAATCCGCGCTACGACACGGGGCTGTTTTTCGAGAGCGGGCAAGATCCCCTCCGCAAGGATGTGCTGGAGCTGGTGCTGCGCCTTTGCGACCGGGCCGGCATTCAGGTGATCCCGTCGCTGCAGTTCGCCGCCCCGCTGCCGGAACTCGAAGCGCTGCGACTGGCGGGGGGACCAGAGTCGCTCGGCATCGAGCCGATTGGCCCCGATGGGCGAACCTGGATCGCCCGCCACGGCCCGCGCCGCGGACTGGGAGTGTATTACAACGCCCTCGATCCGCGCGTGCAGCGGGCCCTGCAAGGGGTCGTGGCCGAATTGGCCGAGCGTTATGGCCAGCATCCTTCGTTTGGCGGCGTCGCCATCCAGTGGACCGCCGACAGCTACGCGATTTTGCCCGACGAAACCTGCAGCTACGACGACGCGACCATCGCCCGGTTCGAAAGCGAAGCCGGAGTGAGCATTCCCGCCGGCGAAAATCCCCTCGCCGCGCGGGCCGCCTACTTGCGCGGGCCGGGGCAAAAGGCCTGGCTCGCCTGGCGCAGCCAGCAACTGGCCGCCATGTATGGACGAATGCAGGCCGAAATGGCCCGCGCGCGGCCGAGCGCCAAGCTCTATCTCACCCCCGCCGATCTGCTCGGCGGCCGGCAAGTGCAACAAGCGTTGCGCCCGGTGTTGCCGGCCGACGAAGACCCCGCCGGCGTGCTTGCCCAGCTGGGGATTGACATTCCCTTGCTCGCCTCGCGCGAAGGAATTGTCGTGGCTCGCCCGCAGCGTCACGCGGCCGGAGCTCCCGCGCTGGCCCAGGCGCTCCATCGCCACTGGAATCAGTCCCCGGAGCTCGATGCACTTTTTTCCACGCGCGGCCAGGCCGCCGGCATTTCGTTTCGCGAGCCGGCCCCGCTGCGGCTGCCGGAATTCGACAAGCTCAGCCCGTTTGGCCCCGACAAAACGCACACCTGGCTCGTGTCGCAGATCACCCCCTCGGGCCCCGCCTGCCGGCAAGCGCTGGTGCATAGCCTGGCGACGCTCGACTCGCCGCTGCTCGCCGAAGGGGGCTGGCTGTTGCCCCTGGGGCAAGAAGATTCGCTGGTGCCGCTGGCCAAGGTTTTTCGCCGCCTGCCCGCCGAGCGCTTTGCGACGGTCGCTCCGCAAGGGGACGAAGCGGCAAGCGGCGTGGTGGTCCGCAAGCTGACCCGCGGCGACAAAACCTATTTCTATGCCGTGAATGACACTCCCTGGCCGGTCGAGCTGGAGCTGGGCCTCGCCGGTGCCGCGCCGCTGAAGGTCTCCCCCTATGCCGAGCATCCGGCCCGGACCGAAACGCAAGGGGGGCGGGTAGCCTGGATCGTCACGCTGGAGCCGTTCGACCTCGTCGGCGGCGAGCTGCCGAGCGCCCGGGCGACGGTAAGCGACTATCGGGCCACCTTTCCCGAAGCCGCGGCCGATTCGCTGCGCGAGCGGGTGCGCGAGGTGCGCCTGCGGGCGAATGCCCTTCGCTCGCCGCCGCCGAAGAACGTCCTCGCCAATCCGTCGTTCGAAACGCCCGCCGAGGGAGACGTCATTCCCGGCTGGGTGCAGGCCCGCGGAGCGGGAATCACCGCCGACATTTCCGCCACGCAAGGGTACGAATCGGACCGCTCGCTGCATCTGGCGAGTGTCGCTCCGGCGGGGGGCGGCCCCGCGCCCGTGGTTTGGATTCGGAGTGATCCTTTCGAGGCGCCGACCACCGGACGGCTGTCGGTGGTGGCTTGGATGAAAGTGGCCGACGCCAGCAAACAGCCCAAGCTGCGGCTCGCCATCGAGGGGAAGCTCGACGGCCGGGTGTATTATCGCCGGGCGAACGTCGGGGCCAGCGAGGATGGTCATCCGGTCAAGCCGCTGACGACCGAATGGGCGTCGTATCGCTTTCCGCTGGCCGATTTGCCGCTAACGGGCCTGACCGATCTGCGTGTCGGCTTCGACCTGATGAGCGCGGGGGAGGTCTGGATCGACGACGTGCAGGTGTTCGATCTGTGGTTTGAAGAGAGCGAACGCGACGAGTTGCTCAAGAACATTGCCGCGTCGGACGTGCAGCTCAGCTCGGGCCAACTGGCCGATTGCCAGCGCTTTTTGGAAGGGTATTGGCCCAGCTTTTTGCGGCAAAACGTGAACTTCGCCGAACCGCGCCCCGCCGCGGCGAGTGCCGGCCCCCTCGCTGTTCCCGCCACGCCCGCCGCTCCGGCGACCGCCGCCAAGCCCGCGCCTCCCGCTGCCGAGCCAAGCACGATGGAGAAGCTGAAGGGGTGGTGGTCGAAGTCGCTGAACAAGCTGCGCTAGGGGACGGCACTTTCCTTAAGTGCTCGGCGGAAGCAACCCCTCGTCCTCGCGCGCCGCGAACCGGCAGAGCCCGGCCCGCGCGCGGCCATCCTGCCGATCTCTTCAGCTGTCGTAGCGCCCCATCTCCCAGCGCTTGAGGTTCTTGGCCTTGATTTGCTCCGGCTCTTTCGGCGGTGGCGGCGGCTCGAGCGTGAACCGGCCGGGGAGCAGATCCCAGAGGTTTCCCTCGGTGATTTTCCTGGGCTTTTTGGCATCGACCAGGAAGATCACCATGTCGGGCGAAAACTCCGACAGCACTTGCCGGCACGCGCCGCACGGAGAAACGCCCCCTTCGGTGACCAGCGCCAGATGGGTGAATTTGCGTTGGCCATTCGCGACGGCGTTGAACACCGCGACGCGCTCGGCGCAGATCGCCATTCCATACGAGGCGTTCTCGACGTTGCAGCCGGTGAAGATTTGGCCGTCCTCGGCCAAGAGTGCCGCGCCGACGAGGAACTTGGAATACGGGGCATAGGCCCGCTCGCGAATGGCGAGGGCCAGCTTGATCATTTCGGCCTGAGGAACTTCTTTGCTCATGGGTTCATGTTCTCGGGGGGTAGTAGGTCGTCGCGCCGGTCGGCCACCGCGAGCCGCATCGCCGGAAACAGCTCCGCCAGGTCGGCCGGCAGTTGGGCCAAACCGACGCGCCGCAGCACGTGATTGAGTCGCACCAGCAGCCGCTGGTCGTCGGCATAATCGTACAGGAAACGCTCCTGGCAAAAGCGAGGAATCAGCAGGGCAATTCCATCGCTAGTTCGCGTGGCCAGACGGTTAATGATATTTTGTACCAAGAAAGGATCAAGTCCAGTCAAGGAATTGTAGTAATTGTATAGTATTTCCGGCCGTTCGGCGGCCAGCGTGGCGTCGAGCAGCAGTTCGACCAGAATGTGACCCAGAAAGCTGGGACGAAACCCGTCGTCCGCCGGCAAGCGGCCGCGTATTTCCACGGTAAAAGCGAGGCTCAGATCGTGAAAAGCGGCCGTTTGGTGGAACCATCCGTCGTCGTGATGATGCCGCACCACCCCCCGCGCGAAAGCCGCCAGTTCGGCGTCCTCGTCGGCGACAAATTCAGCCGCCGTCTTTCCCCGCAGCCGCATTTTCCGGTCGATGACATTCAGCCAATCCGGCGCGGCCGTTCCCGCCAGAAAGTACGGCTCGTCGGTAAACCGAAAGCCATGCGTGAGGTAGTTCATGCGTTAGCCGCGGCTGGCCAAAAGTGAACCCGCCCGTTCGGCGGGAAGTGGGCGATTCCGACCCCTACGATTGCCGATGCGGGGCCGCGAGAGTTCTAATTGTAGCCGACTCGCGCGGCGGCGCGCGGGTTTGCTTCTCTCCCGTGGAGTTCGCCTCATGCCTCGCCTCCCCGTCGTGCTCTTGATCGGATTGTGGCTGGCGAGCTGCGCCACCGCGGCCGACGTGACCACGCTCAAGCCCCAGCTGCTCGACTATCAAAGCGAAGAGATTCGCGCCCTCGCCTTCAACAGCGACGGCACCCTGCTCGCCGTTTCGCCCCAGGACAACGATTTCTGGCTCTGCGATCCAAAGTCCGCGAAGTTTCTGTCCGCCGTCAAAGCGATGCAAAAGCCGGCAAACCTGCTCTTCGCGGGGCCGAGGCCCGATTTGCTATATAGCGTCGAGGGATTTTTGCTGCGCCTCGTGAATCTGAAAACCGGAGAGACCGTGGCCAGCTATGGCACGAGCGTCGGCATTTCCGGGCCGGGAGTGCTGTTTCCGCGCGGCGACATCCTCGCCACCCCCGCCGCGCCGGGAGGGGTCGAGCTGCTCAAGGCCGATCTTGGCCGCTCGCTGACGACCCTCACCGCGCCCGACACGCCCTCCCCAGCGGGAGATTGGAAAACCACCGTCGCCGCCATCTCGCCCGATGGCAAGATCGTCGCCGGCGCGCGGCCGACCGGAAAAATCTATCTTTGGACGCTCGCCGGCACCGAGGCGAGCGGCGTGCAAACATGCGACGCCCACTCCGGCCACGTCGAGGCGCTGGCCTTCGCCAAGGAAGGGCTCGTTTCGCTCGGTCGCGATGGTCAGGCAAAGCTGTGGAACCCCGCCGACGGCCAGCCACGCGGAACGTGGTCGCTTGGCGGCCCGCTTGCCCGTGGCTGGCTGTTGGCCGATGGCCAAGCGGCCGCGGTCGTGCGCGAGGCCGCCCCCGGCGAAGTACAACTCTACTATCTCCCCAGCGGCGATAAGCCTGCTAGTGGCGATAAGCCACCCGAGCTCTTCGCCACCACCAGCGTCGCCGAGGTATTCGACGGATTCGCACTTGCCGGCAGCCCCTCGGTGACCAATCTCGCCCTCTCGCCCGATCGCAAAGTCCTCGCCCTTTCGCTGCAAGCCGGCCAAGATGGCGGCCTGCGCAATGCCCGCGTGCCGCTGTTCGACCTCTCGGCCACGCTCGCCCGCACCCTGCCCCCTGCCACCAGCCCCAACTCGACCGCGACCGGTCCCGCCTCCACCAAGCCCCCCGCCGCGACCGCGGCCCCGCGCACCTGGACCAGTGCCGACGGCAAGTTCCAGGTGGAGGCCACCCTCGTCAGCTTCCGTGCCGGTATCGTCACCCTCCGCCGCGTGGACAACGGCAAGCTCATCACCCTCAAGCTCGACCAGCTCAGCCCCGCCGATCAGCAGGTGGCGCGGGCCAAGTGACGGACCAAACATTTCATCCGCGTGCAGGAACCTCGCATGAACTCCCGCCGCATCGTTGTCTTGGGGGGCGGTTTCGCGGGACTGTGGAGCACGGTTGGAGCGGTTCGCAAGCTGGACGAGTTGGGTCTCGGCCCGCGGGAGGTCGAGGTGACGCTCGTCAACCGCGATGCGTATCACGGCATTCGCGTCCGCAATTACGAGGCGGACCTGTCTTCGGTTCGCGTGCCGCTGGCCGATGTGCTGGAACCAATCGGCGCGCGGCTGGTCGTAGGGGAGATCGCGAACCTCGATCCGCCGAAACAAACGGTGGAGGTGACAACCGCCACCGGTCCGCGCGTGCTCCCCTACGACCGGCTCGTTTTCGCGCTCGGTAGCCAACTGCTCCGCCCATCAATTGCCGGAATCGAGACGGCCTTCGATGTGGATACGTTTGCCGGTGCAACCCGGCTGGCCGAGCATCTACGATCGCTGCCGAGCCGGCCGGCAACGGACGGGCAGTTCACGGTCGTTGTCGTCGGAAGTGGCCTGACGGGCATCGAAGTCGCCACCGAGATGATCTCGCGCCTCGCCGCGCTGTTGTCTTCGCGAAAGGACGCGCCGCGGGGCCGCGTCATTCTGGCCGATCATCAGCCGCGCCTCGGCTCCGACATGGGAGAATTCGCGCGCCCCGTGATTGCCAAAGCGCTGGCCGCGTTAGGCATCGAGACGCGCCTGGGCGTGGAGATTGCCGCGATCCGCCCGACGGGCGTCCTGCTTCGCGATGGCGAAACGATTGCCACCGCGACCGTCGTGTGGTGCGCGGGAATGCGGGCCTCGCCGCTTACCGCGCTCTTTCCGGTCGAATGCGACCGCCTCGGCCGACTTCCCGTGGATGCCTTTCTGCGGCTGCGAGGGGTGCCTGGCGTGTTCGCGGCCGGCGACTCGGCCTGGCTGACCATCGATGACTCCCACGTCTCCGTCATGTCATGTCAGCACGGCCGGCCGATGGGGCGTTTTGCCGGGCACAACGTGGTTTGCGATCTGCTCGGCTTGCCGCTGCTGCCGCTGTCGATTCCGTGGTATGTGACCGTGCTCGACCTGGGCACCTGGGGCGCGGTATGCACCGCCGGCTGGGACCGGCAGGTGATTCGCCAAGGAGCCGCGGCGAAAGAGACCAAACGCATCATCAATTGCGAGCGAATCTATCCCCCCGCCAATCGCGACCGCGCCGCCATTCTCGCCGCCGCCGCCCCCATGGTGCAGCCGCCGCCGGAGGTTGATTCCAACGATAGTGGGCGGTAAGGGACTCGAACCCCTGACCCTCTCGGTGTAAACGAGATGCTCTAACCAACTGAGCTAACCGCCCGGAGCAGCCTTCACGATAACCGGTCAGGGCGACGGCGACTAGCGAGAGTGCGGGACGAGGCGATGTCTGTTCCACACGAGAAGGCCGCGCGGGGAGTGACATGGAACCAGCGGCGCGTTATCAACGGGGGTCGCAATTGTTCCCTACGACGACTTTACCGGAGATTTGCCGTGATTCGCGTTGCCTGGGCCCCCGTGGCCATGCTGGTTGGTCTGCTCACCTCCACGGTGCTGGCCGCGGCTGAGCCGGAGGTGTTGAGCTTGTGGCCGAAAGATCCGCCGGGGGAATCGCCGATGGGGCCAGAGGCCGAGATGCCGGCGCGGCCAGGGCAAAAGGGAAACGTCATCCGCCTGACGAACATCAACCGCCCGACGCTGACCGTGTATCGCCCGGAGAAGCCCAACGGCGCGGCGGTCATCATTTGCCCCGGCGGCGGCTATAGCATTCTGGCATGGGACCTCGAAGGAACCGAAGTCGCCGAGTGGCTGAACAAGCTCGGCGTCACCGGCATCGTGCTGAAATACCGCGTGCCGGCCAAGGAGCCGCGAACCGCCCCGCAGCAAGATGTGCAACGGGCGGTGGCGCTAGTGCGGAGCAAACGGGACCAGTGGCAGCTCGACCCCGAGCGGATCGGCGTCTTGGGATTCTCCGCCGGCGGAAACCTCGCGGCCCGGGCTTGCCTGCAGTACTCCAAACGGCTGTACGACGCCGTGGACGCGGCTGATCAGGCGAGCTGCCGGCCCGATTTCGGCGTGCTGATTTATCCGGCTTATCTGGCCGACGACGCGGGTCAACTGAAGCCCGAGTTTGCGCCGACGAGTCAGGCCCCGCCGATCTTTTTCGCCCACGCCTACGACGACGGCGTGAAGGCCGAAAATAGCATCGCCCTTTTTTTGGCCCTGAAGCAAGCGAAGGTGCCGGCGGAGTTGCATGTCTATTCGACCGGCGGGCATGGGTTTGGATTGCGACCGAGCGAGCATCCCGTTTCGACCTGGCCCGACCGCTGCCGCGATTGGCTCGTGCGGTCAGGCGTGCTGAAATGAGCCGCGCTGCCACTATACTAGCGGGCTGAGGCGGCGACAATTTTTCGGGGAGCCAGCCTGATGATGACGGAGGAAAAGGTCGCGGGAATCGCCCAGATCGGCGAAACGGCCGGAGCGGTGTGGCGTTCGCTCGACGAACACGGCCCCATGTCGCTCGCCAAGTTGGTCGAGCGGGTCGGCGGGAACCGCGACCTGATCATGCAAGCCGTTGGCTGGCTGGCCCGCGAAGGAAAGGTCGAAATCGCCGAGACGAAGCGCGGCCGCATCGTTTCGCTGGTGGTTTAAGGCGAAGCCGTCAGCCGCACACATACGATCTGCTTGTCGTCGCGGGCAAAGCAGCAATTGCCGGCATAGGCGGGATGGGTCCAGTTTTCGTCGATGATTTTGGCTCGCGAGTCCTCGACCAGCCCGCGCGGAGTGAGCCTCGCGAGAATCAGCTCGCCCGGCGCGTTGAGCGCGATGACCCGGTCGGAATCTCCCAGCCACACCAGCGATACCTGCGGATTGCGGCCGCGCGGCGTGAGCTGGTGCTCGTCGGTCCACAGCTTCACCCCATCGGCCAATTGAAAGCCGACGAGGCCATGCTGCTTATCGAGCAAATAGACATGGCCATCGCGCACCAGAGGCTGATCCATCAGGCCGCGCAGATAGCGATTCTCTTCCCACAAAAGCTCCGCCTGATCGGGCTTATCTCCCAGGCGAATCGCCCGCGAGCCATGCCAATAGCCGCAAACCAGCACGGTGCCGGCATGAAAAATGGGCGTGGCGATGGAGACTCCATAGGTAACGTCATACGGGTATTTCCACAGCAGCTGGCCATCGGTCATGCGCAAGCCGACGACATGCTTCGGCGTCCAGCCAATCAGTTGCCGCGTGCCGGCATGTTCGACGACGATCGGCGTCCCATAGCCGCACGGATCGTCGCCGCCGCGCCACGCTTCGGCCCCGGTCCGCCGGTCATACGCCGTGTAGCAACCGCCGGGCGCGATCCCGGCATGAATGATGACGAGGTCGCCATCGATTACCGGCGAGGCAGAAAAGCCCCATTCGGGCTGGCGGGCCTTTTCGTCGCGCACGAGATCCTTCGACCAAATCACCCGGCCGCTGATCGCATCGAGGCAGAAGAGGTGCCCGACCGCGCCGAGGCAATAAACGCGGCCATCGTGAACGGTCGGCGTGCCGCGCGGTCCCTTGCCATAGTCGAGGTTGCCATAAGGGGCGGCATAGCGATGCTCCCATAGCGTGCGGCCGGTTTGCTCGTCGAGGCAGACGATTCGCTCGTCGTCCGAAGCGGCCGGACGATCTTGCGTATAGACCCGGCCCCCACTCACCGCGATGCCCGAATAGCCCGCGCCAATGGGCTGCTTCCAGACGATCGGCGGCCCGCCGGCGGGAAACCTTGCGGGAATGGGCGGCGCTTGCCAGGTGCCATCGCCGCGCGGCCCGCGCCACCGCGGCCAATCCTCGGCAGTCAGGTTCGCGGCGGCGAAGCAAACCGACCAAGCGCTGAAGAGCGGCAGAACGCATTGCACGAAGCGCGGCATGGGGGGGATTCCTCGGAAGGATTCGCGAAACCTGGTGACATGCGGAGCGAAGTCGCGACGCCGGCCAGCGAGGGACTCGCTGCTCTACTCTGCGCTTAGCGCCGCTCGTCGCGCCCGCGGCTGGAAGCGGCGACGATGATGACGACCACGCCGATGAGAACAACGGTGGCCAAGATCGCAAGACCAGCGAGGACCAGAATGGAAAGACTCATCGTGGCGGGTTCCATGTTGGACAGACCTTGGCAAGATGATCGGGGAGTGGAACGAACTTGGCTGACCGGCTAAGTGTCGGCGGAATGGATCGAGCGCCCGCCATCGACCGGCAGACACGCCCCGGTGACAAAATCATTGTCGAGGAAGTGGAGCGCGGCGAGGGCAATGTTCCGCGGACTCCCTTCGCGCTTCACCAGCGTGCCCCGAATCGCCTGCTCGCGCTCGGCCGCGGGCAAATCGGGAGGGAGCATGACCGGTCCCGGCTGGATGCAATTGACGCGCACTGCGGGATTGCGAGTCGCTAGTTCCACGGCGAGCGTGCGGGTCAGCGTCGGAATCGCCCCTTTGCTGGCGAAATACGCCGCGTAGTTCAGGTACGGCCGCACGGTCGCCCAGTCCCCAACGAGCACGATCGAGCCGCCGCTGGGCTGCTTGGTCATCGCCAGCCCGGCTTCGCGGGCAATCAGCAGTGTCGCTAGCGTGTTCGCGTCGAAATACTTGCGCACGTCGGCAGCCGTGATCTTCTCCAGCGGGATCGGCTTCCAGATTGCCGCGCAGTGAACGAGCGCATCGAGCCGGCCAAAGCGGGCCAGCACCGTCGCGATCAGGTCGCGCGTGGCCGACTCGTCGGTCAAATCCGCGCCGAAAGCCTCCGCCTCGATGCCCGTTGTTCGTAGTTCGGCGGCACCCTGCTGGGCTTCGTCCCGCGAGGTGTGGTAGTGCAGCGCGAGGGCATAGCCGCGCCCGGCGAGCGCTTCGGCTACCTTTCGGCCGACGCGCCTTGCGCCGCTACCAGTGACGAGGGCGACTGGTGTGGTCATGGTGTCTTCGTGAGGCAGAAGTCTCGCCTGTCGTGAGAGAATGACTTGGCAGGCGGGACGCCCGCCCCACGTTAGGGCTTGATCTCGCGAATTCGGAGGTTGCGAAACTCCATGTGGGCCCCCTCGGCTTGCAGACCGATGTATCCCTTCGCGGGCTTGAGCCCGGTCGCTTCATAAGCGGACTTGCCATTGCAGGTGAAGCTGAGCTTGTCCCCCAGGGCGGTGATCCGCCACTCATTCCACTCGCCGGCCGGCTTTTGCAGGTCGCCGACCGGCTTGGCCCCTTCGACCTTGCCGTTAATGAAGTTTCCCTCGCTCCCCTTGGCCAGGTTGAGCTGGTTGGCACCCACATTCTTGCCGCTGCGGATGAAAAGACCACTGTTGTACCCCTTGTTCGGTACCGCGCCACGCCATTCGAGCCGCAGCTCGAAATCGCCAAATTCCTGGGCGGTGGCGAGGTTGGGCTTGCCGCCCCCCAGCACCTTGATGACGCCGTCCTCGACTTTCCAGTTGGTCGGAATTTCTTTCGGCGGCGACTCCTGGCCAAACCGCCAGCCGGTGAAGTCCTTGCCGTTGAAGAGTTCGACGAATCCGGCGGTTTGTTCGTCGGCGGGGAGTTCGGCCAGGGCGAGGCAGGGAAAACACAAGGCGAACGGGAATAAGCCGAGGGAAAGTCGCATGGATGGCTCCTGAGGGGGGAACCACACCAACCCGAAGCATTAGCGAGCGTGCGTCGCCGCTGAGGATTCTCCCTCGCTGACGCTTCGGTTTAGTGTCGGTAGTGTTTAGGGAGTTGTCTCGAAACCGCCGCAATATACCGCCGATTCTGCCTGGCTGCCAAAACAAACCGGCGACGGGACGGAAAATCGGCGTAGAATGAAAGGGTCGAGGTCTTTGTGCATCCGCAGCTTTCCATTCCGCTACATCTAGCTCGCCGGACTTTCCTGCGCGCGGGGGGCATTGGCTTGGGAGCGGCGGCGCTGGGAATGCTACTCGCTCAGGATTCGCCGGCGGGCGAGGCAAATGAGCCCGCTCGCCGGGGGTTGCCGGGGCTGGCCGGGCTCCCCCATTTTGCTCCGCGGGCCAAGCGGGTCATTTTTCTGTGCCAAAGCGGCGCGCCATCGCAGATTGATCTTTTCGACCACAAGCCGGTGCTCGCCGAACGTCACGGCGAAGAGCTGCCGGAATCGATTCGCGCCGGACAACGACTCACGACGATGACCGCCGAGCAGAAGTCGAAGCCGCTGACACCGTCGCTATTCAAGTTCGCGCGCCACGGCGAGTGCGGGGCTTTGGTTAGCGAACTGTTGCCGCACACCGCGAAGGTGGTCGATCGGCTCTGCTTTCTCAAGTCGTTGCACACCGAGGCGATCAACCACGATCCCGGCATCACGATGCTGCAAACCGGCAGTCAGCAGCCCGGGCGGCCGAGCCTGGGGTCCTGGCTGAGCTACGGCCTGGGAACCGAAAACGCCGACCTCCCCGCGTTCGTGGTAATGATCTCCGGTGGAGAACCGGGGGACCAGCCGCTCTATGGCCGGCTCTGGGGCGCGGGCTTTTTGCCGGCGTTGCATGCTGGCGTCAAACTTCGCGGCAGCGGCGATCCGGTGCTATATCTGTCCGATCCGCCGGGCCTCGCGCGCGACTCGCGCCGCCGCATGCTCGATACGCTCCGCGAACTGAATGAAATCGGTCACGTGCGCGATGGCGATCCCGAAATTCTCACCCGCATCGAGCAATACGAGCGCGCCTTCGGCCTGCAGCAGGCAGCGCCCGAGCTGGCTGACCTGTCGAGCGAACCCGCCAGCACGTTCGAGCTGTACGGCGACGACGCCAAAACCCCTGGCACCTTCGCGGCCAATTGCCTGCTGGCCCGGCGGCTAGTGGAGCGCGGGACGCGGTTCGTGCAGCTTTACCATCGCGATTGGGACCACCACACCAACTTGCCAAGTCGCATTCGCAAGCACGCGAAATTGACCGATCAGGCGTCGGCGGCGCTCGTTAGCGATCTCGCGCAGCGCGGCCTGCTCGACCAAACCCTGGTCGTTTGGGGCGGGGAATTCGGCCGCACCGCTTATTGCCAGGGAACCCCCGCGCCGGGCGACTATGGCCGCGATCATCATCCCCGCTGCTTCACGATGTGGCTCGCCGGCGGCGGCATTCGGCCTGGTTTTTCGCTGGGCCAGACCGACGACTTCTCGTACAACATCGCCGAGCGGCCAATCCATCTGCACGACCTGCAAGCCACAATCCTGCACCTCCTCGGCATCGACCACGAGCGGCTCACCTTTCGCTTCCAAAGCCGCGACTACCGCCTGACCGATGTGGCGGGGGAAGTGATTACCGAGGCGATTTGCTAGCTGTTCACGCTCCAATCGCCCGCAGCTCGCGGGGAAGGGGAAAATGCACGTCTTCGGTGCGGATGTCGCGGGCTTCGACGGTGGCGTTGAATTGGCGGCGAAGATACTCGACGCACTCCTGCACGACCGACTCGGGCGCGCTGGCGCCGGCGGTGATCAGCACCGTTTCGACCCCGGCGAACCAGGCCCGGTCGATGTCTTCCGCGCCGTCGATCAGATGGCTGGGCACCCCCAGCTCGTGGGCAATTTCCTTAAGCCGCTGGCTGTTCGAGCTGTTTTGGCTGCCGAGGACGAGAACGAGATCGGCCTCGGCGGCGAGCACGCGCACCGCTTCCTGGCGGTTCTGCGTGGCGTAGCAAATGTCGTCCTTGGGTGGATTGGCAATTTGCGGAAAGCGGGCCCGCAGCCGACGGATGATCCGGTTGGCGTCGTCCACCGAAAGGGTCGTTTGCGTCAGATAGGCGAGCTTGGTATCGGGCGGAAATTCGAGCTTGTCGGCATCGGCGGGGGATTCGACGAGGACCATCGCGTGGGGGGCTTCCCCCATCGTGCCGATGACTTCGTCGTGTCCTTCGTGGCCAATGAGGAGGATGGTGTATCCCTCGCGGGCGTAGCGAATCGCCTCCAGATGGACTTTGGTGACGAGCGGGCAAGTGGCGTCGATGGCGGTGAGCTTGCGCTCGCGAGCGAGGCGGCGAACTTCGGGGGAAACGCCGTGAGCAGAGAAGAGCAGCGTGCTGCCGGGGGGGACTTCCTCGAGCCGATCGACGAAGACCGCCCCCTTGGCCCGGAAGGTATCGACGACGTATTGGTTGTGGACAATTTCGTGATAGACGTAGATCGGCGTGCCAAACGCCCGAATGGCGAGGTCGAGGCTTTCGATCGCCATGTTGACTCCCGCGCAGAACCCGCGCGGAGCCGCCAGCAGGATTTTCATGCGGTTTCTCCGTGAATTGATGATAGTCGGGGCGGGGCGAGGAAGGTGAGTGGGGGAGCGGGAAAGAGGGGGAGCATGGAAGCCAACGACAAGATCGCTCGTGGGAGTCGTCGCTTGCTGCGCTGCCCCTAACCGCATTCCCAGCGGCTCGGCAACGGCCAGGTGATCGCGCGTCAGTCCCAGGGGCTTTTCTTGGTCTTGAGGGCGGCGGGATGCAGGGCGGCGTCGTCTTCGAGGACGCGCCGCGGGGCTTGCTGGCGGACAAATTCCACCTCGCGGGCGGCGACGATGAGGTTCGCCAGGAAAATCGCCAGCCCGCAGCCGGCAATGATCGTCACCTCCCAAAAGCCGACCGCCGAGCGCCGCCAGCCGCCGATTTCACTCAGGGTCCAGGCCCAATTGGGCAATTGCAGCCAGGAATATTCCCAGGGGGTATTGGTGAGATAGCCCAGCACGATTTGCAGGAGGAACGGAACCAGAGCCCCCATCAAGACCAGAATGAGTTGCAGCAAGAAGGCGGCGAGTAGCGTGATGGGGGCGACGCGCCGGGCGAACACGGCAAACAGGTGCGTCAGTCCGACATAGCCGGCGACATACGCCAGGATGCAGATCGTGAGCGGAAACCAGACCTCAAGCTCCGGCGGCGAATTGAGGTGGGCGGCGATTCCCCAGACCACCACCGCTGTTCCGACGAGCAGCAGCGTCAGCAGGTTGAGCAGAGCGAACATGTAACCCGTGGCCGAGCCGGGATTGAACCAGGTGAAAGCCATACGGCCGGCGATGGTTTGCGGCAGGCCGCGCATGGCGCGTGGAGAAAGCTGGGCCGATTCGCCGGTGAGAAATGCTCCGACGACCGTCCAATAGATGCCGCCGAAAATCGCCAGCATGAAGAGGGGCCCCTCGAACTCGATCCGCAGCCAGTAGTACACGCACCAGACGATGAGCATGGCTGGCGGCACGATCAGCACGGCCCGGATCGGCGTCGAGCGGTTTTCGCTGGCGAAGGTGATTTGCCCGGCGGCAATCAGCAGCATCAGGATCGCGAAAGGGACATAGAAGCTGAGTATGCAGAGGTTGGCCATCCAAAAATCGGCCTGATCGAAGGGCATGTTCTCCATGTTGAAAATCAGGCTGAGCATGGCGCTGTCCCAGCCAACGACGAATCCGAGCAGGGCCATCACGAAGACGACCGAGAGCAAGATTTGCCAATGCCGCGACTGGGTGATGGTGGCCATCATCAGGCCGAAAATGCTGAGCAATAGCGAGGCCAGGAAGCTATACGCGAGAAAGAGGGCGATCGTCACCACGTCGATGCCGCGCAACAGATAGGTGAAGGCGATGCACGGGGCGAGGGCCGAGTAATAGACGATCATTTGCAGCACGGCGCTCCCCAGCTTGCCAAGCACGATTTGCCGGGCCGTAAGCGTGGTGATGCTGAGCAGCTCGTAGGTGCCGTCCTCGCGTTCTCCCGCCAGCGAGCGAAACGCGGCATAGGGGACGACGATCAGCAGCGGGATCGAGAGGACGACGTAGTAGCCACTGAGCACTCCCGGCCCATGCGGGGCGAAGAAGACCCCCGGCAGCGTGACCGCGACGAAGATGACCGTCCACAGCCAGCCGAAGATGAGGAGCAGCGAGAAGGTGACGACGAACTGGCGACTTTTCATCGCCTGGCGGGCTTCCTTGACCAGGATCGGGCTGAGATGGTCCCCCCAGCGGTCGAGCGTTTCTTCAAATCGCAGCCAGCGGTCGGCCAGCGACGGGGCGACCTTGGCCGGCACGGCGGGATCGGCGGGCGTCGCGGCGGGGTCGGCGGTGGTCATCGGGGGACGTTGATACCGGCTCTGGGGTGGCTGATCAACATTCTGCCAGCGGCCCGTTGCTCGCGAAAGGTGCCTGCGACGGAGCACGGCAAAGCCCTCGGTCTGCTAGCTCCGCTAGCCGCCGGAAAGTCTTGCCTTACCGGATTTTTGTGCATTTTCGGCTTAGGCGGACCGATGCAAAAGGAATGGTGCGCGCTCGCGCAGGGACCGCGACTTTGGGGAGACGAAACATGAATCGCCGCTGGCTGCTGATTGTGGGGCTGGCCGCGCTGGCGATTGGCTGCAACCGCAAGCCTCCTGATCCGGCGGTCAAGCACTCCGGGTCGCACCAGGTCGAACGGCCCATCACGCAGCCAACCACGGTCATCACCGAAACGCCAGGCACCGCCGTGGCGATTTCGCCGGTTCCACCCACGACGCCGGTGCCGCCGTTTCCCGTACCACCCGCGGTGTCGCCGGAGTTTGTCCCCGCCGCGCCGGCGGCCGATCCCGATTTTCCCCGTGGTATTGGGCCGACTGGTTCCCCGCCGTCAACGGCGTTTGTTCCGCTCAATCCGGCCCCGGAGCCGGCTGCCGCTCCGCCGCCGCTGCCGACGGCCACCGAGCCGCGGATTCCGCGCGATGTCAACCCCCTGCGGAGTGCCGATCCGCCGGCTGTCGCGCTTCCCGATTTGCCACGGCCGGATTTCGCTCCGGCGCGGCCCAATCCGCTCCGGTCGTTTAGCGCGGAGCCACCGCTGGCCAGTCCGCTGCGATCGTCCGACCCGGTCGGTGGCTCCGCGCCCCCCGAAGCGACTTTTCCCGCACTCCCTGTCGCGCCTAGCTTGCCGACCGCGACGGCTCCCGACAGCGCGGTTCCGTATGCTCCGGGAACGACCGTCACCGCCCCCAGCTCCGAGCAGGAGCAAGCCGCTGCCGAAGCGGCCTTGCTGGCGCAGCGCCGGGCGCTGCAAGAGTTGGCTGCCGCCGAAGCGGCGAAATCGACGCGCCCGATTACTCCGCTCGCGCCGCAGGCCGCATTGGCCGCGCCGCCGCTGCCTTACGACGTCGTGCAGGTCTTCTATGGAACCGACCGCCAGGCGACCGAACCGCCGGCCCTGACGACGACCGTGCAAATCGGCCGTTGGCTGCCCGCCGCCTGCGGGCTAATGGTCACGCTCGCGCTGCTGCTGATTGCCGTCGCCAGCCGGCGGCGGGCGATGTGGGGCCTGGCCGCGTGCGGCATTCTGGCCACGGGGGGACTCGCCTGGCAGGCCACCGCCGGCACGATTTACGAACTTCGCCGGCTGGGGCACGCGGGAATCCGCTATACCACCGCCCGCAACGAACGAGCCGCCGTCGAAGTCGGCATATGCAGCGTCACCATTCCCAAAATCCACAAAACGGGGGAGCTCGAAACGCCGTCCATCCTCAAGCTCGAAGTGCGCGAGGATGTTTCCAAGCACGTCACCGTGCAAAAGATCGAGCGGCTGGCGGACGAAGCGTTCTATCAGCAATTGCAGGCCCGCGTCGGGGCCTCCCCGGAACGCGAGTTATTCGTGTTCGTGCATGGGTTCAACGTCTCGTTCGAGGATGCCGCCCGCCGCACGGCGCAGATTCATAAAGACCTGAAATTTCCCGGCGCGCCAGTGTTTTTCAGTTGGCCGGCCCACGACAAATTCGTGCTCACCTACAAGGCGGACGAAGGGAATGTCGAATGGGCGGTGCCGCATCTCAAGAAATTCCTGCTCGACGTGACCCGCCACAGCGGGGCGAAATCGATTCATTTGATTGCCCATAGCATGGGGAATCGGGCGCTGACCGGCGCGCTTGGCGAATTGCAGGCCGAGCTGCGCGGCGAATCGCGCCTGTTCAACCAGGTGATTCTGGCCGCGCCAGATATCGACGCTAAGCGTTTTCGCGACGTGATCGCCCCCGCCATGACACGCACCGCCGAACGCATCACGCTCTATGCCTCGGCCCGCGACGAGGCCCTGATGGCCTCGCAATTGTTGCATCGGGGTCCACGCGCCGGAGATGCCGGACGGGGTTTGGTCGTCATGCCCGGCATCGAAACGATTGACGTCACGCCGATCGACACCAGCCCTTGGGGGCATACCTACTACGGCAGCAGCGATCCGGTGCTGCGCGACTTGAGCAAAGTGCTGCTCGAAGCGGCCAAGCCGACCGACCGGAATTGGCTCGCCCCGGCAGATCATGGCGGGCTGCCGTACTGGGTCTTCACGCCGATTGCCGCGACCGCCCAAGGCCCGAGCGCCACGCCGCGCTAAGCCGCAAGGAACGGGACGCGCGCTCTATTGCGGCGTCACTTCGGCCGGCGGTGCCTCCGTCGTTGGAGCCACCGGCTGGCCTTGTTCCAGCGACAGCATCAGCGCCGCGACCGCTTCGTCCCCCGCGGCGGGGCCAATTCGGCCGAGCGCCCGTGTGGCGGCTTTGCGAATGCGGATGTCCGGATCGGCCAAAAGCTGAGTCAGCGCGATGGCGGCACCTTGAGCGTCGGGCCCCATTCGGCCCAGCACGGTCGCCGCTTGCAAACGCACTTCCGCATCGGCATGGCCGAGCAATTGCGCAAGCCGCGGAACAGCGGGGGCCCCAATCCGGGCCAACGCATCGGCGGCGGCTTGCTGCTCGGTCCATTCGCTGAAGGGGCGCGTCTCGCCCGCCAGCGGCGCGGCCGAGATCGGCGGCAACAGGCCGGGAGCCTCCGCTGAAACAAAGCTCGCCGGCTGCACGTCGCCACTCGGCTGCGGACGCAGCTCGATCTGCCGGACCGGGCCGGAACTGCCGTTGCATCCCGCCAGAGCAATCAACATCACACCCGGCACCACAGCCAGCAATTGTCGATGAATTCGCGACATACCAGAGCCCCTTTCCTTTCAGAATGACCACCGCCGCGGAGGTTGTCCATGCCTGTTGCTTTTTTGCCACAGGGGACGAGAAAACGGGCGCTTTGGCGAGGGTTTGCCGGCCTAAAACGGCCCCGCGTGCTACGTTTTCGATGCGACACTCTTCGCGTCACCCGGAGCTTGCCCATGTTTTCGTACACCGAATACCAGTGCCAAGGGAGCTACGACAAGCACGGCACGGTAGAGATCAACACCGAGTATGTCACCCGCCGCAAGCCGGCGTGGCTCGTGCTGCTGAAGCTGCTGGCGGTGGCGGCGATGGTCGCCGTGGGCTATGCCATTGCCCTGCCGACGCTGCTCAAAGTGCTGCCGCTGTGGCAGTCCATCGCCTTGGTGGCGGGAGTGATGCTGATCTACATCGGGCTGGCGTTTTTCTTTCGCCCCGAGCCGAACACCGACAACATGGGGTGGTTCGCCGGCATGGGGAATGATCCCACGCAGTATTCGGACAACATCAACCGCTCGCTCTGGAATCTCAGTTGCGTGCTGGGGCCGGGGCGATTTGTCTCCGAGTCGCTCCTCGATGCGTGCGTGCTCGTCGGCCTGGCCGGTGGCGAGGAAGTGGTGGACGAGAACCCGCCCGAACTGGAACCCTCCGAGCTGGATCCCGTGCCGCAGGCGAGCGAGGAGAATCTGGCGATCGTCGCACTCCGCTCGGACCGATTCGAGTGAGCAGTCGCGAAGTCCGCTCAAGACCCCCGCTCGGCTCGTTCGGCAGGTGAATCAGGATGGCGGCGAATCGTGGGGGCACTCTGACGTTCCCGCCAGTCAAGCTGGGGGGGCCATGCCAATTCATGGCAAATCGATCCCCTTCAGCTCGAACTCCACCGGAATCCGAATGATTGCCGCGGGGGTCTGATAGACAAACTTGTGGCCGGCGGGGGTTCCCTTTTCTCCCAGGTCGAACTTGTACGACAATCCCACTTCGTTCACATCGAGCAGCGTCGCCTCCAGCCCCGCATTCTCGATGCGCTGCCCCCGCGGATCGGTCATGAAGCAGACGTTGTTGTAGATCCAGCCCCGGTGCGATTCGAGCGCGTTGCTCGCTTTGTCGAACCGGACCCGCATGTTGACGTCGTAAATGTCGCCGTTCTTGCGGCATTGTTCGAGAATCACGGTGACTCCGCCTCGCTCTTGCTCGGCCAATTTTAGCTTCTCGAGATCGGCGAACTCAAACGATTCGACTTTGCCCAGCACCACGGCCGTCAGCTTCCCCTTGATCGTCGCCAGTTGCTTCACGCTCCGGTCGGGTGCCATCAGCGGAATTTCGAGCTCGACCCCCGCGTTGTTTGCCTCGACGGGAACTTCCAGTGTCCCTTCGCTTCCATCGACTTCGATCGGCTGGCCCCTTTCGTCGGTGGCCGAAACCGCATCGAGCGGCTGTTCGAGCACAATCGGCCGCACGCGCGGTTCCCAGGCGGCATCGACGGTTAATTTGAGCGCGCGATTGGTTGGGTTGCGCAAATCGCGCGAGGCGTCGATCTTTGTCGGCTCCAGCCGAAAGAGGCCGCTATAGGCCCCTTTGCCGGCCCGCGGCCCCATCCCTTCCCCTTTGGCGACATAGGCCAGGGCGGCTTGCTCTTCGTCGTAGTTGTAAATCGACAACTCGGCCGCATCGAGCACGGTGTCGAGCGCCTGCCAGAAAGGCACCTTATCGAGTTCTACCTTGATCTTCGGATCGCGCGGCTCCTGGTTGAACCGCTCGCGGTAATCGACCAGTTTATTGCCCGATTGCTTGGCGAGCTCCGCGAACGCCTGCGAAACGGGCATCTCGCCGCCGAGCGAAACCACCGCCGGCTTGGTGGTCGCCTCGATCGCCAGCTTCATCAGGGCATTTTCGACCCGCGCCAGGCGATTTTTCGTCTCGGCCGGCGTGCGCGGCGTGACTTTGGGAAGCAGACCCAGCACTTCGGGTCCCAGCGCGACCAACTCCTTCTCGGCGGCTTCGCGCTTGGCCTGCTCGTCGCTCTCCAGCTGCCGCACCAGTTGCAGCACCTTGGCCTTCAGCTCCGCCGCGGCACCTTCCGCCGGCTGGGCCTCGGCTTGTCCCAGGGCCACCGCACAAACCACGAGCAGGGCATTGACCACGACGAATTCTCCGGCAAAGGGGCTGCCTGAACTATCGCAGAACGAGGGGGAAAATCAAGTTAAGCGCCGCCTCGCGGTACGCCCCCCGCACCCGCCAGAACGTCGAAGCGGGCGGAAACAAAAGGGAGAGCGAAGGGGAGATGACGGTTCGGAGGTGGGAATTCGCAGACGAATTCCGCCTCATTCGCGGTCCGCGAAGAACCCGCGGCTCGGTTCTCACCAGAATGCCGGTGGCCTACCGTCGAGCAAGATTGTGCTCCAGCATGGACCACTTAAATGCAGTAGTTCAGCTCGGGCTTCAGCTCGTCGGGCATTTCGGCCCGGATGCGGAGCTTGGGCTTTTCCATCGTGACGGTGGTGTGGGGTTCGACGCTATGAGTCAGCCAGACGCTGCTGCCGATGACCGAATGGTGGCCGACGATCGTCTTGCCCCCCAGGATCGTGGCGTTGGCATAGATGACGACCCCATCCTCCAGCGTGGGATGCCGCTTGTGGCCGCGCACCAGGTTGCCATCCCCATCGGTGGCAAAGCTGAGCGCGCCGAGCGTCACCCCCTGATAGATTTTCACGTGCGCGCCGATGTCGCATGTCTCGCCGATCACCACGCCGGTGCCGTGATCGATGAAGAAGTGCGGGCCGATCGTCGCGCCGGGATGGATGTCGATCCCGGTCTGTTGGTGCGACCATTCGCTGATCATCCGCGGAATGAACGGCACTCCCAGCCGCCGCATGGCGTGGGCGATGCGGTGGATGGTAATTGCCTCGAAGCCCGGATAGCAAAAGACCACTTCGTCGATGCTTTTGCAGGCCGGGTCGCCGTCGTAGGCGGCCTGGGCATCAAGCGCGAGTAGGCGGCGCAGATCGGGAATTTGCTCCAAAAACGTGATCGCCATCGCCTGCCCCTTGGCCTCGTAGTCTTGCGGGCCGTCGCAGGCTTGCGATTTATCGACGACGCGGGCCTCGTGCTGCAGGGCGCGGGCAATCTGCCGGGTGAGCTTGTCGTGCAGGCCGTCGATGAGGTCGCCGACGTGATAGGTGACGTTGCCGATGTGCAGCCCCTCGCGGCGGCGATACCCCGGAAACAGAATCTCCTTGAGATCCTCCAGGCAAGTCACGATTTCATCGTAGTTCGGCAGCGGGCAATGCCCCAGATAGTGGATCGAACCCGCCTGCCGATAGCCGGCGACGATGGTGTCGGTCAGGTCCGGAAGCTGCTCTTTGCGGCGAAGGTCGGAAGCCATACGGGGAACTCCTGGCCAGCGGCCCCCCTATCGGCGGGCCGGGGGGGAACAAGCAAAACAAGGCTGCGAGAAGAGGGAAGCGACGCCTGACGTCACTTCGTACAGCGACACGCCGACGAGCCAAAGTGATAGCAGCGAAGTGGCATCGAACGCTCGGCAGATTGCGAAAGGGGGCGAGGAATCGTAGGCGCGCGAAGCCCCTCGTTCAAGGCATCCCCAGTTCTCTTCGGATGCCGGATGCGCGGAAGTTGAGGGAAAGTGGGGAGAGGGCTGGGGTCTAGGGCTGGGGACGCGCGCGAGGGAGAGGCGCGGGAGGGGAGGTGCCTGCCGAGCCGAGAGGACCGCGTTGTGGCCCGGTCTCCCGACCGGGCCACTCCCGCCGACCGCAAGTCTCCCGCCGCGGCGCAGGCCGGAGACCTGCGGTCAGAGCAGCGGCGGGGTCGGGAGACCCGCGCCGAACAGAGGTCAAATCCGCGACCAATGGTCGCGGTAAACAGCAGTCCGGAGGTGGATCGCAAAATGCGAAGTGCAAATCTCCCATTGCAAAGTTCAAAACAGGGTCCGCTGCTCGGGCATCCTGCATTTTGCAATCTCGATTCCGATTCCGGAATCCGAAATCCCTGCCGCTTACTCGGCCACGGCGCTCAGGCCGCCGATGCGCTCGCGGGCCGCGGCGAAGTCGGCGGCGGCATGCTGCAATTGCGGGGACGAGTGGGGCGGGAGCTTCGTGCCGCTGGTGGGACCATACAGCAGATTCGGCAGCCAACTGGCTCCATCCTGGCGGCTGGGGCCGGATTTGCCGGCCGATTTGGCGGGTGGTTTCGCGCGGGCGGCGGTCCGGAGCGAGGCTTCCTTGCGGGCGAAGTCCTCGGCCGATTGGCGGGCCGCGTCGTCCCCCTCCTGATACAGGGCGACGAGAAACTCGCGCTCGCCGCACCGGATCGTTTCGTCGAGCGAGCTGAAGAGCCCCCGCTGGATTCCCTCGGCTTCGCAGCGGACGCGGACGTAGTCGGCCCGCCACTCGCGGCGAACGCGCAGCACCAGGGCGAATTCGCCCGAGCCTTCGAGCAGATGGCGGGGGGACGACTTGAGCTTGAAAAACACCCCCGCGCCGCGGAGCAAGGTGCCGCTGGCGGCGACCGTTTCGAGCGGCGGGAGCAATTCGTATTTCACGCTGGAGCCGTGCTTTTCGCCGATTTCAGCGCCAGGGCCCAGGTTGGGGAGGACTTCGTATTTGCCCGACAGGTTGATGCCGATCTTGCCGCCGAACTCGCGCGAGCGCTGCATCACGATCGGGCTGGCGAGGGGGCTTTCGTGCAGGGTTTGCGGGAGGTAATCGATCACGGACAGCGTCCGCCGGGGGCTGTCGATGCGAATGAAGTATTGCGTCAGGTCTTGCTCGCGGCCGGAGAGCAAGAGCGACGAAATCTCGAACCTGGCCTCGACCAGCCGCTGGCTAGGATCGGCCGCCGCCAGGTCGGGCGGGGTGACATCGCGGCAGGCGATGGCATAGGGCATGTCGAAGTGAACACGGGGAACATCGGCCCAGGCGGCCGAGCTTCCCGACAGTAGCAGCACCGAAAACACCGGACGATGCAGAGCGACCATGTTCCCGAGACTCCTCGATGGGATATTGAAGCGGCCAGCGCGATCGTGCGCGGCAAGGCTCCCTCGTGGAGCGACGAATGGCGAGCGCTCGGCTCGCCGCACCCCCGCTACGCGAGCGGGCGAGTGGTGGTTCTGGTCTATCCTAGCGCCTCGGCTGCTGGGGGCAAGCAATGTCCAGTGCTAGCGGTGCGGGCTGGCCCGCGAATTCGCCCGCGGTGGAGCGGAGGGGACCGGCATATTCGGCGCATTCCGGCCAGATGGACCAATAATCGCCCGAAATTCCGCCACTTGGAGGCAAAAATCTTCAAGCTCACGAAAGGGGGTGAACTAGGTTTTCAATGAGTCAGAAAGCAGCGCGGGGTCGCCGCGCATTCGTGCTGGAACATCCGGAGCCCGGTCATGAGCTTCCGCCTTCGCTCGACAACCCGCTGGCTCGGCTCGGCGCTGGTGGCGGGTGCGTTGCTGCTCGGCAATTCTGCCCTGGCGGCCACGCCGCCGTGGCCCGAGGTGCGGCAGATCGTGGTCGAGCACGTCGCCAAGCTGCCCAGCCATGAGCCGGGAGACTTGCTGACCGCCGAGGATTTGCGGCCGGCCCTGGCGCGGCTGGCCCAGCGGGGATTCGATGTCGCCGCGAAGGAGCTGGGGGCGTCGCCGCTGTTGAGCGAGTCGCATCCGCTGCTGAAGCTGCTCCGCACGCCGGCGGGAATTCGCCTGACGCGCGAGCTGCGCGAGCAGCCCGAAATTTACGACCGGCTCGAACGGCTGGTGCATTTTGCCGCCGGGCGCGAGTTGATTCACCAACTGGTCGAGTCGCACAACGTCGCTGGCATTCTCGCCTTGGGGGGGCCCGACGCGGCGGCCCGGCTGGAGGCGAACTTTCCCCAGGAGCCGACGTGCCGCAATTTGACCGTGCGCTCCGGGCGAACGTTCACGCTCGAGCAGTATCTCGTCCATCTGCGGACGATGCACCGGCTCGCGGAACTGAACTTATCGCGCCCCGGCGAATGAGGACCACCATGCCCCGTACTCGAACATTACGAAATTGCCAACGAAAGCGCCGCGGCGCGGCGGCCGTCGAATTCGCCATTTGCCTGCCGCTCCTCTTAACGCTGGTGCTGGGGGTGATCGAAACGAGCAATGCCTTGTTCGTGCAACACGCCATCACTTGCGCGGCCTACGAGGGGGCAAACGTCGCCTCGGCCACCGGGGGAACCTCGGCCACCGCCAATACCCGGGCCCAGCAAGTGCTGACCAGCCTGGGGATCAAGTCGGCCACCGTCAGCTTTAGTCCGGCCGTGACCAGTTCGACGCCGGTGGGCACGAAGATCGTGGTGACCTGTACCGTTCCCTTGACCGCCAACCTGGCCTCGTTTGGCTATCTCAGCGGACCTTCGCTGACGGCGGTGGTGACGACCGCCAAGCTGTAGCACACCGCGCCAGAGCCTTGAACCGCAACAACATGTCGCCGGAGCCTCGATCCATGATTCGATCCAAGCAGCGCTTGCAGCCGTCCCGCCGCCGGGGCGCGATCATCGTGATGGTGGCGGTGTTTCTGGTGATCCTGATCGCGATGGCGGCGTTCTCGATCGACCTGGCCTACATTCAGCTCGCCCAGACACAGCTTAAGGCGGCCTGCGACGGGGCGGCGAAGGCGGGAACTTCGGCCCTGGTACAAGGGAAGACCGATGCCCAGGCGATCCAGGCGGCGATCGACATGGCCGCCCTGAATAGCGTCAACGGCAAGGCGATGGCGCTGAAGAGCTCGGATATCACCCTCGGGCAGTCGCAACTGCAAGCCGACGGGACTTGGAAATTCGTGCCGGGGGCGAAGCCGTCGCAAGCGATGCAAGTCATCGGCTCGCTGAATGGCGGCAACTCGAATGGGAGCGTGGGGCTGTTTTTCGCGCCGCTGATTGGCACGTCGTCGGTCACGCTGAGTAACACGTCCGAAGCCTCGGCCTTCGCGGTCGAGGTGTGCCTGGCGCTCGACCGCTCGCATTCGATGTGCTTTGACCAGACCGGAACGACCTGGAGCTACCCCCCGCCGATTTTGCTCGACTGGGTGCAAGGGATCAAAACCGACCCAGTCGCAGGCAGTCGCTGGGAGTCGCTCGACACGGCGATCAACTCGTTTTGCGGCATCCTGAAAACGAGCAACTATCCGCCGCGGGTGGCCGTGGTCACTTGGGCTTCGGAGATCGGCAAAAGCACGACCGAATACTCGCTGACCGGACAAACTTCGCCGGCGGTGGTTACCGACCTCGGGCTTTCGACCGACATGAACGCCGTGTATGCCGCCATCAATTCCCGCTCGAAGAACGTCATGCTGGGCGGCACGAACATGTCGGTGGGGATCGACCAGGCACGCACCGTTCTGAACGGGGCGAACGTGAAGCCCTATGCCAAGAAGGTGATGATTTTGATGACCGATGGTCAATGGAACCAGGGGCGCGACCCGCTGCTGGCGGCGGCCGACGCCGCGGCCGAGAAGATTACGATCCATTGCATTTGCTTCCTGCAAAACGCCGACCAGACGACCACCAAGCAGATCGCCGCGATGACCGGGGGTAAGTTTTACTACGCCTCGAATGCCGCCGCCCTCGATGCGGCCTTCAAGGATCTGGCTTATTCGCTGCCGGTCGTGCTGACGAAGTAGTTCCCCTTCCGACTGCCGAAGGATGTCCGCCCCATGTCGCCAACTGGCCAGAATCATCGTCATCGCGAGCGCGCGCAGCGTCGCGCCGCCACCACGGTGGAATTCGCCCTGGTGTGCGGGGCTTTTTTCATGTTCATGCTGGGGGCGATTGAATTCGCCCGCGCGAATCAGGCCCTGAATGCGACCGCCAACGCCGCCTATCAGGGGTGCCGCTCGGCGATTATTCCCGGCGCGACCGCCGCCAGCGCGACGAGCGCCGCCAAGTCGGTGCTCGATGCGTCGTTCCTTACGGGGGCGACGATCACGGTCTCCCCGTCCACGATTTTGACCTCGACCGACCAGGTGACGGTGACGGTTGCCGTGCCGATGAACCAGAACTCCTGGCTCGCCAAGTTGACGTATCTAAGTGGCTCGACGATCACGCGGTCTTGTACGCTGACCCGCGAGAAGACGAACTAACGAGCGGTGCCGCCGACTTGAACTTCGGCGAAGCTGGCAAGCGTGGGATGCGGCGCGCCGCGGCTGGCGGGGGCTGGGGCATTGCCGGGACGCAGGCAAAGGGCGGTGGTGAAACCGGCGTCACGAGCGGCATCGAGCTCAGCGACGATATCGCTTAGGAACAGGATTTCAACTGGCGGGAGACCAAAGTCGCCGGCAATGTGGCGATAGCTGGCCGCCTCCTTCTTGGAGCCGACGGTCGTGTCGTAGTGGCCGCGAAACTGGCCGAGGAGGTTGCCGGCGATGGAGTGGCCGAAAAACAGTTTTTGGGCCTGCACGCTGCCGGACGAGTAAATGCGCACGTCGATTCCGGCGGCATTCCAGACGGAGAGAGCCGGGGGAACGTCGTCATAGACATGGGCCAAAAGCTCGCCACTCTGAAAACCGGCCTCCCAAATGAGTCCTTGCAGTAGCTTGAGGCCGGTGGTTTTGGAGTCGCCGTCCATCAGTTTGGCGACCAGTTCTTCGATGAAAATGCGGGCGGCGGGTTCGTCGAGCCGGCCGCGGAAATCGGCATGGCCCGCGTCGCGGCCAATCAGGTCGGTCGCGGCAATCACCGCTGGGTCATTCCAGCGGGCGGAGAGGAACGAGTCGAGCTCGCGGCGGACGAACGGAAACATCACGTCGTACACGAAGCTGACGCTCGACGTGGTCCCTTCGATATCGAGCAGGATGCCGCGACCGGAGAAGTTCACAGCTTCACCACCGGCTGCAAGTTGGCGGCGGGCTGCAGATAGGCGGGGCCGAGGCACAGGGGGGTGTAGCGCTCGTGGATGCTCTGCTCGACGTAGTGCGGCGTCCAGCCGGACATGTCTTGAAACAGGCGGATGCAGCGGATCGTTTTGTCGCTGCACAGATCGAACCAGTGCTGCGTGCCGGCGGGGACGTTGATGAGATCCCCCGTCTCGACTTGCACGCCGAAAACGGGGCCGTTTTTCGGGTGAATGTGGAAGATGCCGGCACCCTTCACGGTGAACCGGACCTCGTCCTCGCTGTGGGTGTGTTCCTTGCTGAACTTGGCGAGCATCCCGTCGAGGCCGGGGGTGGCGGGGCTGACGTTGATCACGTCGGCCGTCACGAAGTTGCCCGCCTTCTTGAGCCGTTCGATTTCGGGCGCGTAGGTCTCCAAAATCTGCTCGTTCGTCGCTTCGGCGGGGAGGCGGCCGGCAACGTCCCACTTTTCGTACCAGATGCCGAAGGGCTTGAGGAACTCACGAATTTCGGCGACATCGGTGATTTCACGGTTTTCGTCTTGGATGCGGATACGGGCCATCGTTGATCTCCACTGATAATTCTTGGGGTCGCTCTACAACACGCCGCCAGCCTTCAGTTCCCCGCTGAGAATCATCCGGCGGGCGACGCACTCGAACAGGAACTCGAAAATCTCGATGTGCCGGCGGGCTTCTTCGAGGTCGCGGCCCCAGGTGTACAGGCCGTGCTTGCGAATCAGGTAGCCGTGCGTAAGGGGCTCGGTGGGGTCGGCAAGGCGGTCGCGGACCTGCTCGGCGAGGACGGGGATGTCTTGGGTGTTGTCGAAAATTTCAACCCACTGGCTGGTTTCGTGCGTGCCGATGCCGGCCAGCCCCTTGAGCATTTCGTAGCCGGCGATTTCGAAGCCCCCCTGGGGGAAAAACAGGTCGGACAGGAGCGTGCTCCAAATGGAATGAGTATGCAGCACCGCGCCGACATCGGGCTGCTGGGCAGCGACGACGTGCAGCAGCGTCTCGGCCGACGATTTCGGCTGCCCCTCGGCGGTTGGCTTGCCAGCGGCATTGATGCGGACGAAATCGCCGCGGCCGAGGCGGCCTTTGTCTTTACCGCTAGCGGTGACCAATAGCTCCAGCGGATCGCGGCTAACGACCACGCTGTAGTTGCTGCTGGTGCCGACGCTCCAGCCGCGCTGCCAGAACATCGCCCCGACGTCGCGCAGGGCATCGATTTCGCTCGCGAAGTGCTCGGTCGCGGGATGCGATTCCGCGGGGGCTGGTGGAGAGGTCATCGGCGAGCCTGTAAGGATCAGCTCCGCAAATTGATGGAATTGGTAATGTATCAGCCCCGTGGTAATTGGCAACGGTCGGGGCTCGCCGGCGCGCTGCCGACGGCGCGCCGCTTCCGTGCCCTCGCGGCGAGCGGTATGCTCATGGACGTGACTAATTTAGCGCCTCCAAGTTCAACGTCCCTCGCTCGCAGCCCGGAGCTGATGAACCGGGACGATAGCGCGCTCTTGGTGGTTGATGTGCAAGCGAAGCTGCTGCCGCTGGTTCCGGGGGGCGAGAGGTTGGTGTGGAACATCCGCCGGCTAATTGACGCGGCAAGAATTCTGGGGCTGCCGGTGCTGGCGACCGAGCAGTATCCGCAAGGGCTGGGGCCGACGACGGCGGTGCTGGCCCAGCGGCTCGATGCGATTCCGGCCAAGCTGGCCTTTAGCTGCGGCGAGCGGGGCGAACTGTTTCAGGGGCTATCGGCGCGTGGGATTTGGAAGATCTTGGTGTGCGGCCTGGAGACGCATGTTTGCGTGTCGCAGACGGTGCATGACTTGCTCGGCGAGGGTTTTCGGGTCTTTGTCGCGGCCGACGCGGTGGCGGCCCGCGGCATGCTCGACCACGAGATCGCTCTGCGGCGGATGGATTCCGCCGGGGCGACGCTGACGACCGTCGAGGCCGCGCTATTCGAGTGGTGCGGCCGGGCCGGCACGCCGGAGTTCAAACAGATCAGCCAACTGGTGCGCGAGCAGCCGCCGGCGTGAGGTTTGAAAAGTGCGACCGAGTCATCGCGCGGGCAAAATCGCTGCGACCTGATTCCAACCAAGCGACAGGGCCAAATCGCGCGGCAAGAGGCCATGCGGCGTCCGCTCGCGCGGGTTCGCGCCGGCAGCCAGCAGCACTTGCACGGTCGCCAAGTTGCCGGCAAGCGCCTCGGTATGGAGAAACGTCCAGCCGCGGTCGTCTTTCATCGAGACGAGGCCGGGATTGGTGGCGAGTTGCTCTTGCAGCTTGCCGGCCATTGCCGCGGACATGGGATGTTCGTCAGGAGGCTGCGCTGGCGGCGTCGGCTTGGCGAACAGGCTCTGAAGAAAGCCCCCCGCCGGCTTGGGCTCGGGCACGATGCGGACCCGCGCGGGATCGCCGAAGTTGAGTCCCCAGGCATTGTCGTGCTGCTGGCGCTCCCGGCGGTCCATGCGCGAGCGGAGAAGATTCACCGAAAAGCCCCCATACGCCTCGCCACCGATGGAATACATCCAGTCGCTGATGTTGGGGAGCGCTACGGCCACTTCATCCCCCTGGGAAACCGAGGTCAGCGCATGTGGATCGTTGAGCAGCGTTCCGCGAATCGAGACGCCGTCGAAATCGACCTCCGAAAGCCACATGTGCTCGACGTCGGAATCTCCCAGCGAGCGCGAACCGGACGTGGCGTCGGTGAAGGGGACCTTCACGGCTGACATGTCGAGCGCGGGGACAATTCGCCGCCGCTCCCACGAGAGCTCGCGCCAGAAATAGCGAAACGTCTGTCGAGCCGATTCATACGCCCGCTGCATTTCGGGGTCGCTATTGTCGGCATAAAAGATAGGGGAGCTTGGCATGGCAAGTATCGGTGGTGGAGTAGGTATGCAGTCACTCCATTCGAATTTACGTCGTTAGCGGCAGTGGCTCGCCGAGGTACTGCCGGGCAACCCGCGCGGCGACTTGCTCGTCGTTCTCGGAAGGCAAAAACCAGCCGCACAGGCGGGCGCGGCGAATGACCCCTTTTTCGAGCCGTTCGGGAAAGATCTTCGTGCGAACGCGCCGCCAGCCGGTGGTGGTATCCGAAGAATCGAGCTCGGTCGCCACGAGGTCCGCGGGATGCACCAGCTCGGCATAGGTGATGCCTTGCGTGGAATTTCGCGCGAGCCAGAGCGAATGCGGGCCGATCGCCGTTACGTTGTCGGGAGTCGCCGGCGGCATGACGGGGGTGGCGCGCGGATCGTTCAGATTGTCGATGTGGAAGAAGTTGGCGTTTCTGACCAGTGTCTCGACAGTGGTGATCGGTTGGCTATCAAGCAGGTCGGTTTGCAGCGAGAGGATCAGGGCGACG